>JAHFUJ010000014.1:22889-35411 GCA_023265105.1 Acidobacteriota bacterium
GCAAGCGACGGAGTTCAGAAGGCATGATCGTGGTCCGAATAGACCCTAAGGCTGTTGGACTCATGAAGGTCCAAAAGGTGAATGGCTTCCGCCGGCACTTGACGCTCTCCGTCGGTATCCTTGCTGCTGCCATGCTCTTGAGTACGGCCACTGCCGAGGCTCAATACCTGGACCCGGGCAGCGGCAGCTATTTGCTCCAATTCGTCATAGCAGCGCTACTCGCCGGCGTCATTTTCTTGAAGAGTATCGTGGTCCATGGCAAGCCGGTGCTGACCAGGATTTTGCGGAAGGTATTTGGGAATGGGCGCCGGGATTCCGCCTAGTCCGGAACAGAGTTCTTTCAGAGATCCGGACGGATTTGTCTTCGAATCGGAAGGGAATGTCTTCAGATGGGTCGGCCTGCCGTATCAGGCTGACTACGATCGGTTGGTCGAAGGGGGATTGCGCGACAATCTGTTTAGCAGAGAGCTCCTGCTGCCCTTCGAAGAGTGTTCGTCCGAGCCCCCCGCCGGTTGCTACAAAATCCTCAAGCCAAGGCGCGTTCCTTTTATTTCCTATCCTTACGAGTGGTGCTTCAGCCAACTGAAAGACGCGGCCCTCACAACCCTCGAAATACAACGAACGGCACTACAGCATGGCATGTCGCTCAAGGATGCCAGCGCTTTCAACATTCAATTCGTGGATGGAACAGCATCACTGATCGATACACTCTCGTTCGAGATCTATCGTCCAGGGCGGCCATGGGTTGCGTTCAGGCAGTTCTGCCAGCATTTCCTTGCGCCATTGGCGCTGATGTCCTATCGAGACGTAAGGCTTTCCCAGCTGCTTCGATCCTACATCGATGGGTTGCCGCTGGATCTGGTTCGTCCTCTGATGCCGCTCCGGTCCTGGCTTCGTCCCGGATTGCTCGCATACCTGCACCTCCATTCATTGGCTGGGCACGTAAAAGCAGATCTCTCCCACAAGATTACGACCTCGCGAACCTTCTCCTTGAACTCCTTCCACAGCCTGATCGACCACCTGCAGTCCACCGTTGAGTCGTTATGTTGGAGACCGCCGCCGGTATCGTGGTCAACCTACGATTCGCCAGAACTCACCGAGTCGCCCTACTTCATCTCCAAAAGAGCTGTCCTCGGCACCTATCTGGACCTTCTCGATGTTCGAGCTGCCTGGGATTTTGGGGCGAACACCGGGTACTTCAGCAGACAGGTTGCGGATCATGGAGTTTTCACAGTCTCGATGGATTCTGACCCGGCATGCGTGGAAGCAAGTTACCTGCAAATGAAGCAGAAGAAGCAACGCTTCCTTCTCCCTCTCTTTATGGATCTGACAAATCCAAGCGCCTCCATAGGCTGGTCCAATCAGGAGCGGCGGTCCGTTTTTCGAAGGGGCAAGCCTGGTCTCATTTTGGGTCTGGGACTGGTCCATCACTTGGTTATCAGCAACAACGTGCCCCTGAACATGGTGGCTGATCTGTTTTCCAGACACACGGAACACCTGGTTGTGGAATTCATCCCTAAAGACGATCCTCGCGTCCAGGTGATGTTGAGGGATCGGGAAGACATTTTCACGAATTACAGCCAGCAGGAATTCGAGGCGCAATTTCAAAGACATTTCAAAGTAGAGCGAAGGGACAGCCTCAGCTCGTCTTCTCGCGTCATGTATCTGATGCGGACTCTGACGTCGGCTTCGCATCCGTGAAACAGTCCAGGATTCTCCCCTTCCTCGTTGCAATGTACCCAATGGTGTACGTGTGCGCCTACATTGTCGGCGTGCCACGATCTATCGAGTTCGCTGTGGACGCGGCGGTGCTCTTTCTCGTCACGACGCTTATCGTTGGACTGCTCCAGATCGTGCTGCGTGATAGAGACACAGCGCCATTCATTGCGACTTTCTTCCTGATGTGGATGTTCTCCTATGCCTCCGCTCGGGCGCTTGTCGTAGGCCGAACTGTATTTGGAATTCGCATTTGGTCGCATACCATTGCGATTCCTCTGTGGTTGGCTGTCCTCGGCCTGGGTCTCGCGCTGATCCCGTTCAAAATCGCAGCCAGACCGAACGCTGTCAGGTCCCTAAATGTGTTTGCCGTGCTATTGCTGCTGCTCCCGATCGGTTCCGGCATGTGGAGCCAACGGCATGACGCACCCCAGTCACTCCCTTCGTCG
This sequence comes from Acidobacteriota bacterium, assembly GCA_023265105.1. Lineage (GTDB taxonomy): Bacteria > Acidobacteriota > Vicinamibacteria > Vicinamibacterales > CAVVIG01 > JAHFUJ01. The sequence goes on from JAHFUJ010000014.1 coordinate 25,055, forward strand.
GGCGATCAAACGCCTCCACACGTTGTCCAAAGCAATCCTCCAGATATCTATTTCTTCCTGATGGATGCCTACGGCGGGGAGAAAGAGTTCCGAAGCTTGTTGGGGTTTGATAACACCAAGTTTCTCGGAGAGCTGGTCCGGCGCGGCTTCACTGCCTCAGAGCGGTCATATAGCAATTACCCCGCGACATATTTGTCCCTGGCGGCAACCTTGAATATGGACTACTTGGCCTCGGCTCCAGTCGGCGCCGGCCAGTACAAGTTGCTGCAAAGTCCACAGGAAATAGTGGAGTCGATCCGCCACAACACCGTGTATCGATACCTGCAATCGGCAGGTTACAAGCTTGTTGACCTTTCAATCTGGGACGAGATTAGAGGCGGCGGTAAGTGTCAGGAGCCACTGGAGAACCCGTTTCTAAATTCCTTCAGTCTCGAACTCATAAATATGACTGTCCTTGGGAAGCCCATAGCCCAGAACCTTCTCTGGGGGCTCAGGAACTCTCGCTTGGATCCTTGTCGATTAGATGCCGTCCGTGAGGCCATAGTAACCAACGGGCCAAAGCTCGTGTACGTGCACTTGATGCTTACCCACGTTCCTTACATGTTTACAGATGGCGGCGAGTTCTTGCCTGTGTGGCAGATTGTGAGCCAGGTAAAAATAAATCGAGCGCTCTACTTTTCACAGGTCAATTTCGCGAATTCCCAACTCCTGAATGCGATCGACCAGATCCTGTCGAGTTCGCCGCGGCCTCCGATCATCGTCGTTGAAGGAGATCATGGTCCTGCTCTCATGGATCCCGATGCGGAAGGCATTCGATTGCGGCAAAGTATTCTGAATGCCTGGTACCTTCCTGATGCCGGCGGTGCGACGACAGACATCCCCTCATCGCCGATTAATACGTTTCGATTTCTGTTGAGCCGATATGTCGGGTTTCAGTTGGACCCACTCGACGATCGCCATTTCGCCGCCGATTTGGAGGGAAAGCCGAGGACGCTAGTGGATGTGACGGAGAGATTACGGGAGCTTCATCCATGAGCCGATTGTTCGCAGCTCGTTATCGCCTTCCGATCACCGGTAGTCGGACACCTCAACCCCCTCAGCTGATCCGTAGTTCTCCCACTCTTACACCGAGGCAGGCGCGATGACATTTGCTGAACGGCACTTAGGCGAAGCAGCGACGATTCTGGGTCAGCTCAATGCGTCGGTCATCGAGAAGATGGCCACGCTACTGGCCGACCTTCGCGCCCGGGGGGGCCGCCTCTTCTTTCTGGGTGTCGGCGGTAGCGCGGCGAACTGCTCGCACGCGGTCAACGATTTCCGGAAGATTACCGGCATCGAGGCTTATACCCCTGTGGATAACGTGTCCGAATTGACCGCCCGTACCAACGACGAAGGGTGGGCGAGCGTATTCGTCAATTGGCTGCACGGCAGCCGCTTGCACTCGAAGGACATGCTGTTCGTGCTCTCGGTCGGTGGTGGGAGCCTTGAACACAACATCAGTCCGAACATTGTGCTGGCGTTGCAGTACGCGCGTCGTGTCGGGGCGCAGGTCATTGGCGTCGTGGGGCGCGACGGCGGCTACACCGCGCTGGTGGCGGATGCCTGTGTCATCGTGCCGACGGTGAATCCGGACGCTGTCACGCCACACACCGAAGCGTTTCAGGCCATCGTGTGGCACCTGCTGGTATCGCATCCGATCCTCAAAGCCGAGGAGACGAAGTGGGAATCGACTCCCGCTGCCATCGCGCCGTCTTTCTTGACCGAGACGGTGTAATCAACCGGCCGGTTGTGCGCGACAGAAAGCCTTTCGCGCCGACGTGTGTGGAAGACCTTCACGTGTTGCCTGGCGTTGAGCGGGCATTGGTTCGTCTTCGCCATGCCGGGTTTCGCTTGATCGTCGCAACCAACCAGCCGGAGGTGGCACGCGGCACTCTGCACCGCGAAGTCGTCGACGCCATGCACGCCCGGCTCGCCGCGATGCTGCCAATCGATGAGTTTCGGGTCTGCCATCACGACGACCGAGACGGGTGCCTGTGCCGGAAGCCGAAGTCGGGTTTGCTTGAAGCGGCCGCTCGCGAGAGCGATCTGACCTTGGCGTCCAGCTTCATGGTCGGTGATCGATGGCTCGACGTGGAAGCCGGTCGCCGTGTCGGATGCACGACGATCTTCATCGACTGGGACTATGACGAACGTCGACCCGACAAACCCGATGTCATCGTGCCGTCGCTCGCCGATGCCGTCGAGTGGATCCTAGCCCGTTCGTAAGCAGGCAGCCATGGAACAATTGGAACGACTGAACATCAAGATCTTCGCTGATGGAGCCGATCTCGCCGGCATGCGCGAGCTCTATCGGCGGCCGTACATCAAGGGCTTCACCACGAATCCCACGTTGATGCGAAAGGCGGGCATCACGAGCTACTGCGCTTTTGCGAAGGACGTGCTGCTGGCGATTCCGGACCGGCCGATCTCCTTCGAAGTGTTTTCCGATGATTTCGCGGAAATGGAGCGTCAGGCAGAACGGATCGGCAGTTGGGGGGACAACGTCTACGTCAAGATCCCTGTTACAAATACGCGCCGCGAGCCCGCTTACGATCTCGTCGAGCGTCTCTCTCGCGCCGGCATCAAGGTGAACGTGACCGCCCTCATGTCGCTTACGCAGGTGCGCGACGCGGCGTCCGCTCTTCGAGGCGGGGCGCCAGCTTGTGTCTCGGTGTTTGCGGGACGAATCGCGGATACCGGCTGCGATCCGGTTCCACTGATGACGGCCGCGCTCGACATCCTCCGCGCGGCGCCAAACGTCGAGCTAATCTGGGCGAGCCCGCGCGAGCTCCTTAACATCTTTCAGGCGGATGCCATTGGTTGTCACATCATTACGGTCACGCACGACCTCCTCACGAAACTGTCGGTGGTCGGTCGCGACCTTGAGGACTATTCGCTCGACACCGTGAAGATGTTCTACAACGACGCGACGCAGGCAGGGTTCGCGGTCTAGTACGACGGAACTGCGATCACAATGGAAGAAGGTGAGACCTACTGATGTCAGGCCAATTGTGAGTGCGGACGATTTAATTGTGACAACGCTCGCCGACACGATCGCAGTGCACGAGCGCATGAAGGAGGGTGACTTGCGACCACTGACTGATGCTGTCGGCACGATTGTCGCATCGCTGCGACATGGCGGCAAACTGCTCATCTTTGGCAACGGTGGCAGCGCAGCCGACGCGCAGCACGTCGCCGCCGAACTTGTCGGACGGTTTCAGCGCGAGCGCGCCGCGATGGCCGCCATCGCACTGACGACTGACACGAGCGTGCTGACGAGCGTCGGAAACGATTATTCTTTCGCTCACGTGTTTGCTCGGCAGATCGAGGCCATCGGCCGCGAGGGTGATGTCGCGTTCGGCATCAGTACTAGTGGCCGGTCTCCGAATGTAGTCGCGGCGCTCGAAACCGCGCGCGGACGCGGGCTTGAGACGATCGCTTTGACGGGACACGACGGCGGGCCGGTTGGCAAAGCGGCGGCGATACACATCAACGTACCGTCCGAGACGACGGCGCGTGTTCAAGAGGTGCACCGCACGTTGCTGCATGTGATCTGCGACCTGCTAGAGAGAGCGTTGTCCGAATACCAGCGATCAGAGTGTAACGATGAACTCCGACGAATCCGTTCGACCTGAGAATTGTCTCGATGTCGTCGTCGACTCGAAAGCACGCGCGATCCTCGTGTGGCGCGAAGAAGAAGTGCTCCTACCTACCTCGAAGTCGTAAAGCAACGTTGAACTGAGCGGTTGATTGAGGCGGGCGCCGAGTTCTTGGTGCGCAGGATGCCGGAGCTATGTCCTAAAGCGCAGCAACAAACACAATCAGACGTGTCGATTTTCAGAACGTGACCTTGAAGCGATGCTTGAACACCAAGGCCACGCCAAGCGAGAAGAGAAAGAACGCCATCAGCCAGTCAACATCCCAGCCGGCAACAGGGACGTAACCGTCCGCGTAGGTCACGGCAATTGAGCTGATCGGGGCGTCCACCGGGAGCGGCGGTTCCGATGGGTAAAACAGTTGATTGAGGATGCCGGATTCCAGCCGGATCGGGGAACGCCGCCCGACGAAGTTCGACACCAGAACGGTTTTGGTGAAACGAGCGTCGCCCAGCGCAACGCTGAGGACGTAGTCTCCGTCCCGATCCGCGGCGATCCGCCAGGTTGCTTCTCGGAGCGCGGGGATCCAGACCATGGGAGTTTCAGCGCGAAGGCCTGGCGGAAGGTCGAGCGCCAGCGATCGAGCCTGGTTTTCCGATCCGGGCCTCAGCTGGACCTTCACCAGCGCCGAACCTCCAGCGTTGAGCCCCTGATACCCGTAATGAGATTGGAGATGGGCGGTGACAACTGCGAGCGGCAAGATCATCCAGAGCAGCGGAACTGCCGACAGCCGCAGGTACATCAACATCGCTTGCAGGATGTCGGCTTGCGCCTGCAAGATTGTCCGTAGATCGTCACTGAAGAGACGCATTTCAAACAACCCGGCCTGCATGCCACGCTTGATCACGGCAATCCCTTTCCGTCGGACGTGGCCTTGAACGTCAGCAACATCCCGATCGCAACCAATACAGATACCGCTGCCAGACCGGCAATCGGTGCCAACCGGTCGAGTGGCAGCAGAAGCTTGTCCAAGAGTTCGCCGAGGCCCCGGTTCAACGTTGCCACGAAGGCAGGGACGCGAACGACTACAAAGTGATGTTCATGCACCGCAACCTGGATGAGGTCATTAAGTCACAGAATAGGATGCTGGTCCAGAACGGGCAGCCCATCGGCGCAACGAGCGACGAGGACTTCCGCGGACTGTACGAAAAGCACTTGAACAGCGTGAAGTCGTTTCTCGGCGCACGACGATGTTTCGAGGTGCTCGATGTGGAGTACGCGACTGTGCTGGAGGCCCCGCGAGACGAGGCGACGAGAATGAGCCGATTCGTCGACCGGGATCTTTATGTCGAGCGCATGGCGGCCGCCGTTGACCGGCAGCTCTATCGGAACCGGCGGTGAAGGCCCCCGCACGAAATGCCGCACAATGACCCGGGATTCACGCTGTGGCTCACCGGCTTGCCCGGTGCGGGCAAGTCGACGTTGGCCAAAGCGGTACGCGACGATCTGGTGGAACGGGGACGTCGTGTCGAGATTCTTGACAGCGACGAAGTACGAACGAACTTAGGGCTTTTCCAAAGAAGATCGCGACACAAATGTTCGAAGGATTGGACTTGTCGCGCGACTGCTGTCGCGTCATGGCGTGATAGCGACTACCGCCGCGATCTCGCCATACCGCGAGGTGCGCGATGAAGTTCGTCGCGCCCACGAGGCGACCTTTGTCGAAGTGTTCGTCGATTGTCCACTGGAGGAGCTGGTTCGGCGGGACAAGAAGGGGCTTTATGCAAAGGCACTCCGCGGTGAGATTCGAAGTTTCACTGGTGTCTCTGATCCGTACGAGTCTCCTCTGTCGCCGGACGTTCACATCAGGAGCGACATCGAAACCGTCGCGGAATCGCTCGCAAAGGTGGTTCAGTGGCTGAAAGGCCACGGCCTCATTCAGAGCGAGTGATTGGGGGAAGGTCTTATCATGCCGAAGACCGTCGTGCTGCTGCCCCTCCGACTGTTCCCGTTTTCAGCCGTGCTGCTCCTCAGCTGGGGAGCATTGGCGTTCGGCTCCGAGTACTCCTGGGCCTACGCACCGCTGTTGGTGTTTTCCGTTGTCGTCGGGCTGCTGGGTCTGTTCGCGTCGCCAAATGCGCGCTTCCCTTCTCGAGCGCTCGCCCTCGCGTTCGTCGCGGTTTCTCTCGGAGGCCTCGTCCAAGTGGTTCCTCTTGCTCGACGCGCCGTCACCACCGTCAGCCCCTCTAGTGTGGCGGCCGATTATCGGCAGCTCTTCGCGAAGGCGACGATGCGTTCGGCTGATGGCGGGGCGGCGTCAGATTCGTCGGCGCTTCGGCCGGTGTCGATTGCGCCGTCTCGGACCGTGCTGGGGCTGGCGTTTCTCGCGGCGTTCACGATGTTATTCGTGGGCTGTGTTCGTGGGATCAGCGCCGTCGGGCCGCGCGGGATCGCTCGTGGCATCCTGGTCCTTGGCCTACTGGTCGCGCTCTTAGAGCTTATGCAGAAGGCCAGTGGAAGCGACGTGGTGTACGGATTCTGGTATCCCCCGAAGCTAGACGGACACCATTCCGCTCCTTTCATCAACCGGAACCATACTGCTGGCTGGCTGGTGATGGCGTGGGCGCTGGCGGCCGGCTATTTTGGCGGCTGCCTGGCGCGTGGGTTGCCCGGCGTGAAGCCGGGCTGGCGACGCTGGCTCGTGTGGTTGTCTTCGCCCGTTGCGAACGAAACGCTGTTGACTGGCTTCGCCCTCCTGGTCATAGCGACGGCCGTTGTCGTCACGGTGTCTCGGTCCGGGTTTTTGTGTTTGGTGGCCGCGATTGTCCTGTTTGGGTGGTGGGTGATCCGCAGGCAGGGTTCCGGATCGCGCAGGGCGATCGGGGCGGCGTTCTTGGTGTTCGTCCTTGTCATGGGCGCGGCTTGGGGTGGTGTGGATGCGGTGATGCGGCGGTTTCAGGTGGCGCAACCGGAGCTCGGCAGGCGCTTCGCACTCTGGCAGGATACACTTCGCATCATCCAGGACTTCCCGCTGACGGGGACGGGCCTGAACACATACGGCATCGCCATGCTGCACCACCAGACGGTGCAGGACGGCTACCAATATATCGAGGCCCATAACGACTATCTCCAGATTGTTGCGGAGGGGGGACTGCTCCTTGGTGTACCGATCCTCCTCGCGCTGCTGTTGTTCATTCGCGAGATATGGCGGCGCTTTCGCGAGGGGGCCGATGACGCGGCGACGTACTGGCTGCGGGCTGGCGCGGTGACGGGGCTGTGCGCGATAGCGATTCAGGAATTGTCGGATTTCACGCTGCAGATGCCTGGCGCCGCCGTGCTCTTTGTTATTCTCGCCGCCATCGCCATCCATCGCCCTGCCTACGGCGCGCGCGACTCCTCGGGCGTAACCGCTGGCCGGTAATCACGCAGGTCACGCAGGCATTTCCCTCGTGCGTTGTTGGCGAAACGTCGTGTTGGGGCATTCGCGGGGGTCGGCTCACCGTCCGGCCCCGCGATCACCCCAGACTTGGGCGAGCTCGATCTCGATGGCGTCGAACGGCACGGCGCGGACGGCTTCGTTCGCCCCAAACGTCGCGTGAACGACCCAGCGGCCCTGCTCCAGGACCAGACCGAGCGCGGGGACTTTGGGCACGTCTCAAGATAACATGCCCGTCTTCGAGAGTCATTCGTCATGGCGCGGGTGATTGACCCGGGCGACGCTTGCCAACACGGGTCCTTGCCCCAGGCATCTTGAGGCCTGCGCTACAATCACCGACATGGTGTATCCCGTTGGTAGCTCAGATCGGCGAACCTCAGACGAGGCCCTCGCACGGGCTCAACGCGCGCTGCGCGATCATCCGGCCTGTTTCTGGACGCGGGGACCGCACGCTCAACTCGAGACACGTGACGATGTCGAGCTCGTCGTGCGGAGGCTTCGCCAACATGGCTCGGTGGCCGCGTGGCGGACGGCCGCCGAGATTGAGCAGTGCCTCTAACGCCTTTCCAGACGGCCGTGCTCAGGCTCCTCGCCCAGAACCGCTCAGCCGCGAGCTATGTCGCCGGCGGCATCGTGTTGAACGCGCGTGAACCCCTCCGTTGGAGCGCGGATGTCGATGTCTTCCACGACGCCGAAGACGCCGTCATGCACGCCAGCGACGCGGACATGGACACGCTGCGCCGCGCGGGCTACTCGCTCCATCAGGAGATTTGGACACCCACCTTCCGCCGGGCGTGGATCGCTCGCGGCGACCAAGGCGTCAAGCTCGAGTGGTGCCTCGATTCGGCGTGGCGCTTTTTTCCGATCGAGCCAGACGAAGTGCTTGGATGGAGGCTGCACTGGTTCGACGCCCTCACCAACAAGGCGCTGGCGATGGGCAGCCGCGCGGAGACCCGAGACCTAGTCGATGTGGTGACCTACGCGGATCGGTGCCCCGTCCACGCCGCGGTCTGGGCCGCGTGCACGAAAGATCCGGGCTTTGGGCCAATGCTGCTCCTCAACCAGATGCGCCGGAACTCACGCGTGGATCTCGCAGAACTGCGCGAGATGGGGGCCTTGCTCGAGCCGCAGGCGCTTAAAGCGCGATGGCTGGAGCATGCCGCTCACGCCGAAACCGAGATCGAACGGGCAGGGTCCGCCGGTATCGAGGTCGGCTTGGCGTTCGTCCACGCCAGCGGTGCAATCGGCTGGTTCGATCAGCCTGGCTACCTGCCCCATCGGGCCACGCTCGGTGGCGCACTCCCTCGCGTCGTTGGGGCTCGGTACGGGATGTAGGAAGAGGCCAACCTCCACTTCAACCTCGCGCTATGGGCGGCTTCCGCGCCTGTTTGACGGGCTGCGCACGGGTCCGGCTAACCTGTCCGCCGAAGCTTCAGCGAAGGCGGAAGCTGGACGCCACGTCCTGTCACACCAGTTCCCCTCGCAGAAGCTGCCAACGCCGGCTTGCGGGCACGTGGCGAGGATTGCACACCCGCACACGCGAATCGACGATTGTCTAGGTTTTCCGAGTGGAGCGCATCGTGCAGAACGGCCCGGGCATGGGCGGTGGTGCTGGGTGTAACATCGTCTCGTGGCCAGGGGTGACGAGGTGAGACGGGACACGACGCCGTCCGTGAAGTTCACGTACGAGGATGTCGTCCACTTCCCCGATGACGGGAAGCGGCACGAACTCATCGACGGGGAGCACTACGTGACGCCGTCGCCGAACACGAAGCATCAGGTTGTCTCGATGAACCTCACGCGCGCATTCCTCCTATACCTGGAACATCACCCCATCGGATACATCCTGGCCGCCCCATTCGACGTCGTCTTCTCCGCTCTCGACGTCGTCGAGCCGGACCTGCTCTACATCTCGCGGGAACGCAGGCAGATCCTGACCGACCAACACGTGCGCGGCGCGCCGGACCTTGTCGTCGAAATCGTGTCGCCCGGCACCCGCAAGACCGACGAGGTCACAAAGCGCAAGCTGTACGAGCGTTTCGGCGTGCGTGAGTACTGGGTCGTCGATCCGGAGCTGGACATCGTCAAGGTGTATCGCCGAGCCGAGGACGCGTTCGCACGGGTGGCCGAGTTGAGCGTCGAGCACGAGGACGTGTTGACAACACCTCTTCTGCCGGGCTGGTCGGTGGCACTCACCGAGATCTTCGCGTCGCCTGTTTGACGGGCTGCGTCACGGGTCCGGCTGGTCGCCTCCGCCGAGGCCACTTCCTCTGGCTTGTTGGCATCCAGGTTGACGAATACCGCCACTGGTGTCTCTGGTTCCTCCGCGAGGACTTCTATCCCGTCAACGACGCCGAGCGACCGAGGGCCCTCGATTGCATCCAGCGCCACGGCGACCAAGCGGCGTTTCGAAGGGGCGGACGCGACGGCGAGAGACATCGCCGCGGTGTGTAGCGCTCCTCTTGGGCTGGTGGGCCGGGCCCCTTTTTCCGTGACGACGGCGGGGAAAGGCGTCAGTCAGTAATTCCGAGCAGACCTCAGCAGGGCCGCGATGGTTCACGACACCGGAATCCTCGAACGCGCAGCCGCCGGCCGGTAATCCAGTCCAGGCGATAGGCGGGAGGCGATGGGAATACGAGAGCTGCTTTCGGTGCTCGACTGATCCGGAGTGAGAAGCCGGCTCAACTCAACGTCCGGCCTCGCGATCACCCCAGACTTGGGCGAGATCGATCTCGATGGCGTCGAACGGCACGGCGCGGACGGCTTCGTTCGCCCCAAACGTCGCGTGAACGACCCAGCGGCCCTGCTCCAGGACCAGCACCTCCAGGACTTCGGTCGCAGGATCCAGCAGCCAGACGTGCGGGATGCGTTCCCGTGCGTAGATTGTGAGCTTCTGGACCCGATCGAGCCGGGCGGTCGAAGGGGACAGAATCTCGGCCACCCAATCAGGAGGCAGCGTGAGGAACGCCTCGTCGGGCACAGCCTGCAGCCGCTGGCGCCGCCAGCCGGCGAGGTCGGGCACCAGAATGTCCGAGGCAAGGTGAAGCTCCGGTTCGAAAAGAATCCACCAGCCTCCAGGGCCGCCGCGCCCCTTCTGAAACGGGGAGACCAGTTCATCCCCGAGCGAGGATCCCGCCAGCGCGTGTCTGAGCGCGGGCCGCGGTGTGACGTGGAGCTCGCCGTCAACGATCTCAGCAACGAGATGGTCTGGCACGCGCTGCAGATCCTCGTATGTCGCCGGACGACCGAGCGCGGGGCCTTTGGGCACGTCTCAAGATAACATGCC
>JAHFUJ010000015.1:0-5590 GCA_023265105.1 Acidobacteriota bacterium
GGATCGACGGGAGCAGAAAGCGGATGTACCACCACGCGTCGAAAACTCGATAGGGCAGGTAACAGGCAAACGTGACGGCCGCGAACGCCAGGCAGAGCCACGCGCGTGCGCCGCCCAGGGATGCCCCGCGCCGCATGACGGCCGGCGCCGCGATCGCGAGCGCCAGAAAGGGCGTGTGCGTGGCCACCAGCCATTGCGGATACAGCCGCAGGTTCGGCAGCACGTGACGGATGTCGAACAGCTCGCCCGCGCGTCCGTATCCGTTGGCCAGCAGCGAGCCGTACATCGCGTGTTGAAGCCAGCCGAACACCAGAAGTCCGGGAACGAGTCCGAGTAGAAAGAGCCCGACAGCGTGCGCCGCGCGGTACAGGCGAGCTCGCCGAGCCGTTCGATCGCTGCCGAACGCGGTCATTCCGACCAGGATCGCCACGATTCCGGCAAGAGGCAGCAGATTTGGCCGCGTCAGCACCGCCATCGAGCCGGCGAGCCCCGCCGTCAATCCGCCCCGCGTTCCCTCGCCGCGGCCGAGCGCGAGGAGGAGGACGAGCAGCCACCATGCGGCCGCCGGCACGTCGGTCATCGGCTGCACGAGCTGAAAAAGAAAGATCGGGCTGCACGCCGTCAACACCGCGGCCGCGGCGCCGGTGAGCGATCCGTCGAGCCTGCGCCCGATCAGAAACGTCAGCCACACCGCCAGCGCGCCGAGAAGTGGGACGACGAGGAATTCGCTGACGTGGACAGCGCGGGCCGCCGCCATCGCCAGCGGCAAACCTGGCGGGCAAATTGGCACGATGGCGCTTGGACTGATCTGAGAGGGAACATGGCCGGCGGGCACGAACGTCCACGCCGCGTCGGGCCACGGCGCCGTTTGCGCCAGGGGTTGCTCGATGTGCGACGTGCCGTGGGCGAGCAGGCGGGCTTCAATCAGATAACAGGACGAGTCCGAGCCGCCGGCGGCAAACGTGCCAAACACGACGCCGACCGCCGCCGTGGCCAGCGCGGCGGTGCCGGCCACGAGCCACGCCACCTTGTCGTTCATCGACACGAGCGACCAGTCCGACGGCCACCAGCGGCGGGAGCGGAGGAGCGTCACGGGCGAACCGGCTCCAGCCCGTGGAGATCGAACACGCGATCGGAGTCGAACGCCGCGATCTCACGCGCGCCGTGCCCGTGCAGCCATGCGCTGATGTCGCGCCCGCGCCCACCGGCAAAGCTGGCCTCGTGCACGATCGCGTGGGTCGCACCCGAGCGGACCAGCGCCTGCCACGCGCGGTCGGGATCTCCGAGCGCATCGCCCAGCTCTTCGGCGAGCCGCTCGTACTCGGCCGGCCCGCCGCCACTGTAGCCGTTGACCAGGCGTCGCCAGTGGGTCGTCGAGTAGAACACGTACCGCAGTTCGAAGGCGACTTCGCCGAATGGGAACTCGGCGATCGTGGCTTCCGACGGCAGGCGCGAGATGAAACGATACACGTCGGCGACGCCGTCGCCGACCGCGACGCGCGGCGGCAGCGGCGCGAGCCCGCTGCGCCGATAGGACGTGTCGTTGCCGTTCATGGCGATCGGCACGGCCGCCGATTCGATCAGGATCGCAGCGCCGAGAAACGCGAGCAGCGCCGGCCGGGCGCCCCGGCGCTCCAGGCACGCGGCGCCGGCGCCGGCCAGTGTCGCGAGCCCGAGCGCGACGATCATGCCGAAGCGCGCCGGGACGCGCAGTCCGTCAAACCCCGGCACGCCGTGGTAAAACGCCCCATACAGGGCGACGTCATCGAGAAGCCGGCCGCGTGCGCGCACGGACGGACCGAGCGACATCGCCACGGCGCACAGCGTGACGACGGCCAGCACACCGGCCGGCGACGCGAGCCACGCGTACATCGTCCGACGCGCCTGCCGAGACGAGGCCAGCCACGCAACCACCAAGCAGCTGACCAGGACGATCAGACGCCGCAAGCTGATAATTCTGATCGGGATCCCCAACACATCCGTCCGCAACCTCCAGCCGAAGAGCACCGCGACGAGAATCAGGGACGACGCCACGAGCGACCAGCCAAGAAGGCGTGCGGGGACTGTGGCGCGCGGGTGCCGCGGCCGCGCCGCCCGCCAACTGTCGACGAGCCCGTACGCGGCGAGTCCGAGCACGGCGAACCCTGGAAACAGCGAGCCTTCGGGTTTGGGCCAGCCACGGACGAGCCGGCCCCAGAGGCGAAGACCGGCGTCGGCGGTGAGGTACGAGTACACGTCCGCACTGAAGCGATCGACTTCCGCCAACGATCGCGGGTTGAACCCGAGCCGCCGGAGCTCGACATACGGCAGCACGAACGGCGTCGTCGCCAGGGCGACGATGGCGATCGCGGCGGCCAGACGTCCACAGATCGCGTAGTCCTTCCACGAGCGTCTCGTGACCATCTCCCAGGCGATGTACAGCGCGACTACGGGTGCGAAGAACAGCAGATAGTAGCCGCAGGACAGGTTCTGCGCGATCCAGGCCAGTACGGCGCCGCCGAGCGGCCGGCTGCGACCGCTCTCGAAGAAGCGGCGAAGCCCGAAGAGCACGAACGGCATCCATGCCGACGAGAGGACCTGCACGTGGGACAGCGAGCCGAAGCGATAGGGCGCGAATGCGTACGCGAGCCCAGCGACAAACGCGGCAGTCCGGCTGCCGGTCAACTCGCGCGTGAACAGAAACATGCCGAGGCCGGACACGACGAACGTGGAGAAAAAAAGCACGTTGTAGCAGAGGAGCGGGTTCTTCGTCAGCGCGTAGATCGGCAGGATCTGTAACGCTTGCGCGGTGAGGTGCTCGGAGTAGGCGAGCGTCAACGGGTGCGGGGAGTAGATGTTCGCCGTCCAGTATCCCCGGAGCGCCTCGACATGGCCGCCGAGCGCGCGCAACAGATGGTCGGCATCCCATGCGAGGATCCAGCAGTTGAGGAGCGCGTCGCCGAGGTCGGCCGGCACGTCGCGCGCGAAGCCGCGCGCCAGCGGCCACGTCATGACGATCGTGAGCAGCGCGTAGCCGATCGTCGCACGTGTGGCGTCCGAGAGGCCAAGCCACGAGCGGCGCGAGGGGATAGGGTGCATCTGGTAATTGGGTAATCTGGTAATCTGGTAATTGATTGTCCAATTTCAATCACCAAATAAATTACCAAGTTACCAGATTACCCAATTATTCAATTCTCCTCCTCCTCCTCCTCGCCCTTTTTGCTTCCAGCTGTCGGCGCCTGCCGGGTCCACCGTACGCGCGAGCGTTTGTCGTCGACGGACGCGCGCCTCGCGTGCTCGAGGCGGTTCAAGAAGTCACGGTCCCGCTGACGCTCACCAATACGGGCGAGCGCGCCTGGGATCCGGCGCGCGTGCATCTGTCCTATCACTGGCTGTGGCTCATTCCGCGTGAGCTGGCGTTGCGGTCGCGGACCCTGCCCTATCACGAGGGCATCCGCACCGACCTGGCTGGCGTCGTGCTTCCAACCGCGCGCATCGGCGTCGCAGGGCGCGTGCTGGCGCCGAGCGTTCCGGGCTTCTACTGGCTGCAGTGGGACATGGTCGAGGAAGGCGTGACCTGGTTCGCGCAGGTGTCGCCCCATCCGCCGCGCCAACTCGTGATCATCGTGCCCACCCCGGCCGCCTTTTTCGCGCCGGTACCGCTCGTGTTGGCGATAGCTGGCGCGATGCTTCTCGGTCGGCGCCGACGAGGCCCGTTGCCCGCCGGACTCCTCGCCTTCGCGGGCAGCGCCGACGTCTGGTGGTCGGCGGCCTCGCTGTTTTCGAAACAGTTGATGCTCTTCCGCGAGGCGTTGCTCGAGCCGACCGCTGTCGCGTACTGGCTGACCGCGGCCGGCGCCATCGTGCCGCCGGCCGTGTGCATGTTGGTGCTGCCGCGACGGGCTCGCGCGTGGGTGCTGTTCAGCGCCGGCGTGTTCGGCACGCTCGTGATGCTCGGCGACGCGGTCTACTACCGGTTTTTTGGCGACGTGTTGTCCGCGCCGGCGTTGCTCGCGGCGCATCAAACCGCGCGCGTCTGGGGATCGATTCGCAGTTTGTTGACGCCGAGCCTCGTGTGGCTGGTCATCGACTTGCCGTTCGCCCTGTGGCTGGCGGTCGGACTCCACCGCAGGTCGACCGAGCTCCCCTCGCCGCGGCATCGAGCCATGGCGCCTTCCTTCGCGCTCGCCTCACTCGTCGTGGCCGGCGGCTGGCTCTCCGCGCCGCGTGTCCTGGCGTCGACGGCGCTCGACCAGATGTTTCGCGATCGCGCGGTTGTCGAGCAGCTCGGACCCTTCGGCTACCACGTGTACGACGCATGGACCTACGCGCACGCCACGTGGCTGCGGCCGGCCATGACCGCGGGACAACTGGAGGACGCGCGCGCGTGGTTTGCTGCCCGCGCCCCGCTTCGCGCGGGTGAGGGGCCCAGCTTCGGCGCTGCCCGAGGCAAGAACCTGATCGTCGTCCAGGTCGAATCATTGCAGGACTTCGTGGTCGATTACCGCGTCGACGGACAAGAGGTGATGCCGCACCTGAATCGTTGGAGCGAGGACAGCTTGCGGTTCACGAACGTCGCCGATCAAACGAGCGAAGGGCGTACGTCGGATGCCGAGTTCGTGTCGCTTGTCTCGTTGCTCCCACTCGACCATGGAGCGGTTGCGTTTCGGCATTCCGGGAATCACTACGTCGGCTTGCCGCACGTGCTGACCGAGCACGGGTATGCGACGATGTCGGCCGTGGCATTCGAGCCAGGATTCTGGAACCGCCGCGTCATGCATCCGTCGTACGGGTTCCAACAGAGTCTGTTCGAGGCCGACTTTCAGTTGACCGAGCAGATCGGGTGGGGCTTGAACGACCACGACTTTCTGCAGCAGATGATCCCTCGCCTGGAAAAACTGCCGCGGCCGTTTGCCGCGTGGCTCATCACGCTTTCCCTGCACCATCCCTTCGACGGCTTTCCCGACGCGCACAAAGTGCTGACGCTTGGCGCGCTCGACCGCACCTCGTTCGGCAACTATCTGCACACGATGCGGTTTTTCGATCAGGCGCTGGAAGACTTCAGAACCGCGCTCGCGCGAAACGGTCTGCTCGACAACACGGCGCTCGTCGTGTTCGGCGATCACGACGCCGGCTTTGCCCGCGACCCGGCCGTGTCGACGACGATCGGCATTCCGTCCACTGACGTCGCGTGGGAGTTGACGGATCGCGTCCCGTTCTTCGTCCGGCTGCCAGGGCCGCCGGCGGTCGATCGGGTCGCCGGCCTCCGTTCCGTGGCGGCCGGGCAGACCGACTTCGCGCCCACGCTCCTGGCGCTCCTCGGCGTCGATCCGGCGCCGTTGCCGTACCTCGGCCGCAACCTCTTGGGTCAGCCGGACGATCCGCCGATCCTGCGTCCGTACGGAGGGTGGCTCGACTCCTCGCACCTGTTCCTCAGTCGAGGCGGGAACGATGGCCCCCACAGCTGTTATACGTTGGCAACCGCGGCGCCGGCCGACCTTACCGCCTGTCGCGCCATGAACGACGTCGCGCGGAAGGCGCGCGACATCTCTCGACTCGTCATCACCGAGGATCTGCAGCAGCAGCTTCGCGACGACGGTCAACGCGGAGC
>JAHFUJ010000015.1:5690-10311 GCA_023265105.1 Acidobacteriota bacterium
TCTCACGCTCGGCTCCCGCGCCGACGCGCAAGAGCCGCCGCCGCCAATCGGTCCCTTTGTCGTCGACCTCCACGGCACGTTCCCGCTGTTCCCGAACGATCTGCTTGAGCTCGCGGAAAGCCGAGGACTCAGCCTGGCCGAACTCCCCGGCCACGGCCTCGGCGTCGACGTTGGCGTGCACGTGTATCTGCTCAAGTGGCGCGCGATCACCTTCGGCATCGGCGGCGAGCTGACCTTTGGCCGCGCGCATTCGACGCCGCCGACGGGGGCAGCGCAAACGACCTCCCTGCGGCCGGTCGCGGAGCGGTTCACCTCGGTCGCACCGCAGCTCTCCTTCAACTTCGGCACGGGGCACGGCTGGAGCTACTTGAGCGGCGGGATTGGGCAGTCAGTCTGGTCGATCCACGTCGAAGGCGAGGAGCCGGGGGAGGCCGACCTGGCGCGGCTCAAAACAATCAATTACGGCGGCGGCGCACGCTGGTTCGCGAAGCAGCACCTCGCGTTCAGCCTGGACGTTCGCTTCTACGCGATCGATCCGGGCGCGCCCGAGTTCGCGTTTCCCGGCAGCCCGCGGACGACGCTGATGATTATCGGCGCCGGGGTGTCGCTGAAATAATACTGCACCGCCCGTCGCCTTTCCGACAATCGATCATCGACAATCGTAAATCGTAGATCGTAGATCGTAGATCCTACCTGTCACACCGGCACGGCGAGGTCGGGCATTGGCCGCCCCATGAACAACCGGCGGGTCGGCTTGGCGATCCAGCGCGCCCACTGTGCCGAGCGGCCGATGCGTGCGCTGTCGGTCGCGATGCCGGTGTTGGCGTACATCTGACGGTACAGCTTCGAGACGAGCACGAAGGCGAGCCGCGCCTTGAGCGATTCCACGCAGCGCGAGCGTTCCCAGATGTTGGCAAACGTATAGAAGCGATCCCAGGCGCCCTGCGTGCCACGGCGGATGTCATCGGGCGACATGATCGGGTGGGGCGTGTAGACCTTCGGACGCAGCCCGTCGGGAATCAGCCAATGCCGCGTGAGCGGCGTTCCGGCGATGCGTGTCGTGTCCGATTCCATCACCTTCTCCCAGGCGGCGAAATCGACCGTGCCGGGAAACGGCGTGAGCATGACGAACTGCGCGAAGGTGACGCCGGCGCGCTGGGCGACGGCGACCGTCGCGTCGAACGTGCTGGCGTCGTCGCTCGGCAGCCCGAAGATGAACGAGCCGAGCACGTGGACGCCGTGATGCCGGAACGCGCGCAGCCGATCGACGAGGTGCTCGCCGGCCGCATTGAATCCCTTGTGGACGTCCTTGAGGCCCTGGGGCGTCACCGACTCCACGCCGACGAGCGCGCCCTTGATGCGCGCTTTGTTCATCGCGTCGAGAAACTTCGGATCTTCGGCCGCTTCCATGGTGATCTGCGTGAAGAACACCGTGTCGTCGGGGAGCCCCGCCAGCCGTTCCATCAGCTCGAAGCGCTCGGCGCGAATCGCGCTGAGCGACTGGAACTGCGCCTGGTCGCTGCGCCGCGACGCCATCTGCAGGTCGGTGAGCGTCACCGGATAGAAGTTGTCGTCGGCGAGTGCGATGAACCGGAACCCGCGGCGCCGCAGCTCCACGATCTCCTTGATGACGGTGTCGCTCGCGCGCTGGCGCGGCCGCTGGCCGTCGGTCTTCCACACCGAGCAGAACGAGCAGTGCTTCGGACAGCCGCGCACGGTCTGCACCGACGCCCACATGTATCGATCGGACGGCATGAGCTCCCAGCGCGCCGGCAACAGATGCTCGGGCTCGATGCGGCCGCCGTCGTACACCCGCTCGCCGCGGCCATGGGCGAAGTCGTCCAGCACGCGGCCCCAGATGAGATCGCCGTCGCCCTTCACCACGGCGTGCGCGCCACCCAGTTGATGGGCTTCTTCCGGGTAGAGCGTGGCGTGAATGCCGCCGAACACGACGAAGGCCCCCGCGTTGCGGGCCAGCGTGCCGATCTGGTAGCCGCGCAGCGCGTTGCCGGTGTGGATGCCGATCCCGACGATGTCGCCGGCGCTGAGGGTGGACGGATCCAGCGGCTCGAGTGTTTCGTCGGTGATCGCCGGATCGCCGAACCGCGCGGGCGTGGCCTCGGCCAGAACGTACAGCCAGCGCGGCGTGATGACCCCGATGCCGAACGACACGTTACTTGGGTTGATTAAGTGGATTCTCATCGTGTGCGCTCCTACTGTACACGCTCTCACGTGATTGTGTCACCAGAACGACCTGCATCGGACTTTCTGTTCGCCTTCTGGTACGATTCGCGGCCGTGAGGCGACCTTCCGCAATCGCTGCTGCAACCGCTGCGCTGTTTGGCGCACTTGCGCTCGTGGCGACCTGGCCGCTGGCCCGTCACCTGGACGAGGCGTTGCCGGGCGATCTGGGCGACCCGTTGCTCAACGCGTGGATCCTCGGCTGGGACGCCGATCGAATTCGGCACGGACTGGCGGGATTCTGGGACGCGCCGATCTTCTATCCCTATCACCACACGCTCGCGTTTTCGGAACATCTGCTCGGAATTGCCGTTCCCGTTGCGCCGGTCGTCTGGCTGACCGGCCGGCCGCTGGTTGCGTACAACGTTGCCTTCATCGCGTCGTTTGCGCTCGCCGGCTTCGGCATGTGGCTGCTGGTGCAGCGGCTCACGGATCGCCGCGATGCCGCGGTCGTCGCCGGGCTCATCTTTGCGTTCGCGCCGGCGCGGTTCGCCCAGGTCGGCCATCTTCAAGTGCTCATGTCCGGCTGGATGCCGATCGCCCTCTGGGCGCTGCATGGCTACGTGGAAACCAGATCGCGCCGCGCGCTGGCGGCGTGCATCGCGGCGTTTCTCGTCGAGAGCCTGTCGAACGGCTACTACATCTACTTCCTCGCGCTGCCGGTTGCAGTCGTCGCGCTTCATGCACTGGTCGTTCACCCGGCAGACCGAAAGCGGATGGCCGGCGATTTCGTTGGGAGCGCGGCGGTGATTCTCGTCGTGCTCTTGCCGATTGCGCTGGTGTACGTCGATGCGCGTCGAACGTACGGGCTGCGCCGGACGGAGGAAGACGTCGCGAATTTCGGCGCCGATCTCGGCGCCTATCTGCACGGCACAGAAGCCATTCACCCACCGATCGCCCTCTGGCGCCGGCTGCCGTACGTCGCCAAGCCTGGCGGACCCGAAGGTGAAATATTTCCAGGCGTCGCGGCGCTCGCCTTGGCCGGCCTCGCGCTGTGGCCTCGGCGGTCGACATCGCACCTGACGCGGCGCGACCTTGTGCCGCTGTATGCGGGCGTCGGCCTCGTGGCGCTCGTGCTCTCGCTTGGCACTCGCCCCACGGCGTGGGGCTGGCCGTTGCCGATCGGTGCGCCGTATCGCTGGCTGTTCGCGTACCTGCCGGGGTTCGACGGCCTGCGCGTGCCGGCGCGGCTGTCCGTTGTGGTGCTGCTCGCGATCGCCGTGCTGGCCGGCGCAGGAGTGGCGAGGTTGTTGGAGATCCTGTCTCCCAGGCTGCGGTGGGCGACGATGGCGATCGTGGCGGCGCTCGTGCTGCTCGAGGGCGACGGAGGCGCGCTGCCGCTCGCGTTTCTCACGCCTCACGGACGCCCCGATCGCGCGGCGTACGAGTGGATTCGCGATCACGAACCGGGCCCGCTCCTCGAGCTGCCAGCGGACCAGGCGGACGGGGGCCTCCGAACGTTTCAGTATCAGTTTCAGACCCTCGTGCATCGCCGTCCGATCGTCAACGGCGCCAGCGGCTATCAGTCGGCGCTGCAGGCGTTCGTCGGTGGCCCGGCATCGCCCCTCGCCGACTTCGATCGATTCGGCGACGCTCTCAGAATGCTCCGCGCCCTCGGCGTCAGAAACATCGTCGTGCATCCGGACGCGTACGCCGACCGCGATCTCGCGGAGGCCACCCTCGATCGGCTGCGGCGCGATCGCGAGCAGACCTCCGAGACGGCCGCGTTTCCCGGCCTCGTGGTCTTCCGACTGGCACCGTGGCGAAGCGATGCGGGCGCCAATGGAGATGCGGCGCCGCCCGCCGCCGCCGAGCCGCGCGAGCCGCGAGCGATCGCGGCCGCGAGCTTTCGCGCGGAGGCCAGCCACAACTCCGACGCCTTGGGTCGCGCGTTCGACGGCGACCTCGAGACGCGCTGGCTGACGGGCACCCGTCAAGCCGGCGACGAGTGGATGGCAATCGCGCTCGATCGGCCGCGGGACGTCGCCCGCGTCCGCATCCTGACCTCGCTTCGCAGCCTGGGCGACTACCCGCGCGAGTTGATCGTCGAGGTCGCTGAAGGGCCGGAACCATTCCGACCGTTGTATCGCGGGACGGTGGTGGTCCAGCTCGGTCAGGGTCTGGTTCGCGATCCGCTGCGCGGGCCGATCGACATCTGGCTGCCTCCGAACCGGAGCGCGAGGCTGCGCATCCGGCAGGTGGGCCAGACGCGCACGTGGTTCTGGGCGGTCGACGAGCTGTCGTTGTGGGAACGATGATCGTGCTATCGTGCTGCAGCACGCGCAGTAGGGTCAGCCTTTTCTGGCAGACCGTGGTCAGTACGTAGTGTCCGCCTTTAGGCGGACCGTGGCAGTATGTAGTGTCCGCCTTTAGGCGGACC
>JAHFUJ010000015.1:10411-11778 GCA_023265105.1 Acidobacteriota bacterium
GAGGAAAGGAGTCACGGCTCATGAGATCCAGCAAGCGGCAGCCCATCTTCTTGGTCGTCGGCGCGCTCGTCTTTTACCTCCTCGCGATCCACCCGGCGATGTTCGCGCAAAGCGGCAGAACCGGCGAGCACTGGGTCGGTACCTGGACCACCTCCGAGGTAGGGCGGCCGCAAACTCCTCCGCCACCCGCGGCGCCAGCCCCCGCGGCCCCGGCGCCGCAAGGTCAGGCCGCCGCCGCACCTGCGGCGCCCGTGCCGTTCATGCACTTCAACAACCAGACGCTCCGCCAGATCGTGCACACGAGCATCGGCGGCGCTCGGACGCGCGTGGTGCTGAGTAACCGGTTCGGCACCGTACCACTCACCATCGCCGAGGCGCATCTGGCGTTGCGCGAGAAGGACGCCGGGATCGTGGCGAGCTCGGATCGCAAGCTGACCTTCAGCGGGCGGCCGACCATCACCATTCCGGGCGGCGCGATCGTGTACACCGACCCAGTCGACCTCAACGTGCCGGCGATGGCGGATCTGGCCATCGACCTCTACGTGCCGGGCGACACGAACACCTCGTCGCCGCTGACGATGCACAACGGCGCGCTGCAGACCAGCTACGTGTCGCAGACCGGCAATCACGTGGGCGCGACCGCCTTCCCGGTGGTCGCGACGACCCCGTCGTGGTTCCTGCTTTCGCGGGTGGAGGTGATGGCGCCCGAATCGGTCGGCGCGATCGTCACGTTCGGGGATTCGATTACCGACGGCACCCGCTCGACCGCGAACGCGAACAATCGCTGGCCGGATCTCCTCGCCAAGCGGCTGATGGCGCAATCGGGCGGCGCGAGGATGGCCGTGCTGAATGCGGGCATCGGTGGAAATCGCGTGTTGAGCGAGGGGGCGTTCAATGCCGGCCTTAACGCGCTGGCGCGATTCGAGGCGAATGCGCTCGGGCAGACCGGCGTCACGCACGTGATCGTGTTGGAAGGCATCAATGACATCGGGCAGGCGCGTCAGAACCCGACGCCGACCGCCGAAGACATCATCGCCGGGCACAAGCAGCTGGTCGAGCGGGCCCACACCCGAGGGCTGAGGATTTACGGCGCGACGTTGACCCCGTTTGAAGGCGCGGCGTACTTCACGCAGGAGGGCGAGGCCAAGCGCACGCTGGTCAACGAGTGGATTCGCGCCAGCAAGGCGTACGACGCGGTCATCGATTTCGATGTCGCCACGCGCGATCCCGCCAACCCGACCAAGTTCCTCCCGCAGTACGACTCGGGAGATCATCTGCATCCGAACGACGCGGGGTATCAGGCGATGGCCAACGCGATCGACCTCGCGCTCTTCAAGGCCGCGCCGGTGTCCACGCGATCGGCGCGC
>JAHFUJ010000015.1:11878-35401 GCA_023265105.1 Acidobacteriota bacterium
CAGCTCGCGCGCCCGACGGGTGGCTTCTTCCAGACCAACACCGTAGGCGTGCACTGGCGCCAGCCACACGTTCTGCAGCGCCGGAAGGTGCTCGAACAGACAATGGAACTGGAACACCATGCCGACCTTGCGGCGCAGCCGGCCGAGCGTCGCGGCACTGACATCCACACCGCCCTCGAGTACCACGCCTCCGACCGACACGCGGCCGGCCTGGAACGGGTCGAGTCCGGCGATGGTTCGGAGAATCGTCGTCTTGCCCGAGCCCGACGGTCCCATGATGGCCACCAGTTCGCCGCGGCCGATATCGAACGTCACGCCGGTGAGGACCTGCCGATTGCCCCGCCTCAGGCGGACGTCAACTAGCCGCAGGACGATGTCGACGTCGTTCATGCGGTGGGCGCCTTCCATCGCTGTTCCAGCCGGCGCGCCAGTGTGGCCATCGGCAGCGACATCGCCAGGTAAAGCGCCGCGCACAGCGAGCCGGGAATCACCCAACTCCCCAGATTGGTCGCGAAGATCTGCGTTTGTTTCGTCAGTTCGAGAACGGTGAGCACCGACACGAGCGACGAGTCCTTGAGGAGCGCGACGAAGTCGTTCGTCATGGGCGCAAGCGCCAGCCGGAACGCCTGCGGCCCGCGCACGAGCGTCAGGACCTGGCGTTCGCTGAAGCCGAGCGTGCGCGCCGCTTCGAGTTGCCCGATGGACACGGCCTCCAAAGCGGCGCGATAGATCTCGCTTTCGTACGCGGCGTAGTTGAGCGCGAGGCCCAGGAGCGCGGCGGCGAAGGCGGGCAGGCGAATCGCGGCCGCGATGCCGTAATAGAGGACGAACAACTGCAGCAGAATCGGCGTGCCGCGCATCAGCTCGACATAGCCGGTCAGCGCGGCGCGGAGCGGCCGGCGGCCGTACACCCGTCCGGTCGCGATCAGCACACCGAGCGCGACAGCCAATCCCATCGACACGCACGAGAGCACGAGCGTAACGAATGACGCGCGGACGAGCGTCGGAAAATATCGACGAATGGCTTCCCACCGGGACATCGTGGCGGCGCTGGCCGACGGGTCGAGCCCGGTGACGGCCGGCACCTGCTCGCCGGCAAGGAGCCGCGCGTACAACGCCGGTTGAGCGTCGTTCCACACGCCCCACTTGCGGAAGATGCGTTCCAGAGTGCCGTCGCGCATCGCGCCGCGGAGAATCTCGTTGCACGCGTCGCGCAAGGGTGCGTTCCGCTCCGCGAGCACGCCGACGTAGTGGCCGACCGCGATGGTCTGGGGCTGAACCCGGAAGCCCGAGATGAAACGCCGGCGGCGCTCGGCGAGGACGTTGTCTAGCAGCACGGCATCGACACGTCCGAGCACCAGATCGCTGTACGGATGCACGTCATCGTCGTAGGAGACCGCCTGCAACCCGTGGTCGCGCTCGGCGCGGAGCAGGATCTCGTACGCGATCGTGCCGGCGAGCGTCGCGACCTTGCGGCCGCGGAGATCCTCGAGCGTGCGGAAGCGCGCGGCGTCGGCCTCGCGCACGCTCAACACTTCGCGGAACTCGTAGTACGGGATCGTCGGCGCGAGCGTCGCCCGCCGCGCCGGTGTGTCCTCGATGCCGCTCAGCCCGATCTCCGCATCGTCGCGCGCGATGGACTGATCGATCGAGATGAAGGCGATCAGCACGAACCGCGGTGTCCGCCCGAGGCCACGGGCGAGCAGGCCGGCAACGTCGACGTCGAAGCCGACGACCGTGTCCGGGTGCGAGGGATCGGCTTCCACAAATGGGGCGCCGCCTTCCGAATCGCCGGCCCACCGCAATTCGCGCGGCGGGGCGGCGGCGACGGCGCTCGCCATGAGCGTGCCGGCGAGCGCGAGCACGGTGGTGCGAATCACGGCTCGATTATATTGACTGTGTGGGCGAATTTCGTCTGACGCTGGAAATGAGCTGACGGACGAAGGCAAAAGGTAGAAGGCAAAAGGGAGAAGGCAAAAGGCAAAAGGGAAAAGGGAAAAGGCAGAAGGCGAAGGCAAAAGGCAAATAGGCAGAGGTCACTGAGCCCATTTCCGCTATCGGTCCTTGATCATCAGAAACCGCTGTCCGTCTGGAGCGACGTCAAAGTTGTCGGCGTACGGCCCCTCGAAGAGCTCGGTCGGCCTGGATGCCATGAACGACGCCGGCCCCGTCGTTACCGACACTGCCATAACCTTGCCGCGGTCCACATAGAACAGCTCCCGGCCGTTGCGGCTCCAGCGCGTCACGGTGCCGCCGTCAGGTGAGACTTGCCACCTGCCGACGCCGGACGGAAACGGCCGCGCGTAAATCTCGTTCCGGCCCGACTCGTTCGACCGGTACGCCAGCCAACGGCCATCCGGCGAAACTTCGCCATCGGCATCGGCAAAACGTGTCTGCACCAGCGGCTCGGTACGCAGTTGGCTGTCCAAGCGCAGCAGATAGAGATCCGCTCCGGTCTCTGCCGTCTGTTCCTGGAACACGAGGGTCTGACCATCGGGCGAAAACGACTGCGGAACCTGGCTGTTCGGGTTGGTCGTCAATCGTTCGGGCGCGCCAGGGCCGGCGGCCTGCCAGAACAGATTCGGAGCGCCGCCGCGCGGCGAGGTGAAGACGATGCGCTGTCCGTCCGGCGTCCAGATGGGCCGCCGGCTCGAGGCGACGTTGAATGTCAGTCGCGATATCGTCCGGCGACCGAGATCCCATATCCAGACATCGTCGTGCTCCTGGATCCCGAGTTCGTTATTCGCCGTCTGAACGCGGATGTCGACCGCCGCGCGCGTCCCGTCGGGCGACAGACGCACCGACATGTAGGCGCGAGATGGCCCGACCGGCTCCTCGCGTCCCTGCCGGTCGACCCACGCGAGGGAGCGAGCCGCGCCCGGCTGCGCGCGGGGCGCGGTCGGCTGCCCTTGCGGGGTCGGCTGCGTTTGTTGTCGTCCGCCGCCGCGGAAGATCGCCACTGCAGCGCCCACGATCGCGATTGCGGCCACCGGCACGGCCACACCCCACCGCCACGACTGCAGGCGAACCGCCGGGCTCTCGATCTGCGCCAGCACCCGCACCTTGAGATCGCCGGGTTCGCGACCTCTCGTCAGCTCGTGTGCGACTTCGTCGATGGCGGCATCGAGCTGCTCATCGCGCACGGCCGTACCCTCGCTCTCGCAGGCGCGTCCTGACCACTTTCCGCGCTTCCGATATGCGCCACTTGATGGTGCCGACCGGGACGTTCAGCATTGCGCCGATCTCTTCGTACGTGTATTCGCCGGCCTGCGCGAGCACCAACGTGTCGCGTAGCGTTGGTGAGAGCGATCGGACTTCGTCGCGAACGGCTTGCTGTAACTGACGTGTCTCAGCCACTTGTTCGGGCGACGGCTCGCTGGACGATCCCGGCGGGCCACCCGTGCCGTTTGGATGCGACCGGATCCGCCGCCACCAGCGCTCCAGGCTGCGCCGTCGGTTGATCGCCTGGTGCCACGTGATGGTCAGCAGCCACGTCTTGAAGCTCGCCTCGCCGCGAAAGCCGGTGAGCCGCTGGTATGCGGTCAGAAACGCCTCCTGGGCCACATCTTCCGCCTCCGAGTGCGATCCGAGCGCGGCAAGCGCGGCGCGGTACACGGCGACCCGGTGCCGATCGACAAGCTCGCCGAACGCGGCAGCATCCCCCTGCCGGGCACGGGTGACCAGCTCGGTGTCGCTCACTTGCTCAATAGACACTGGCGGAGGGCTTGAGGTTGGGTCGGCACCTACCGCGGCAACCTCTACAGCTTCGACATTGACAGCCGCGTCGGGTCCCTGCTTTCGGTGAACGCGGTTCCTGAGGATCTGTTCGATCTCGGCGCCACCAATCCTGTCAAAAATCCACGTGAGTGTTTTCTACCAGACGGCATTTCGCACGGGTTCGGTGTCGCGGGCGGCGGCGGGGTTGGGGCCGGCGGCATCGCCGCCGCGAGACGATGGGTGGCATTTAGCCACGACTTAGCCACGACTAGCGCATCGGGCCCACGAGGTCCCGATAGCTGCGATAGCGGCCGCTGGAGAAATTTGCGACCAGCTCGTTGGCCGATTGCACCGCCGACGTGCTGGACGCCCCACCGAAGATCGAGCGGACGATCACGCTCCGCGGGTCGCGCGGCAGCCGCTGCAGATTCGCGGCGAAGAGGGAAAAGTGGCCGTCCCGAAACAAGTAGTTCTCGACGTTGGACACGTAGAATGCCGAGAGGTGCTCGCCGCGCTCCGCCATCAAGGCGCCAATCGCGGCCATCGCGTGAGGGCCGCTCAGGTCGCCGACGACCGGAACGATCAAGTCCTCCCCTTCGAGCGACCGCACGAACTGAAAATCACCCTCCGATGCCAGGTAGTTCCACTGGCGTCCGTTGCCATCTCGCGCGAGCAGCAGGTCGCGATAGGTAGGGTAGAAGGCGCGCGGCCCTCGTCCGCGAGTCTCGAACTTGAGCGAGAGCCCGGCCTCGATGAACACAGAATGGAACCGCGCGATCGTCTTGCGATCGCCGGCCGACAGCGGCACGCCGAAGCGTCCGAGGGTGGTGTCCACCCGGCCGTGGAGCGCGCGCACGGACTGGTCGACCGGCTTGGCGGCGTCAATGTAGGCGACGATCCGCTCGAGGCTCGCGTCGCGCCACGTCTCGACGCGATCGGGCACCGGCCGGCCGGTCAGCACGCTGAGATACTCGGCGCGATTCCGCGCCTGGGCGAACAGCGCCTTGAACAGCAGGTGCAGCAACAGGTTGTCGCGGCGCAGATCGACGATGAACGCGATGGCCGGGCGAATGGCGGCGATGTACGAGAAGTTCTGATCGGGTCCGACGCCGATGTAGGCGCCGCCGCTCGCGCCGGCGGCCTTCAGCGCGGGAATGACCTCGAGGTACGCCTGCTCGTTCGAGATCAGATTGTCGGTGTCGAATTCGCCCTCAGGTTCCGAGAGCTGCTCGATGCGCGAAGCGAACGAGGCCTGTGGCGGCGCGGCGCCGATGCCGCGCA
This sequence comes from Acidobacteriota bacterium, assembly GCA_023265105.1. GTDB lineage: Bacteria > Acidobacteriota > Vicinamibacteria > Vicinamibacterales > CAVVIG01 > JAHFUJ01. The sequence continues at coordinate 16,877 of JAHFUJ010000015.1, forward strand.
GGGCCGTCGCCGCCGCCGCGACAACACAGATCGCAAACGTGACAGAGCGGATCGCGAGTTTTACAGACAGATGGCTTCCTCAGCTTACAGCTTTCAGCTTACAGCTTTTGGCCCTCCAGCTGATAGCTGAGAGCTGATAGCTGAAAGCTGAAAGCTTCTACAGAAGGTAGAATAGGGGGCCAACGTGACGTGCTTGAAAGCCGTTCGGTCCTTTTTCCTTTTCCCCTTTTCCTTTTGCCTTCTAGGGGCGGTGTCCGTTGTCACGCTCGCCTTCGGCGCGCAGCCGCGCGGCGGACCCGAGGAAGTCGCGGCGCTGCTGACGCGAATCGGGGATCGAGTCGAGCGCTATTACGCGCGTGCCCAGAGCATCATGTGCCTCGAGACGGTTCGCCTCCAACCGATGGCGTCCGGTCTTAGGCCGGAAGGGCGCGCCCGCGAGATCGTGTACGACCTTCGCGTCACGTGGGATGCCGCCCCGTCGGCGGACGCGCCGCCCGACGCGAGCGTCATGCGCCAAGTCCGCACGGTCGATGGGCGGCCGCCGCGTCCTGGCGACGAACCCGGCTGCACCGATCCGCAGGCCGTCGCCTCCGAGCCGCTCGCGATGTTGCTGCCCGGCCGCCGCCAGCAGTACGCGTTCTCGTGGGCGGGCACGGGCCGTGTCGATCGTCGCGCGACGGTGATGCTCGATTACAAAACGCTTGCCTCGCCGCCGGCCGAGATCAAATGGCGCGGCGAGTGCGTCATCATTTCAACGGGCCGCGTGCAGGGGCGCATCTGGATTGACGCCGCGAGCGACGCCGTTCTGCGCCTCGACGAACGCCTGGTCCGGACGGTCGAGGTCCGAGTGCCGCGCGACCTGCCGCGCGCGAGCGGCGTGGGATGGCTCAACCTCGAGCGGGCCGATTCCTCGATCCGCTACCGGCCCATCACGTTTCAGGATCCCGACGAGACGGTGGTCCTGCCCGTGTCGATGGAGACGTTCTCGATTATTCGCGGCACCGCGATTCCGGGGCTCCGCACGACGCACGTCTTTACGAAGTACCAACGGTTTCTCACCGACGGGCGGATTGTGAGGGAACCCCGATGAATGCCGTAGTAGACTAGAAGGATGCGGGCGGCCTTTTTGCTGGTGGCAGTGAGCGCGGCCCTGTTGTTCGGGTGCAGCAGCGCGCCGCCACCGCCGCCGTTCAGACCGATCACGGACGTCAAGGAACTCATGAATTCAGTGATCGATCCTTCTGCGGACGTCATCTGGAACTCCGTTGCGACGATCCAATCGGTGGGACAAACGGAAGAACGACGCCCACACACCGATGAGCAGTGGACCGCCGTTCGCGACAGCGCCATCATCGTGGCCGAATCCGGAAATCTGCTCATGATGGTGCCCCGCGCCAAGGACGGCGACGTCTGGATGAAGATGGCGCAGGGGCTCATCGATGCCGGCTCGGAGGCGAGGAGAGGGGCGGAGGCCAAGAATCCGGATGCAGTGTTCGACGCCGGCGCCAATATCTACTACGCATGCTCGAACTGTCACGTGCGGTACATCGACGAAATCAAGAACGTCTACCCCAACGGCCCTCCCGACGTGACCAAGTGAAGGGCGCTTCGAATCGGGGTCGGCAGAGTCGGGAGCTTCAATGATGACCAGACGCCGCCTTTTTCTCGTAACCGCTGCGATCCTCGTGGCGTGCCTGGGCGAGCTGTCGCTCGGCACGCGAGTTCGGGCGACCGCCGCCGAGCTTCCCTCACGCCTGACCGATCAGGAATTCTGGAAGCTCACCTCGGACCTGTCCGAGCCCAACGGGTTCTTTCGATCCGACAACCTGCTGTCGAACGAGATCTGGTTTCAGTACGTGGTTCCGGAGCTGACCCGGACCGCGAAGTCCGGCCGTGTGTACATGGGGGTGGGGCCCGAACAGAACTTCACCTACATCGTGGCGGTGGCGCCGCAGATGGCGTTCATCGTCGATGTCCGGCGGGGGAACCTGGATCTCCACCTGATGTACAAGGCGCTGTTTGAACTGTCCGCGGACCGGGCCGAGTTCGTGTCGCGCCTCTTCTCGAAGCCCCGACCCGACGGACTCGGGCCGAAGTCGACGGCCGCGGAGCTCTTCGCGGCCTATGCGAACAGCGACACGACCGAGACGCTGTACAAGGAGAACCTGAAAGCCATCCAGGACCGGCTTGTCACCACGCATGGGTTTGCGCTGTCGCCGGACGACTTGCAAGGGATCGAATACGTCTACCACGCCTTCTATTCGTTCGGGCCCCGCCTGCAGTACTCGTCGACCGGGAGCGTCGGCGGCTTCAACCAGCCGACCTATGCCGATCTGATGAGAGCCACCGATGCCGACGGGCAGGCGCGCGCGTACCTCGCCACCGAAGAGAGCTTTGCGTTTCTGAAGGATCTCGAAACGAGGAACATGCTCGTGCCGCTCGTGGGCAATTTCGCGGGCCCGAGAGCGATTCGAGCGGTTGGCCAGTACTTAAAGGAGAGGGATGCGACGGTGTCGGCGTTTTATCTGTCGAACGTCGAGCAGTATCTCCGCCAGGACGGCATCTGGCGCGACTTCTGCGGCAACGTCGCGACGCTGCCGCTCGACGAAGCGAGCACGTTCATTCGTGCCGTTCGTGGCGGCCGGTACGGCCAGGGGTTTGGACTCAATTCGGACCTGGGAGCCATGGCGGCCGAAGTGAAGGGCTGTGTGTCGAGCCCACCGGCGGACCGCTGATTCCGTGCGGTTCCGAAACAGCGCCGTAGCGATCGCGGCCGGGCTCTTGTGCCTGACGGTCGTCGCCTTGGCCCAGGGTCGCCTATTCTTTGAGGCGTATGGGCGAGACCCTGAGACGAACAATATTCCCTACGACGGGCGCTTCACGTTCGCGCGGCTGAAATACACGACGGGACCGGGCGGCTACTACTACCGAGGGCTTCCCGCGTGGGCGCACGGCTACGACACGGCCGAGCGCAACCTGATGAAGATCCTCAACGAGGTCAGCTACCTCGGTCCTCACATCGAAGAAGGCAACGTCTTGGCGCTGGACGATCCGGAGTTGTGCAAGTATCCGGTCGCGTACCTGACCGAGGCGGGCTTCTGGACGATGACCGACAAGGAGGCGGCCGCATTTCGCGCGTATCTCCTGAAGGGCGGGTTCGTGATCTTCGACGACTTCCGCCCCGTTCCGTACGATCATGGCGGCCGCGGCTGGGAGAACTTCGAGGCCAACATGCGCCGCGTCCTTCCGGACGCGCGATTCGTTGATCTCGATCCGTCGCATCCAATCTTTCATTCGTTCTTCGAGATCGACTCCTTCAATATCGTTCCGCAGTTTTACGATGTGGGCCGGCCGGTCTTTCGCGGGCTGTTCGAAGGGAACGATCCGACGAAGCGGCTGATGGCGATGGTGAACCTCAGCACCGATATCGCGAATTACTGGGAGTTTTCCGCGACCGGCTTTCGGCCGATCGACGAATCGAACCAGGCCTACAAGCTCGGCGTCAATTACGTCATGTACGGCATGACGCACTGACCCAGCGATTTCCCGGCGCGATGACTGATGGCCGTCGGCGCAGCAAGGCGGTCATCGGCCACCGCGGGGCTCCGGCGTACGCGCCGGAGCACACGCTGCCATCCTACGATCTGGCGCTCCAGCAGCGAGCCGATGCGGTCGAGCAGGATCTTCACGTCACCAGGGACGAGGTGCTGGTGTGCGTGCATGACCGCACGCTCGAGCGAACCACTGACGTTCGAGATGTGTTCCCGAAACGCGGCCGGGAGGTTTCCGAGGACGGTCGCGTCGTCGGCCGCTGGTTCGTCCACGACTTCACGCTCGACGAAATCAAACAGCTCGATGCAGGCGCGTGGTTCGGCGCTCGATTTGCCGGCGCGCGCATCCCCACGTTTCAGGAAGTCATCGACTGCGTGGCCGGCAGGGGGGCGCTTTGCGCCGAGTTGAAAGATCCCGAGGTGTACGACGCCCTCGGCGTCGATCTCTTGTCCCTCTTCGTGACCGAGCTGCGGAAGAACGGCCTCGATCGACCGGGATCCAGCATGCCCGCGCTGACGATGCAGTCGTTCCACGAGCCGACCGTACGGCGGGCAGCGGCGATGTTCGAGCGGCGCGTGCCGCTCGTCCTCCTGATCGAACCCGAAGACGCGCACCGATGGTCCGATCGCGACCGGTTCGAGGCCCTCGCGGAGTTCGCCACCGGGATCGGTCCCGGCAAGGCGATCGTCGAAGCGCGGCCGGAGATCGTGCTGTGGGCTCACGAGGCGGGCCTATACGTCACGCCGTGGACCTTTCGGGCCTCCGCACCGGGCCGTTTTGGTAACGTGCGGGCCGAGATGGCGCACTACCTTTATGTACTGGACGTCGATGCGGTCATTACCGACAATCCCGACCAGTTTCCTCGAGAACCGTCAGGACCGCTTGGGACCGAACGCTAGGCGGTGAACCACTGGAAGGCCTCGCGCGCGATTGGCACGGGCACCGTGTGCGGACCGTCGAACTCGCGATACTTCACGTCGTACCCGTCCGCCGTCAGCTTCGGGACAAGCATCCGGCTCGTGGTGTCGATCGGCAGAATCGCGTCCTCCGTGCCGTGCGAAATGAAGATGCGTGGCTTGCCGCGATGCTCGGCCGCTGCCATGAACCCAGGCGAAAATGCCATCACGTGGCTGAACAAATCGCCGTTGGCCGTGCCGAGCGAGAGTGCGTACGAGGCCCCATCGGAGAATCCGGCGACTGCGATCTTCGTTGAATCGATCGCGCAGCGGGAAAACGTGTATCGAAGCGCGGCGTCGATGTACGCGACGTCACCTCCAAACCCGCCCAGGACGGCGTCCCACGTCCGCTCGCGGGAATCGGGAGCCACGATGACGACGCCGAAATCGTCCGCCAGCGCGAACGTGTATTCCATGGCCTGCCCGTTCCGGCCGGCGCCATGCAACATGATCGCAAGCGGTGCCATTACGTTGGCTTTGTGCCCCTTCGGCACGTAGAGCAGCCCGTCGCGATCGGGACTGAGCCCGAGCTTGTGCCGGCCCGGGACGACACTCGACGACGGCCGCCTCGGCCTGGCTTGCAGCACCGCTTCGTCGTCCTCGACCGGCAGCTGCGAGATCGGGCTGAGACACGCCAGGGTGCCCGTCGTTCCGGCGAGGGCGAGGAAGTCGCGGCGCCTCATGAGACCATCGATGATACCGCAGGATCTGTCAGTGCCGATCGACGATTGCGCCCATATCGCCGGGCGGCAGCTCGATACCGTCACACGCACATGCGACGCGGCAAGCCGGCGCCGGTAAAGCTGTCTGCGAATCGGCGCCGTCCCATGTAGCCCTGTGGCACAATGTGGTGCCCAGGGTGTCACCGAACTGTTTTCCCACCGCGGAGGCCCGATGAATCGCCGGACGTTGATCCAATCCGCAGCGTGGCTCGGGGTGGGGTATCCGATGCGGCGGCTCAGCGCGTTTGTTCCGCAGCCTCAGTTCTCGTCGGACCCGTTCGTCGCCGGAGTCGCGTCGGGCGATCCGACCTCGGGTGGGGTGGTGCTGTGGACGCGCCTCATTCCAGACCCGAACCGCGATCGAGGCTGGCAGCGTGAAGCGATTTCAGTCGACTGGCAAATCGCGTCCGACGAACGTTTCGGCCGGATCGTGCGCAGCGGACAGGAGATTGCGGAGCCGAAGTTCGGCCATTCGGTTCATGTTGACGTCACCGGTCTCCAGCCCAACCGATGGTACTGGTATCGTTTCAAGTCCGGTTCCGCCGTGAGTCCGGTCGGGCGCACAAAAACGGCGCCATCCGGTCCCGTCGATCGCATCCGATTCGCATTCGCGTCGTGTCAAAACTACCAGGCGGGCTACTACACGGCGTACCAGAACATGGTGCGCGAGGATCTGGACGCCGTGGTCTTTCTCGGCGATTACATCTATGAAACCGGCGGCACGGCCGTGAGGAGCGTGACCACCGAGGATCCGACGGATGTGGAAGGCTACCGCGAACGGTATGCGCTCTACCGGTCGGATCCGAACCTGCGTGAGGCGCATCGGCTGTTTCCGTGGATCATCACGTGGGACGATCACGAGGTAAGCAACAATTACGCGAACGACATCGCGGCAAACGACCAACCGAAGGAACTGTTTCTGGAACGCCGTGCCGCAGCCTACCAAGTGAACTACGAATGGTTGCCATTGCCGAAATCCTGCGCGCCAACCGGCCTGAATTCCCGCATGTACCGCAGGCTTTCGTACGGACCCTTGGCTCGCTTCCTGGTGCTGGACGGCAGGCAATACCGCAGCGACCAGCCGTGCGGCGACGGCGCGAAAGCGCCTTGTGCGGGGTTCCAAGAAGACCGCACGATGCTCGGTCTCGAGCAGGAGCGGTGGTTGGATCTCGAACTGCGCGCCTCGCGGGCGCAATGGAACCTCCTCGCGAATCAGGTGCAAATGACCGTCGTCGATCGGGCCCCGGGTCCCGACGAGTCATATGGAATGGATAGTTGGTCCGGCTACGATGCCGCGCGACGCCGGCTTGTGTCGGCGCTGCGGGACACAAAGGTCTCCAATCCCGTGGTGATCACCGGAGACATTCACTCGAGCTGGATCGGCGATTTGAAGGTCGACTACCGCGACGACCGAGCGCCCGTGATCGGCTCCGAGATTGTCGGCACGTCGATTAGTTCGGGCGGCGACGGCGCCGATTCCTCTCCAGCCGGCGAGACCTATCTGAGGGAGAATCCGCAGATCAAGTTCTACAATAACCTGCGCGGCTACGTCCGCTGCGAAGTGAATCGCCGGTCGTTGACCGCCGATTACCGCGTCGTCCAAAAGGTCTCCGTCCCTGAATCACCGGCATCCACCCGCGCAAGTTTCATCGTCGAAGACGGCAAGCCGGGCGCGGAGAGATTATCGACATAGTGCCCTGGTGCCGTTCTCTCGATGTGCTCCACGTCGCCACGGCGCTCGAGCTTGGCCTTCGCTCCTTCGTCACATTCGACCACCGCCACCAACAGCTCGCCCGGGCCACGGGGTTGAAGCCGATCACGCCAAAAGCCTGAGGACGCCCTCGATCGGCGTCATCCGTGGTCGCCAGCTTCCTCGGTGGCCCATCTCGCGATGAAAAACAGAAGGGACATGATCGCGTAGCCGATCGCGAAGGGCCACGCGGGCGAGAGCTTCAGGGCCGTGTCGTCCAACGTCCACTGGTAGGAGTGCATCAGGCCGGCCGCGGAGAGAAGCGCGGCGACGCCGCACCACGCGGCGGCGGCGAACCACTTCCGCTCGATTACGCCGACCACGGCCGCCGAGAGCAGCATCGACGTGAACAGGAAGCCTTGCTCCAGCGAGAAGGCGCCGTGAATCCAGGTGTCGGTTTTGAGGAACTCGCCAACGAGCGCCTCGCTGAACGGTCGGGCCGGACCGCCGAGTCCGGCGGCGTGCAGGCCGTTCTTCGCCATCAGCGCGCCCCACGCGCCGATCCCGGGCAGCAGACCGACGACGACCGCGGGTGCGTGCTCGCGCGGCGTGGTCTGGAACGCCTGCGCGCTGATCACCATCCCGATCCAGAGGACGATGGCCATGCCGGCGTCGATCGGAATCGCCCAGGCGATCCACGCCAGCGTGCCCGTGAGGCAGACGATCGTGACGAAGGCGCCGTTGAGGACGGAGTAGCCCGCGCGCGCGCCGAGCGCCTTCCATCCGGGATGTCCGATGTAGATCGTCGTCGGAAAGGCCGATCCGAAAAGCGCCGCGGCCACGCTTCCGACGCCGTTGATCGCCAGCGAGGATCTCGTTTCGTACGAATCACCGGCCGCTTCGGCCGACTCGATGTTTTGAAGCGACCCGAGCACGTTGAACAGGCCCATCGCGACGATGACGGAGAGGTAGGGCAGAAGGTGTCCGCCGCCGATCGCCGCGACGAGATCGCCGACGACTGGGACGGGAAGGTGAAACGCCGCGGAGGATGGCTGCGCGCCAACCGGCGCGATCCCGATCGCCCACGAGAGCAGCGTTCCCAGACCGACGGCGACCATGCCGCCGGGGATCCGTCCCTTGAACCGCACGCGACCGAAATACGTGAGCATCACGATCCCAAGCGTCGTCAGCCCGACCACCGGGCGGGCGAAGGTGCGGAAGAGAAAGCCGAGCGAGATGAACCCCAGCGCGATGCCGGCGAGCGTCGAGAGAAGGGCCGCGCGCGGAGTGATCCGACGGACGCGCTCCGCGACGAACGCGAGGGCGAGCTCGATGATCCCCGAGCTGAGCGTCGCGAGCAGTCCCGCCTGCCACGCGACGCGCGCCGGATCCGGTGCGCCGAGTTTCGCGGCGAGCGCCTTCGCCGGCAGCATCACCAGGAACACGTGGGCGAAAAGGGAGACGGTGTTGATGCCGTAGGGGAGCGCGCACACGTCGGTGCGTCCGGTGCGCGCGGCGAGCTTCCTTGCCTGGAACGCGTAGGCCACGTTGCCGACCAGGATGGACACCGCGGCGCCCGGCAGCACGCGGCCGTACACGAGCTCGGGCGGGAATCCGAGGACGAAGCGGCACAAGGTGTCGATGAGGAGCAGCTGGACGAGATTGTCGAGCGCGAGCCCAAAGAAGCCGTCGACATCGCCGCGGACGATCCAATGCATCCGGGGAGGATAGCCCAAGTCTGCGGAATCTGTTTGCCTCCGCGGTTGACGGGTCGGTCCGTCACAGAGGCGCAGAGCTCACAGAGAACGATGGGCCACAGAGTCGCCGAGACACAGAGAATTTCGATCTCTGTGACTCCGTGACTCCGTGGCTCACTACTCGCGGTGTCTCTGTGCCTCAGTGGCCGACGAACTGCCGCGCGAAGGCGACAAAGCGGCTCACGTCGGCCAGATTGCTGACCAACCCGAGCGACACCCGCACAGCCCCGCTGCTCTTGCCATCGATGCAGAGTCGGAAATCATCGATCGTGAGATGCGTCTCGTGTTCCGGCTGCCGGAAGCACGACGACAGCTCGGTACCGGTGAGACCGAGCGCGATTTCGCCGCCCCCGGGGTTGCAGAAGCAACCGGTGCGGAGTGAGATGTTCGCGGCGTTGGCGCGCTCTTCGACGAAGCGATGGTCGATCGCGCGGCCGTCCGCGCCGTAAAAGTTGAATGTCACGATGCTGCCCCGCCTGTCGGTGGAAGGCGGACCGTACAGCCGGACGAGCGGCTGACCGTTGGTCTGTCGCAGCGCAAGCAGGTGCTCGAGGAGCCAGCCGGTGAGACAGCGCGTCCGTTCGTGAATCGCGTCGATCCCAACCGACTCGATGTGCTGCAGGCCAATCTCCACCGCCGGCAGGGCCAGGTAGTCGAGCGTGCCGTCCTCGAACGCCGATTCGCCCTCGGCCAGGTAGTACTTGTCGCCCTGCACCGACGCGACGGTGATCGTCCCGCCCGCAAACCACGGACGATGTAGCTTCGCAAGCGCCGTCTTGCGCGCCAGCAGACACCCGACGCCGGTCGGATACCCGAAGATCTTGTAGAACGACTGGACGGCGAAGTCGGGACGCCAACGACCGAGATCGAGGCGGTTGGTAGGTGTAAATGCTGCGGCATCGAGCAAGACGTCCCAGCCTTTCGCCTGGGCGGTGGCGATCCAGTCGAGCGGATGCTGCACTCCAGAGAAGTTCGACTGCGCGGGATATGCAAACAGATGCCGACCACCAGGCCGCGCGCGATCGAGCTGAGCCGCGAGATCGCGTTCGTCAACGCGCATTTCCGGCAACACAATCGGGATGTAGGTCGACGTGGCCCCTTTCGCCCGTGCGAACTCGCGGATGCCGTTCACCGAGTTGTGGTTGTCGAAGGTCAGCAGGTACTGATCCCCTGGGCCGAACGGATACGATTCGCCAACGAGCTTGAGCGCCTGGCTGGCATTGGCGGTGAAGATCACCACCCAATCGTCCGGCGATGCGTTGAAGAATCGCAGCACCTCGCGCCGCGTTCGCGCGACGATCTCCATCGTTTTCGCCGATGGTGGATTGGTCGAGTGTGGGTTGCCGAACATCCGGTCGCGCAGCAGCGCCATGTGGCGGTCGAGCTGCGAGGTTGCGTACAAACCGGCTGCGGTGTAGTCGAGGTAAGTCTGGCCCTGAGCGTCCAGGCGGCCGTACTCGCGGGCCCGCAACTCATCGAGGGCGCCCGTCGTTTCGTACGAAGGATAGGCGGTGAGAAATTCCGAGTACGAGAGGCTCTCCTGGCCAGCGGTTCGCATTGGGGAGCTTCCGCGCGTCACGCACCTGCCAGCGTGAATGACGAGGTGAGCGCGATCGCCTTGTGCAGCGTTCGGTAGAGTGGACAGCGCATCGCGTACATCCCATGGACGCGTTCGACCGTCTCGCGAATCTCCTCCGGCGCGACGAGCCGGAAGCTGACGTGGATCCGTCGGATCACGAGCACGCCGTCCTCTTTTTCAACTTCGCCGGTCACCTCCGCGCTCAGTCGCCCGCCGCTCGCATCGATTTGACGCGCCTCCAGCGCGCCTCCAAAGGTGCCGAGCATTCAACCAGCTGTTGCGGCGACGACGTAATCGAGCGTGGCGGCGTGCGATCCGGTGAGCGTGGCGGGATCGACCTTGTAGTGTTCGGCGATCGCCCCGTGGACGCTGAACGTCACCGGCTGCGATTCGCCAGGGAGGCGCGCAATTCGCAGCGGCCCCTTTACGCGTTCGATGTGGACCTTCGAGGTGTAGGCAACTTCCGACATCGTGATCTCCTCCGATAGAGCCTAGCACGCTTGCGTATTTTCTCGGACGATGCCATCGTCGTTTAGCGGGGCGTTGAGCCATGAGCACACGAACCAAGCTGACCTACGACGACTACGCGGCGCTGCCTGACGACGGGAAACGTTACGAGGTCCTGGCAGGGGAACTGCATATGACCCCGTCGCCAGGTTTCTCGCACCAGCGGGCTGTGGGCCAGTTGTTTCGTCAACTTGCGCAGTTCTTCGAGGAAAACGGCCTTGGAATGGCGTTCGTTGCACCGTTCGACGTGATCGCCGGTCGCCACGATGTGTTCGTTCCTGACATCACGGTGGTCTGCGACCCATCGCAGATTTCGCCACGTGGCATCGAGGGGGCGCCCACGCTCGTCGTGGAAGTGTTGTCGCCATCCAACCGCGGGTACGACCGCGGACTGAAGGCGCGCCGATACCTCGAGATGAACGTCCAACACTACTGGGTCGTGGATCCCGACGAGCAGCATCTGGTTTGCCAGCGGGCGGAGCACGGGAGTTGGGTTGTCGTGGCCGAGGGGCATGGCCACGAGACCGTGCGCGACCCCTCGTGGCCCGATCTGACGATTGACCTGGCGCGCCTGTGGAAGTGACGGCGATGAGCACGAAAACGAAGCTCACCTACGACGATTACGCCGCGCTCCCGAACGATGGCCGGCGGTACGAGCTGTTGGCAGGGGAACTGTATATGAACCCTGCACCCAGCCCGATGCACCAGCGCGTTTCGAAGCGGCTCCAGCGACAACTCGAGGCGTTTTTCGAGGAAAACAGGCTCGGCGAGGTGTTCGACGCGCCGGTCGATGTTATTTTCGGTCAGCACGACGTGGCAGAACCTGACATTGTGGTGGTGAGTGACCCATCGCAGATTTCTCGACGTGGCTTGGAAGGCGTCCCGGCGCTGGTTGTCGAGGTCCTGTCACCTTCCACGCGGGCGTACGATCGCAAGATCAAATTGCGCCGGTACCTGGAACTCGGTGTACGCAGTTATTGGATCCTGGACCCCGAAGCACGTCACTTGATCTGCCAGCACCCGCAGGGCGGTCGCTATGTCGTCGTCGCGGAAGGGCGCGACGGCGATCGCGTGATCGATCCCGCGTGGCCGGAACTCGCAATCGACCTCGCCGACCTGTGGCGCGGCAGCCCGTCGTCCTCGGGGTAGGCCTGCAACGTTTCGTGCAACACCCACGACGGATGGCCCGAGGCTGATACGATTGGCGGATGCGCGTCATCAATCGCACGGCCGTCACCATCGTTGGCGCCAAGCCCTACGTCAACTGGACGCTCCAAAAAGAAGCCGACGTCAACAAAGGCACGCTGACCGTCGCCCGCGCCAGGACGTACGGGTCCGCGTTCCTGCTGCCCGAGTTCGAGCTGGAAGAGGACCTTCAGGAATGGGTGGAGGAGAACGCCATGTGGCTCTTCGAGTTCCAGCTCGCCGCGTGGAGCGACGACGAATCGTCGTGGCCCGCCACGCGCGACCTCAAGACTTTCCGCGAATGGTTCCGCATCGACGTCCACAGCGTCGTCGTCGACGTCGCAGACGATGACATCGAAGGCGTGGAGCTGTAGACCGGAAATTAGGAATTATGAATTCGGAATTAGGAATGCTTTGACCGAAGGGTGGTCGTGTGTTGATTCACATCGTGAGCTTCAAGTACAAACCCGACGTCGGTGGCGCCACGCGCACCGAGCATCGCGTGCAACTCCGCGCGCTTGCCGATATCGACGGGATCGTCGAGCTGAAGGTCGGCGAGGATGTCGTTCGATCGGCGCGGTCGTACGACACCGGCCTTGTCATTACCTTCCGCGACCGCGCAGCGCTCGATGCGTACGCCAAGCATCCACGTCACGTTCCGGTCGCACAACTCGGTGTCGCCAATTGTGAGTCGATTGTGGCGGTCGACTTCGAGGCGTGAGGCGCCCAGTTGTTGCTGTTCCTTATTCCCAGTCGCTTTATCACGAAGACACGAAGTGAACGAAGGAACACGAAGTTCTTGTGAATCAAAAGGCTTCGTGATCTTCGTGGATGTTCGTGGCTTCGTGATAAGCCGTCGTAAGCGAGCGTTAAGTGCCGAGGCCGTAGAGTCCGTCACCGCGTCGGCACGAGGCGCTTCAGCTCCTCGTCCCAGTGCTGGACGACGACGAGGGTCGGCGAGGCGGCCGCTTGATCTGAACCAGCGCCAGGCTTGATCATCAGAAAGCGCTGGCTGTCGGGCGAGACATCGTACGTACGAGGAGGCGTGCCGGTGTTGGTGTAATACCGCCCTTGGAAAAGCTTCGTCGGCGTGCCAGCGCGCGGCGTGCCACTGCTGGCCTCCACGACCACGCTCATCAGCGCGCCGTCCGGCGTCAGGTAGAAGAGCTCTTTGCCGCTTCGCGCCCACACCGGTTGCACGCCACCGCCCGTTGAGATTTGCCACTGTCCCGTGACGGCGTCTGAGAATGACCGCACATAGATTTCGGGGCGCCTGCTGGCGTCCGATTCGTATGCCAGCCAATGCCCATCGGGCGACACTTCGCCGTTCACCTCATTGAACCGCGTCTGCAGGATGGGCGTCGCGCGTCGCGTCCCATCGAGCGGCAGCCGCATCAGGTCGCGCGCCATCCCCGGCGTGAGTCCGAAAAACACCAGATCGCGCCCGTCGGGTGACACGCTCGTCGGCGTTTGCAGAGAGTCGCTTTGGGCCAGCCGTTCGGCGGCCCCGCTCCCGTCGGCCGCCTGCCACCAGAGGTTCTGCGCACCCGCGCGGGTGGAACCGAAGATAATCCGCCGACCGTCCGGCGTCCAAATTGGCGTGCTGGCGCCAGCCTGATCGAGCGTCAGCCGCGTCAGCGTCTCCCGCATGAGATCCCAGATCCAGATGTCGGCCTCTTGATCGGCACTGCGCACCGCGATGCGCGTCCCATCGGGCGAAAGCCGGGGGAACGAGTAGGCGCGGGGCGGCGCCGCAATCGGCTGTTCGCGCCCCGTCCGATCCACCCAGGCGAGCGTGCGGGCGTTGGCCGCCCCGGCGAGCGCGTCCACATAGATCAGCGTCCCGTCGGATGCCACCGCAAAGTCGCCGGCCGTTCCGGCCGTGTACAGCCGCGGCACCATTGGCACCGGAATCCCGCGCACCTCCAGGCGGCTCAGATCGAAGGGCACGGCGCGCAACGTTCCGCTCGCCGTGTACACCAGATGCCCGCTCGTCACATAGTGGGCGTCGCCGCCGCCCCGGATGAGGATCTTCTGCACGCCGGTGCGCAGATCGCGCACGGCGATCTGCGCGGCATCCGTACCAGTCGGCGCGGTAATCGTGAATAGCACGGCGCGTCCGCCCGGCAAGACCTCCGGCCAGACGTGATCGGTTTCACCGCGTGCGTGGTCCGGCCGCGTGAGGATCGTTGTGGTGCCATCGGCGACCGAGACGCGTTGCAGTCCTGTTGCCAGGTTGCTGGTTGCGAAGAGGATCATGTCGTCCGCCGCCCAACTGGCACCGAACAAGTTTCCGTCGAGCTGCGCGAGCGTGATCGGCGGGCCGCCGGTAATGGCCACCTTCTTCAGCGTGGAGTTGTTTTCTTGGAATCCGACCCATTGGCCGTCGGGTGCGACGAACGGGCCGCGAAGCAAAGTGCCGGTTGCAATCGGCACGGGCTCCAGCGCGTCGAGCGCCCGCAGGAAGAGCTGCGTGCGGTTGTTGCCGAGATAGACGATGCGCGAACCGTCGGGCGTGAAGGCGAAGTCTCGATCGACAAGCATGAGAGCCGCGGCCCCTGTTGGAGTGATGCTCGTGCGGATCACGCGGGGCGGCGCCGGCCGCGTGGCGATCCACACGGCCGCTCCGGTGATGGCAGCGACGACGAGTCCCGCCGCGCCGAACAACGCGACGCGCTGCCACCTTGCGCTGCGTCTTGGGCCGTCAGCCGTGGCCCGTGAACGCTGCCCGAGACTCGCTGGGTCGCCCAGCACGAACAGCGCGGCGGCCGCGTCCGAAATCCGTTTACGGGGATCCCGTGCCAGGCACCGCTTCAAGAGCGCAGGAATCGCCGGCGGAAGATCGGCGGGCAGCGCGCTCCAATCCGGCTCCCTCATGAGCACGGCAGCCAGCGTCTCGCTGAGGTCTTCGCCCTCGAACGGGCGCTTGCCGGTGAGCAGCTCGAAGAGCACGCACCCAAACGCCCAGATGTCGGCGCGCTTGTCCACGGTCCTGCCGCGCGCCTGCTCGGGTGCCATGTAGGCCGCCGTGCCGAGAATCACGCCCGCGCCGGTCATCGCTTGGTTCGTCATCGTCGGCGACTGGGTCAACGCCGCAGCCGCGCGCGCATCGCTCACTCCGCCGGCCCCTCCGGGTTCCGTCAGCTTCGCGAGCCCGAAGTCCAGCACTTTGACCATGCCGTCGGGTCGCACTTTGATATTGGCCGGCTTCAGATCGCGATGGACGATGCCCAGTTCGTGCGCGGCTTCGAGCGCCTCGGCAACCTGGTGCGCGATGGAGAATGTCTCCTCCAGAAGTAGGCCGGGTGCTCTGGACCCGGCGGTGCGCCGCGGCGGGTCCGAAAGGACCCGCCCTACATCTGACAGCCGCTCGGCCAGGGTCTCGCCCTCGACGAGCTCCATGACCAGCGCGCGGATGCCATTTGATTCTTCGAGGCCGTAAATCGCGGCGATGTGCGGGTGATTGAGCGCCGCCAGGATCTGCGCTTCGCGTTGAAACCGCGCGACGCGATCGGGATCGTCCACGAACGTTGCCGGCAGGATCTTCAGCGCAACGTCGCGACCGAGCTTGGTATCGCGGGCGCGGTAGACCTCGCCCATCCCGCCAACGCCGATGAGCGCGATTACCTCGTAGCTGCCAAGTCGCGTGCCGACACTCAGCGCCATCGGCCGTCTCCGGGATGGGCTCGGTGATCAGCTTCTCTTATTGCGCGCGGGGACCCCACCCCCGAGCGCTCGCGCTCGGCGACTTCGCGCCTCGCGCGGGCCGCAGGCGCTCCGCCCGCACCAAGCAGACTAAGAATCTCGTACGGCCCGAGGCGGCTTCCGATGGTCAGCGGCATGGGCTCAGGGTCAACATCTTTCCACTGGCGCTGGGGCCCCACCCCCAGCGCGAACTGACGCTGATGCCTTCGGCATGGCCGCAGGCGCTCATGCCGCCCGCACCATGCAGGGCGGTGATTTCGTACGGACCGACACGAAAGCCAGTCTGCAATGTCACAGTTGAGTTGGCCCGGATTATAGCAGTCGCGTACAACAAAACCGCGTCCCTTGGGGGACAAGAGCGACGCGCTCACGACCTTGGCCGCCGCAGTGGATTTCCCTCCGAACGTGCGTCGCTTGCCGACAGCGTCGACCCGTGTTATGTCTCCAGTATGAGGAACGGTTGGAACAGGCTTCGCGAATTTCGCTGGACAGCGTCCTGGGTGTTTGTCGCCATCGCCTGGTGGAGCGCGACGGCGTGGGTCGGCCGGCAGGAGCAGCCGTGGGCCCTCGCGCTCACGAACTGGGCGTTCGCATTGGGGCTCGCGTGGAGCTACGTTGCGGCGTGGAGCCTTGCGACCCCGTGGTCCCGCCAGCGTCACGTCGTGGCGTTCCGAGCGATTGCGATCACATCATCGATAATCGTCGGCCTGGCCGTTTTCGAAGCGCCGGCGGTGGCGGGCTTGATCGACTACGGCCGCATCCGGGCGGCCATCGAGGGATCGGAGGGACCGGCTGTCGGCTTCGTGGACGATCGGGAGCTGTTGTATCGCCGCGCGCCGAACATGCACTGGACGGGCCAGCCGCGCACTGATATGGCGAGCTATTTCAACCTTCCCCTGCGCGCGAGCCGGCCGATCACCTTTTCCACCGACCGCAACGGGTTTCGCAACCTCACGGCCGCGGACCAGGCCGACGTCGCGCTGATCGGCGACTCCTACATCGAGGCCACGTCAGTGTCGGATGACGAGACGGCGGCCGTGCGGCTGCACGAGTTGACGGGCCTGAGGGTCGCCAACCTGGGGGTGTCGGGATACGGCTCGCTGCAGGAGCTGAAGATGCTGCAGCAATACGCGCTGCCGCTCCAGCCGCGCATGGTGGCGTGGTTCTTTTTCGAGGGGAACGATCTGGACGACGATCAGAAATTCGAGAACGGGATGATCTACCAATCGCGTGCATCCAATCCCGCTCCGGTCCCACGGGAACCGGTGTCGCTCCGATGGCGCGGCTTCGTCGATCGCTCGTTCACACGGAACGCGTTTCTGGAAGTCAGAGAGATGACCGACTGGCTCGTGCCGAACGGCATCGACAGCTTTGGCTGGTTCCAGGAGGCCGGCGGTCCGGTGCACCGGTTCTATTTTTACGACTTTTACGCCACTCGCACGTTCGGCGCCTACGAACAGTGGCGGTTCGAGCGTACGCGCGCGGCCTTTCGTCGCGGACTCGAGATCGCCCGCGAGCACAACATCCGCCTGGTGGTGTTCTACGTTCCAATCAAATTCAGGGTGTACCGCGATTTCTGTTCGTTTCCTGCCGGCAGCCCGTGTCTCGAGTGGCACCCGTGGGACCTGGAGACGCGGTTCGCCGCGTTCTGTCGAGAGGCGGGGATCGAGTTCGTATCTCTGACCGATCCGCTGCGCCGCGGCGCGAGCGCCGGCGAGCTGATCTACGCGCCGGGCGACAGCCACTGGAACGCCGACGGTCAGCTGTTCGTCGCGAAGCAGATCAAATCTGTCTGGGCTTCCTCCCAGACGTCGCGACCGCCAGCTCCTGAAATTCCCGACGCACGACGCTGACAGACAACACTCCCATTCTTTGACGGGTAGGGTAGGGCTCGTTACACTGAACTCAACCGGATGCCCTCATCTCGTCTCAGCAGAGAATCAATTCTTCACGCCGAAGACATCGAGCAACGAATCCACGTCATCCGTGGACACAAGATCATGCTCGATCGCGACCTCGCAACGCTCTACGGTGTGACTCCCAAGCGCCTGAATGAGCAGGTGAAACGGAATCGGCACCGTTTTCCACCGGATTTCATGTTTCAGTTGACCACCGAAGAGGCCGGCGTTTTAAGGTCGCAAATTGCGACCTTAAAACCCACCGGCCGCGGCCGGCACCGCAAGTACTTGCCCTATGCGTTTACAGAACACGGCGCGGTGATGCTCGCCACAGTGCTCAACAGTGCTATCGCCGTCACGGCGAGCATTCAGGTCGTCCGTGCGTTCGTTCGCTTGCGCGCGGTCATCGTCGCTCATAAGGAACTCGCCCGCAAACTGAGGGAACTCGAGAACAAGTTCGACCGCCAGTTCAAAGTTGTGTTTGAGGCGATCCGGCAGCTCATGGAACCCCCGGCACTCCCACCCTCGCGCCCGATCGGATTTCAACCCGGCGGCGACGAGGAGAACGATAGGCCGCCACCCGGTCGGGCGAAATAGAATATCAACGATGACCGAGACGATGCCGACGCCCTCACGTTTGTGGAAAAAGATGACCGCCGAGCAGCGGCTGGCGGCCGCGCGCGCCTTCTGGCGGGACGAACAGGCCGCAACCGATCAGGCCCAGGCCGTGCTGCTCATTGCGCAGCAGAAAAAGTTCCGCCCCAAGACCGTCATGTCTCTCGATGAGGAGCGCAAGGTGCGCCATCTTGCGACCCTGCCGACGCTGCCCGACGCGCTCGCCGCGAGGGCGCTCGTCGTCTACCACGTCGCGGAGCAGCGGCCGATGATGGGCGCGTTTCTCGACGCCGTCGGCATCGCGCACGAGCAGGGAGTCATTCAGGACGACGCCATCACGCCCGATCCCGCGAAGGTCG
>JAHFUJ010000200.1 GCA_023265105.1 Acidobacteriota bacterium
TCTCAGCAGCGCCTCGTCCGGCGGACTGCTCCAGAGGAAGAACGAGAGCCGCGAGGCCAGATCGATGTCGCTGATGCGATAGGTCTGGCCCGGCCCAAGGTTTGCGGGCTCTTCTTCGATCCGGAAGATAAACTGCGGCGAGGCAAGCGCGCGCGCGAGCACCATCTCGATGCCCAGTTCGAAATCCTTCTCGCGGCGCCCGAGCCGATAGAACTCGATGAGCGAATCGACGTCGGCGGCAGTGGCCGGCCGGCGGAAGGCCTGCGTGGCGAGGTTCTGCACGATTCGCCGGGCGCACACCTCTTCGTCAGCCGGGCGCGCCGGCGTGCACGCGAAGATCCTCCGGCGGCTCGCGGAGTTGGTGGACCGTGTGGCGCTGTGCGGGCCCTCGATGCGGATGGTGCCGACATGCGGGAAGAACGTGTAACCCGGCGTCGGACCGGTCTGAATCGTGGATCGCCGGAAGCGGCGGTCCAGATCAAGCAACGGCGCGTACTGTGTGGCCAGGAACGTGGCGCCGACCTTGTGCACGCCCGCCGTCGCGTTGAAACGGACGCGCATCGGCGCTCCATCCCGGCCGCCGAAGAACGCCTCCGGACCGGCCTGTCCCGTTCGTGATGCGGCTTGCTGCCGGCCACGACATTCGGTGGCCGGCGCCCGTCCTCCTCCGTTCCAATCCATCAGCGCCAACCGCTCGGCGTCCAGGAGCACCTCGAGCTGCTCGCACGGCACCGATCCGAAACCGGCGGGGGTCATGTTGTCGCCGAAGATGGGGGTGACCGTGATCGTGTACTCGCCGTCGGACGGAAACAGGTGCTCGACCAGGAGACCACCACGCGTGCCGAACGGCAGCCCTTCGATCTGATAGTCCTGTGTCGTGTCCTCACGGGCGCGATACACGACGAGCGTCGGCTCTTCGGGCAGCCCAAGCGCAAGGCGGCTGATCTTCTGCGCCGCCGTGACGTACGCTTCGACAAGCGTCGACGAGATGCCGAGCGCGCCGGCGATGTTGTCGAAACCGGAGGTCGAATCATCTGAAGGCAGGTATTTCGCCGGATCGATGGGCAGGTCGAGCAGGTCGCGGACCGAGTTGGCGTATTCGGTCCGGTTGAGGCGGTGCAGGCCGGGCGGCGGCGCGTAGGGCGTGGCGTGGCGATCGAGCTCGCTCTCGAGCCACGCGCTCATCGATTCGTAGGTCGCGGGATCCGGGCGCCGCAGGCCGGCGGGCGGCATCATGCCCGCCCGCAGCTTCCGCGCCACCAGCTCCCACGTTCGCGCGTCGCGGCTCACACCCGAAACGTCCAGGGTATCCAGCGCGAGCTTTCGCGCGGAATCGACGCCCGAAGCTCTCGCCCGTTCGCTGTGGCACGCGTAGCAGTACCGCTCGAGCAGTTGTCGCTCGCCGGCGGCATCGACGGCCGGCTGTCTCGCCGGCACGGCGTAGGGCGGGGTCCGCGTAGCGGCCCCGCCTCGGCCGGCCGGATCCTGCTGCTCCGGCGCGGCGGTCGCGTTCAGAGCAGCAGCCGAGATGATGCCGACGAGGACAGCCTCCGAGAGCAGCAGAACGAAGCGAGTGTGCACTCGCAATCGGGTTCCCCCCCCGTCAGAACAGATATCTGAGCGCGAACTGCATCACGCGCGGGCTGGCCGCCGCCGAGAACGTCGTGATACGCCCGAAGGTGGTCGCCGAGCTCAAGTTCACGTTCGGGTCGCCCGGGATGAACCAGTTGAGCGCGTTGAACGCCTCGACACGCGCCTCGACTTTGCGGCTGCTCGACATCGCGAACTGCCGCACGAGTGAAAGATCGACGCTTCTGAAGCCCGGACCGTCGTACGCGTTGCGCACCGAGTTGCCATACGTACCCAGGGCCGGCAGCGCGAACGCCGCCGGGTTGAGCCAGTTGTTGATCGTTCCGTCGCCGTACACATTGCCCGATACCTGGCTGGCGCGCTGCGTCGTGGCCTGGATGCCCGACAGCGCACGATCCGCGCCCGCGTTGACCGTCAGGGGGTTGCCCGACGATCCGCGCAAAACTCCCGATAATCTCCAGCCCGACCCGAGCATGCGAGCGGTCGTATTGCTGAACTGCGGGGACTCGACGCTCGCGGTCACGTTGAAGATGTGCTTCCGCCAGGCGCTGCAACGCCCCTTGTCCAGGTCGAAGGACTTCTGAGCCTCGGCGTCGGAGGGCGGATTGATCAGCGACACCGGTCTCGTGTACCCGGTGGCCACGTTGAGCGGACCCTGTCCCTGGTTGATCAGCCCTTCGCATCGCGACACGGTGTAGTTGGCGCTCGTGCTGAAGCCGGCGGACAGCCGCCGCTGCACCGAGAGCAACAGTCCCTGATAGTCCTGCCGCCCCTTATCAGTCACCGTGTCGAGATACCCGTAGTACTGTCCGACGGCTGGATTGACGAGGCTCAGCTCGCGGCGCTGATCCAGCGAGTTGGTGCAGTTGGCGAAGGTCTGTCCGCCCGCCGTGCACGGCGCGGCCGCGGTGGCTCCCGCCGACGACACCAGGGCGGGGTTGCCATCGACAACGCCCCAGACGTTGAACAGGTGATTTCCAAGATACGTGACAGAGAGCCCCGTGTTTTCGCCAAACTGGCGCTGAACACTGATGTTCCAGGTGTGATTGCGCGTCGTCTTGATGTCGTACGGCACGGTGATGAATAGCGGGTACAGCGCCGCGCTCCACGGGTAACTCCCGGCAGAGATCGGGTACGGATTGGCTCTGCCGACTGAACCCCATGGGTCATCGAACAGGGAGCCGGTGAGGCGCTGCTCCAAACCGAACGGCGGGGCGGAACGCGAATCGAAGAAGAACTGGCCGGTCACGAAATCACCGGTCATGCCGTATCCCGCTCGCACGGACGTGCGGCCGTCCCCTTTTGGATCCCATGCGACGCCGACCCGTGGCGCGATGTTCGACCACACCGTCTTCATGCCGGTCGTGCCCGGGAACCCCGGATCGCCGGGAAAGTACAGGCCAGGAGGCGCCTGCGGGTACGTCTGGCTGCGCGTTCCCGATTTCACGCGGGCCATGTCGAAGCTGTAGAACGCACGGTCCTTGCTGTTCTGTGGGAACCATGGCTCCCAGCGCGCGCCGTAGTTCAACGTAATCTTCGACGACGCCCGCCAGGTGTCCTGACCGTACAGCGCGTAATAGGGTTGCGTGATGTCCTGCCGGAACGGCGTCGATTCGCGGAATTCGAAGACGCGCCCGAGCAGGAAATCGCCGAGCGGCAGCCCCGTCACGTTGCCGTTGAAGGAGATCGGGCCCATCGAGCGCACGTTCGATTCCGTCTTCCAGTCAGACAACGAGACAGCCCCGCCAAGTCCGTACTGGTGACTGCCGCGGACGATGGTCAAGTCGTCGGAAACGGCAAGCGTATTCGGCTTGTAGAAAGAGAACGTTTCCGTTCCCGTGTTGATGGAGAAGGCGCCCGTGTTCGTGATGTTCATGTAGTGCGGGATGTGGCTGTACATCTTCACGCCAACGTCTTCGGGGCCGAAGAGATCTGCGTGCGTCCGAAGCACTCTGGTGCGGTCCACCGACACCCGCACGTTGTTGATCATGCTGCTGCTCATCACCCACGTGTCGCCCACCGCCAGCGAGTGTGAGGCGTTGTTGCGGCCGCCGAGCGTGGCCGCCAGGATGTTGCCGCCCGCGTTCAGGTACGCGGGCTCCCAGAAGGTGGTCGCCAACTGGTACCGCGCGAACAGCGCATGGTTCGTCGTGACCTGCCAGTCGATCCTTCCGATTGGCTGCGACTCTCGAGGCTTGGTCGTCTGTGAATATGCAATCTGCCCGCAGGGGTCCGTCGTGGCCGGCAGCATCTTCGCGATCTTCACGGCCGCCGGGCTGAAGAGCGCCGGGTTGATGCGGTTGTTCGTGAACCCGAGTGCGGCCGGAAGCGTGAGGTTGCCCTGCGGGCGGCATTGTGCCGAGGCGACCGTCGAGAAGTCGCCCGCCAGCATCGCCGCCGTCGGGATGAAGGTGATGATGTCGGCGGGGGTCTGGGTCGCGCGCGTCCCCTGATAGGCGCCGAAGAAGAAGATGCGGTCTCTCACGATCGGTCCACCGATCACGCCGCCGAACTGGTTCCGCACGAGCCCGTCGTCGAAGCGCTTGCCGGTGGCCTTATTGATAGAGGCAAACGGGCTCGTCGCGTTGAAGCGATGGTGCCGGGCGAATTCAAAGACGTCACCGTGGAAGCCGTTGGTGCCTGACTTGGTGGCGACACTTGCCGTGCCGCCGGCCTTGTAGCCGTTCTGTGCCTGCTGGGAGCTGGTTTCGACCTTGAACTCCTGCACCGCGTCGGGGAACGGCAGAGGAAGATTATCGCCGTCGTACACGTTGTTGTGCAGTGCGCCGTCGAGCAGATACGCCACGCCGAACTGCTGGCCGCCGGCGATCGCGATCCCGCGGCTCTGCGTCAGGCTGCGGCTCGAAGGGTTGCCGGTATCCACCGCAGCGCCCACTGTCATGACGAGCGAAGCCACGTTCCGCCCTTCCATCGGCAGCGCCTCGATCTGTTCGTTCGTGACGACGTTTCCAACGGCAGGATTGCGGGTTTCGACGAGCGGCGCCTGACCTACAACGGTCAGGGTCTCCGACAGCTCGCCAAGCTGCAGGGTTACCTTGATTACCGGGTTGCTGTTGACTTGCAGCACGATCCCTGTCTGCACATAGTTGCGGAACCCGGCCAGCGACGCCTCGAGCCGGTACGGGCCGATCGGAAGGTTCAGCAGCGCGTATGCACCGGTGTCGTCGGTGACAACCTCCCGCCTGAGGCCGGTGTCGGTCTGGACGGCGACGACGGTGACGCCCGGCAGGACGGCGCCGCTTGTATCCGCGACGGTCCCGTTGATTTGCGCCGTGGCCTGGGCCCACGCACTCGTGGCCGTCAGCAGAAGGATCAGTACGCCGAGCGCTCGCAAAACGCGGTTCATTCCAAACCTCCTCGCCGATGAAAGCCGGCGATGTGACCCAAGGAAGAAAGAAAGTACGAATGCGACGTTGCGCCTTATAAATCGGGCGAGTAGCGCGGAATCTACTTGAACGACTCTTCCGGAAGCAGGCCCCAGCTCCAGCCGTCCTTCGGACGACGGAAGTTGAGCAGTCGAACGCGGTGGTCCTCCACGTTACGGCCAGGGCTGCCGGTGATGACGACGTGGTCACCGGGCTTCAGAGTGCCCCGGTTGATTTTGCCCTGGAGCTGGGCTGGAGAAGCCCATTCAACAACGTAGCGCACCTTCGAGCCATCCGGTTGCGTGACATCGACGTCCACGAACGAATGCGGATTGCGAAGCACGAACTGCACGAGCTCGCCTTCGATCGTCACCGACTGATTCTCGATATAGGTCGCTGCGAACGAGTGATGGGCGAACGCCTGTGCGCCGACGGCCAGCGCGACGACAGCCAGTGGCGCCACGAGATAACGCTTCATAAGTACTGCTCCTGCACCGGCGGGCGGAATATAGCACACCCTCCACCGGGATTGCTCGGGACAACCGGAAAGTGATATATGCTCTCGCGACCATGACCGCGCCAACGATGCGCGTCAGGACAGCGCCGCTGTGGCTGATCGCGCTGGTTCTCGTGCTCGGAGGGGCCCAGGGGGCGCGCACGGTCCTCGCCCAGCAGCGCCCCGCCGCCGACAAGGCGGCGCTCGAGACCATTCGAATCCGGCCGAACGTCTTCGTCATTTTTGGCGCCGGGAGCAATGTCGCCGTCCACGTCGGAGAGGACGGGGTCATCCTCGTCGACAGCGGTTCGACCGCGATGGCCGACAAGCTGCTGGACGCGGTCAAGGCGATTACCGATCAACCCATTCGCATCATTATCAATACCAGCGCGGACGCCGACCATGTTGGCGGCAACGCAACGGTTGCCCGCGCCGGCCTGGGGATCAACCCCGACTCATTCACCGACCAGCCGCAGGCCACGGTGCTCGCGTATGAAAACGTGCTGACGCGAATGAGCGCGCCGAGCGGCGCTGATTCGCTGTTCCCGCTCGCGATGTGGCCGACTGAAACCTTCACCTCGAAGATCAGGTCGATGTACGTCAACGACGAGGCGATTCAGGTGATGCGCCAGCCTGGCGCGCACTCCGACGGCGACACCATCGTGCTGTTCCGCCGCGCTGACGTCATCGTGACCGGCGACATCCTCGATCTGCGGAACTTTCCCGTTATCGATCCGGCGAAGGGCGGCAGCATTCAAGGAGAGCTCGAGGCGCTCAATCGCCTTCTGGATCTCGTTGTCCCCGCGATGCCGCTGGTCACGAAACCAGGCCGCACGCTCGTGGTGCCGGGGCACGGTTACATTTCCGATTACGGCGAGGTCGTGGAATACCGCGATACGGTCGCTGTCATCAGGGACATCATCCAGGACATGATCGGCAAGGGCATGACGCTGGCGCAGGTGAAAGCCGCCAATCCCACGCAAGGGTACCGGCGGCGGTACGGCAGTGATTCGGGCCCGTGGACGACGGACATGTTCGTCGAGGCGATCTACAACGGCCTCAAGGGCCGGGCGGGAAAGTCATGAAGGGCGCGCGCATACATACGCTGGTCGTCGCGCTGCTCCTTCCGCTGATCCTCTCGGGCAGCGCGCGGGCTCAGGGTCGTGGCGGCGGCCCGGCGGTTCCCGCCACACCACGAGCGGCCGCTCCGATCGATCTCACCGGCTACTGGGTGGCGATCATCTCGGAAGACTGGCGCTGGAGGATGATCACGCCGGCCAAAGGCGATGTCGTGAGCATTCCGTTGAGCGTCGAAGGATTGCGGGTGTCCGAAGCGTGGGAGCCGGCGAAAGACGAGGCCGCCGGTGAGCAATGCCGCGCGTATGGCGCGCCCGGTCTGATGCACGGTCCCACGCGCCTGCACATCACGTGGCAGGACGACAACACGCTCAAAGTGGAAACCGATTACGGGATGCAGACCCGCCTGTTCCGGCTTGGCGGCGTCCTGGCGACGACGGCAACAGCGGCAACGGCCGGCCCGCGGACGTGGCAGGGCGTGACGACTGCAGAGTGGATCATGGCCGCCGGAGGCGGCCGGGGGCGTGAAGGCGTGCGGCGTGGATCGATGAAATCCGTCACCACCCAACTCCGACCGGGCTACCTGCGAAAGAACGGCGTTCCATACAGCGCCAACACGGTCTTCACGGAATACTGGGACCTCCAGACCGAGGACAACGGCGATCAGTACCTCGTCGACACCAATACCGTGAGCGACCCGGTCTACCTGCAGCTACCGTGGTTGACGGCCATCCATTTCAAGAAGGAACGCGACGGCAGCAAGTGGGACCCGACGCCCTGTGATGCGAGATTCTAGTTGGTGGTTGGTGGTTAGTGGTTGGTGGTTGTTGGTGGTTAGTGGCTGGGAGTCGCTCATGAATCGAATGACACTGACGCGGGTCTTTACGTCGCTCTGTGCCTTGCTCGTGGTGAGCGTCCCGGCGTCTGCCCAGATCGAGCTCACCGGATCGTACTCGCCGCGACTGTACGAGGACTACATCGAGCGCGGTCCCGGCTCGTTCCTGGGCGACTTCACGGGGATGCCGCTCACCGACGAGGGACGAGCCAAAGCGCTTCTGTACACATCGAACATCCCCTCGATGGTCGAGCGCCAGTGCCTCGCCCAGTCACCCTGGGTCGGATTGTACCGGCCGCTGGGATTGCGGATCTGGAGCGCCGTCGACAAGAACGGCCGTGTGATCTCGTGGAACCTGGAGGGCGACTATCTGAGGGACACGATCGAGATTTGGATGGATGGGCGTCCACACCCATCCCCCAATGCCCCGCATCCCTCCGCCGGCTTCACGACCGGAAAATGGGAAGGCGACACGCTGACAGCCAGGACCACCCACGTCAAGACCGCGTGGATACGGCGGGGGGTTGGCATCCCCGGCAGCGATCAGTCGACGTTCACCGTCCACATGACGCTGCATGACGATCTGCTGACGATCATGACGATCCAGGAGGATCCGATCTATCTCACCGAGCCCCACGTCGTGACGCGCGTGTGGCAGAGGGATCCACGCGGCAGCCAGAACGGCGGACGGGTCATCTGCAACACCGCCAATGAGGTCCCCCGTCTCGAAGACTCCGGCATCGTCCCGCACTACCTCCCCGGGCAGAACCCGGAAGAGGCGTTCATGATCCAGAACTACAACCTCCCGAGAGCGGCGGCAATGGGGTACGCCGAGACGCTCTATCCGGAATACCGCAAGAAGATCAAGAACGTCTACGCGCCGCCCGCATCGTGCGATCGATACTGCTGTGGGTGGATCGAGCGCCAGGGCCTGCCCGGGGCTGCGCCGGGCCTCGCATGCAACGACGGCGGCCTCGCCGAAATCAATCCGTTCGTACGCAGCAAACAATCCGAGAGCAAACGCACACAGCCGGCGCCCGCCAAGAAGTAGGGATCAGGGATTAGGGATTAGGGATTAGGGATCAAAAGCGCATCCAGGCCGGACAACGTTCTTGATCCCCAATCCCCAATCCCCAATCCCCAATCCCCAATCCCCAATCCCCAATCCCCAATCCCCGATCTACGGCTGGCGCTCGAACACCCCGTAGTAGGTGCTCGTGCCGATGATGTGGCCGTCCATCGCTTTC
>JAHFUJ010000201.1 GCA_023265105.1 Acidobacteriota bacterium
CCGCGACGCCCGCAGGCGTATTCGCGCTATCGAGATCCGCCTATCCCGCCCGCACCTCGTCGCCTGTTTCGACGACAAGTGCGGACGCTGTTGATACTTGCGAACAGATTGAATCACCCCGTCCGCCGCGATAGACTGCGGCGGACTGTCGAGTATTCGGCTATGAAGTTGAGCCGACTACTTATGCCGATTACGATTTCCGCTCCGGGAACACGGCGTGAAGGCACCTCTCCGCGTTGAGACCGACCGCTTGATTCTGGGGGCGCCAGAGCCGGCTGATGCTGCTGCGGTTTTCGAGCGCTACGCCAACGATCCCGACGTGACGCGATTTGTTAGCTGGCCAAGGCATCAGTCCATTAACGACACGGAGGCCTTTCTGAAGTTCAGCGCTCAGGAGTGGGAACGCTGGCCCGGTGGGCCTTACATGATCCGATCGCGAATTGACGGCCGCCTGTTGGGCGGCACTGGTTTCGGCTTTGAGGGGCCAAGTGATGCCATCACAGGTTATGTCCTGGCAAGAGACGCGTGGGGCTATGGCTATGCCACTGAGGCGCTCAAGGCCGTCATTGAGATTGCTCGCGTAATCGGGGTCGCCTGCTTGTCGGCGACCTGTCACCCTCAGCACCGCGCATCGTGGCATGTGCTCGAAAAGTGTGGGTTCGTACGCAATGCCCGTGCGCATCGCCAAGTGGAATTCCCGAATCTGGCACCAGGGATGTTGCAGGACGCTTTCGTCTACAGATTCGTGCTTTGACAGGCTGCGGGCGACAGATGTCCAGGGTTGATTACGACAGGATTGCGACGCTGTACGACGAGCCGGGACGCGACCATGAACCCGATCGTCATCTTGCGGCATTTCTGGAGGATCAGGGGCCACTGAACGACCCGCTCTGTGTGCTAGATGTGGGTTGTGGGACGGGAAAGCAGTTGACCGCCAACGCAGTGAAATGGCCAGTGGCGCACTATGTCGGGGTTGATCGCTTCGGCGCAATGTTGCGCATCGCCCAACTCCGTTGTTCCAACCTCGAGTGGGTTCAGGGTGACGGGGCGAGGCTGCCATTTTGTCCAGAGACATTCCATTACGTCGCCAGTCAGTTCTCGTATCCTCACATCGGGCGAACGCGCGAACTACTTTTCGAGGTGTTCCGAGTTCTTCGACCTCAGGGTCGCTTCGTCATGACCAACATCGATCCCTGGTTAATGCCGGGCTGGCTCATTTACCGGTATTTCCCCGAGGCCAAGACACTGGACTATCAGGACTTCGTGCCGACGGAGCAGTTCGTCACACTGATGGTCGAGGCGGGGTTCGAGCGCATTCGTGTCTCCAGGACGGATCTATCGAGGGACGAGCGCCTCGATCGGTTCCAAGTGTATGTTGCAGATCGGCATCGTGCGTCACAGCTCATGGCCATCTCCGACGACGCTTATGAGCAGGGCGTCCAAGCATTGAGGGAGTCGCTCGCGAAAGCTGGGCTATCGGAAATGGTTGAACGGTCGGAGTTCGTTCTCGTCACGATTATCGGAGACAAGAATCCGGCGCAACCGACGGCATAACATCGCGCTGCACCCGACCGGCGCTGATGACATGGCGAACGCCGGCGGGTGAGCGCGCACGTTATGCCGATCAATTGTCGGAACGATCGAGACGACGATACGATGCCGCGGTGCCGTACAGTTTCGAATGGGATCCGAAGAAGGCGGCCTCGAACCTCAAAGATCACGGCGTCTCGTTCGACGAG
The DNA here is from genome assembly GCA_023265105.1 of Acidobacteriota bacterium. GTDB lineage: Bacteria > Acidobacteriota > Vicinamibacteria > Vicinamibacterales > CAVVIG01 > JAHFUJ01. Next base: position 1,740 of record JAHFUJ010000201.1, read on the forward strand.
GCCACGACGGTTTTCGGGGACCTGTTGGCGATGAACATGCCGGATCCGGATCACTCTGAGGGCGAACAACGTTTTCTGATCCTCGGGATGTCCGAGAAGTCCAGGCTGGTCGTGGTGTCGTACGCCGAACGGTTGCCACGGACGCGAATCATCAGCGCCCGACCCGCGACGAGTCACGAGAGACGAAAATATGAGAATGACTAATTCGAAGAAGCCGGCCGCCGACGCCGACACGATGCGCCCGGAGTACGACTTTTCCAACGCCGTGCGTGGCGTGACGGCGGCGCGCTACGCGCAGGGCACCAATGTGGTGCTTCTCGATCCGGACATCGCAGAGCTGTTTCCCGACAGCCGGGCAGTCAATGAGGCGCTCCGCACGTTCGCGAGGTTGGCCCGGGTCACGCGCCGTCCCAAGGCGCGGAACAAACGCTGAGCGCATAACAACCGAATGGAGCCGCGCCCGCCCGTCCTGTGCGATCATGTCGCCGCGGCGCGCGGCTCATTCGGAAGCTGGACCGTGATGCTCTCTCGGACCAGCCGTTTCATCGTCACTTCAAGAGTTGCATGCCATGGAACCGACGGTCTACGTTGAGACATCGATCGTCAGCTACCTTGCTGCGCGTCCAAGCAGAGACCTGATCACTGCTGCTCATCAGCAGGTCACGACCCAATGGTGGGCGACGCGACGGCCTGCGTTCCGATTGCACATTTCGGAGCTGGTCGTTCAGGAAGTCTCCCACGGAGATCCCGAGGAGGCTCGGCGGCGAACTGCGCTCTTGGAGGGGATCCCGGCCATTGCGGTAACAGCGGACGCCCTTTCGTTCGCGCGCGCACTTGTCGAAAATCGGATTGTACCGCGGGCGGCAGAGACTGACGCGCTGCACATTGCGATTGCTGCCGCGGGTGGCATGGAGTATCTGCTCACGTGGAACTGTCGCCATATCGCCAACGCGCAGATCCGTGGCAAGATCGAAGAACTCGCTCGTCTGCGTGGATTCGAGCCGCCGATCCTCTGCACGCCAGAGGAACTGATGGAGATGGCCCAATGAAGCAAGAGGAAGACGACGAAATCGTCGCGGAAGTACGGCGCGTCCGAGCCAGGATCTTTGAGGAGTGCGGCGGCACGCTTGAAGGGCTCTGTGCACGACTGAAGGAATTGGAGAAGAAGGAGACGCGCGAGGTACTTTCGCTCGCGCCGCGTCCACCAAAACCGCTGAAGACAAAGGCCAGCTAACCTTGCACCCGGCGACCGCAGCGTAGAAGAACGAGTCGCGGTCGCGGGTGAGCGCGATCGTTGGGCTGACACGAAATCGGTCGACACGAGAATCACGACTGACCGGACACCTCAATCAGAACGGGGGTGAGCCGCTGGCGCCCTGCCGCCGAACAGAAGCCGTGTTTCCACCGATCTGACGGGTGCCTCCCGGCCGCGCCGTGCTATCCTCCGGCTCATGCGCCCCGTTGATGCTCTCTATGAGAACGGCCTCCTTCGACCGGTGTCCCCGCTGCCGTTACGATCGGGCGAGCGTGTTGCCCTCATCGTCGTTCGACGGCCGGACTCCAGCCGTTGGGATTTCGCCCGGCTCGCCGCCCATGCCGACGACGATCTCGCTTTGGCAGAGGCCGGACTTGATGAGTGGGCCGCCGCCCTCGATCGCGAGGACCGGGGGTGAAGCGTGGCGAGATCTGGTGGGCCGATCTTGGGGCCTATCGGGCGCGGGAGCAAACGGGTCGACGGCCCGTAGTCATCTGGCAGAGCGACACCTTGACGCAATTGCTCCAGTCGGTGCTGGTTGTTCCCCAGACCACGAATCTCGACCGTGCGAAACTGGCGGGCACGGCCCTCATTTCCGCATCCGACGGCGCCCTGGCTGCCGATTCCGTGGCGCTCGCGTTTCAGATGCGCGCCATCCCCAAGGCGTGCCTCAAGACACGAATTCGTTCGCTGTCCGTCGAGGAACTCGCAGAACTGGACTTGGCGACCGACGAAGCGGTTGGCCGGGTCGAACCGGAAACCGAGCCGGAATAGCCGTTGTCGGCCGAAAACGGATCGCCAACGCCCGCTGCGGCAGAATGCCGGATGCTGTCTGGCCGCACCGTCTTCGCTGAGTTGATGACCCATGTGTCGCAGAGTAAGTTCCAAACCTGCGTCGCGAGATATGACGGTGACTATAAGGCTTCGCGATTCTCGTGCTGGGATCAGTATCTGTGCATGGCCTTCGCGCAACTCACCTGTCGCGAGAGTCTCCGCGACATCGAGGCGTGTCTCCGCGCGGTGCAGTCCAGGCTCTACCACGTGGGCATCCGCGCGCGCATTGCGCGGTCGACGTTGGCGGATGCCAACGAGACACGCGATTGGCGGAGTTACGCGGACTTCGCGCAAGTGTCGGTTCTCAGAAGGATCGGACCCCGGTTTCTCAAAACCTTTCCCCCTCGAGTTCCCTCCTGTCTGACCGCGCCTCAGCGTGCTCTAACCTAGCTAACATCCTGAAGTAGGTGCAGATGGCGATCATCGGGACGTCCGATCATGGTCGTGGCCGAGAGGTCGAATTCGTGCTGATGGCGGTGACCGACGGATTGGGGCTGCGCCCGGGCAGCCCCTGTTTTTCGTCGGGAGCGGAGATTAGGGCCTCATGCCCGTACTGTGAATTGATGCGGTCATCAGACCACGTTCTTTGTGCCGGCGCACCAGCAGCACACCGGTCGCCGACGCCGGGTCGTAGGTGCACGCACCAGGGCCGAGTGGCATCGTGTCGGACGCCGTAATGGTCGCTCGAACCTTGAGCCTGCCCGCAGAATCTCGCGCGAGCTTAGGGGGGTCGATAGACTCCACTTCCGTCACCCGGCAGCCATAGTGCACGAAATCCTGCATCCCGGTATTCCAGTCGTCCGGGCTGGTGACGAGGAGCAACTGGCCGTCCACGCCGCGCGCGAGGTCGATCTGCGTCATGCCGACGCCGCCGAGCTCGCGCGCCTCCGCACCGCCGGCCAGCTTGCCGACATAGCGCCAGCGCCAGCTGCGCACCTCGCCCGTCGGTTCGGTGGCGAACACGACGACGTCGCTTTCCGAAACCTTCGGCACCGTGCCCGCAAATTTCAAGCAGCGTAGCCCGAGGTACAGAGTCTTGTCCTGGGCAAACAGCGTCGGTTCGTTCCAGAGGCCGCAGTCCCGTACTCCGGGCGACAGCGAGGAGAGATACACGTCAACTCCCCAGCCCTTTGCCGTCGCGGCGCTGCCCAGAACCTGAACCGGCGCGTCCCGAAGCTTGTCAGGGGAGCTGGCTTCAGCGATAGCCAGCCGCAAGCTGCCCGGAGGCCTCCGCTGAAACCCGCCCTCGGCGGGCAGAAAATAATCGAGCCTGATGCCGTACCAAGTCACTCGGCCATCGATCTGCCGGGGCAGGAGATTGACGACTTCGTGATCGGTATAGCCCGGCTCGCCACTGCCGCCCCGGTCCGTATCCTCTGCCGAAGGCCACAGGGGACCCTGGGAGTGCCAGGTTTTCCCGCGATCGGTGCTATAGGCAAGATTGATGTCTACGCCGGGCACCGCCGCCGGCCGCGCGGCCGCCCGACCGCCCAGCCGGCCTCTTCCCCTCCCTCGCAACAGCCCTTTCCTCGTGCCGTCTCCCTGGTCCCCGAGATGCATGTTCGGCCATGAATACGCCATCCACAACCGCCCTGTGACCGGGTCGGTGCGGACGCTCGGATCGGCGAAACCGCGGAACGGGCTGGGCTCGCCGTTTGAAAGACGCGCCGCGGATATACCTGCAATGACCACCTCAGGACACTGGCGGGAATCGGCCGTACAATCCAGCGTCGCGACGGCCGGAGAGCCCCCCTTGTCTTTCTGCGCCCGACGAACAAGCTCTTGCCCGCCCGTCGGAACCGTGCAGAGCATCAGGATGGACAACCCAACACCGAAAAACTTCATCGTGCCCTCCCCCAAGAACTGACGACAGTGCGGTTCAGTTAGCGGCCGCGGGCCTCGTGGGCATTCCAGCAGCAAGATGAGGGCCATGACTGTCGCCGCGGCTGACCGCCGGCGCCCTGCCATAAAATCCATCGCGCCCTTCACCCTACAGACAGGATTTCCACGATCGGCTACATACACCTTCGGCACATCAAACGCGTGACCTTACCCCCTGATGGTCGCTGCGGCTCAGTCATTGTTCACGTCACCCAGGGGCGTCATATCGGGCATCGTGATGAACACCGATGCAATCGGCGACCGATTGAACGACGCGTCGATCGCGAAGACGGAATAGACATATGTCGCGGCCTCGGCCAGGCCCGAGTCGGCGAAACCGGTCAGAGTGGTCTTCGTCATCAGGGTCTGGCCACGGTAAACCACGTAGGCGGCTGTCCCTACGTTGTCGTCCGACGGTGACCACGTGAGCGCGATGCTCGTCGGCGACGTGAGCCGGACAAGGAGATTTTGAGGCATTGACGGTGGGGTCGCATCCGGCGGCTGCACGATGGCGTTCTTGTAGGCAAACCGGTGCCCGTGGTTCTCGGCACCTACAAGACACAGGTGATACCCGGCGGGCCATATCAGAAAGTCGTCAATGAAGTCGCCGAGAAGATTAACCGACTGCGCAAGATCATTGAACAGCTTGAGATGCGCCAAAAGGCGAGGTAATCAGGCAACGACGAAGCAGGTCGCGTCACGCCACGCGACGAGGCGCAGGCTTCAGCACGAAACGCACGTGTATGCCCAGGCGCGCCAGCATGTCGATCAGGCTATCTGTGCTAAAGAGATCGATGCGGCCGCGCAGCAAGTCGCTGAGGCGAGGTTGCGTGACGCGCAGGAGCTTTGCGGCTGTCGCGCGCGACAGCCCACGTAAGGCGATGGACTGCTGGAGCTGAATCGACAAGTCGGCTCGGACCAGTAGATGCTCGGCTTCTTCGACCGAGAACCCTAGATCGCGGAACACATTGCCATTTGAAAGCGTGACCTCAAGACCAGTTGTTCTTCGCACGTCGGTTCGCCTCAGACGGCCAGTCGGCTTACTGGCGCAATTCGATAAATCGCTCACCGTGTTCGAGTCGGTTCAGAGTGTCAGGCCAGAGCGGCTCAAACCAAGCCGGCAATGCTCGGTTGGAACAGTTGCCTTTGCGAATCCAGATGAGGCCAACCGGAGCCTCGTTCATCAACCAGCGATCGACGAAGTCTTCGTCCTTGTTGATGATGATTGCGTTCTGCTGCCGTGCGTGCTCCCAAATGTCCGGATCACTCGCCTTCAGCAACGCGACGTCGAAAACGTGTGAGGCTTGGTGACCGCGCGACGCGATCCATCTCGCCAGCGCGGGAGGGAGCTGCGCGCCGACGAGGAAGTTCAAGAGCGCTGCAGGACGGCGTGATCCGATTGGCGCGCGGCGTACGCCAACGCGGCCTTGATGTCATCAGGCTCGAGATAGGGAAAGTCGCGCAGGATTTCCTCATGCGACACGTCCTCCGACAGCATCGCGAGGATGTTAAGGAGCATCCCGTCAACCAGGCGCGCGAAAACCCCGTCAATCGTTCCTATCGTCACGCGATCGAGCGAGTCCGACCAAAGCTTGTGATTTGCGGGCACGTTCACGGAGGCTTCGGCCGCTACGAGCATCAGGGCATTCCGATCTACAACGTCAGCGTGGTCGACGAGGCATATCGGCTCGTCAACGCCGCGACGGTCATCGACCTGTAGGTGTGACTGTTCAGTATTTCGGCATGTTCATTAATTCTGAACACGATCAGTAGTCGGACCAGCCCCGACAAGTCGGTCGCCAGGAGCGGCAACCATTGCGCTTTTTCGCACGCACAGCTCAGCAGTTGCGCTTGCTCCTGTCATTGAGTAAATTTACTCAACGCGATGAGCACCCAGCCGCTGGCGTTTGAACGGAGCCATGCCGACACGTGGATTCCGTCAACCAAGCGCGGGAAAACTCCGTTAATCGTTCCTATCGTCCTCCGTTGAGGCGATGTGTCACAATGTGCACATGAAGACGATCTCCATCCGAGAACTGCACCTGAAGACCGGCCGGTGGGTTCGCCGTGCTGCCAGTCGGGGTCCGATTGTGGTCACCGATCGCGGTCGCCGCGTCGCGGCGCTTCAGCCATTTGACGCCTCCGCGACCAGCCGGCCTCTCCCCAACCGAGAGGCAGCGATTCGCAAACGGTCAAAGATCCTGGTCGATTCCGCCGTGTACCAGTCCGAGCTGCGCGAGGATCGGTGATCTATTTCGATGCAGCGTACATCGCCAAGTGTTACCTCAATGAGCCGGGCGCGGATCGAGTCCGGGAACTCGCCTACGCCGCAGACGGCCTCGCATCTTGTGAGCTGGCACGACTGGAGTTTGCATCGATCCTCAAGCGGCACGTCAGAGAGCATCACGTCACTCGTCGGGAGGTGACGGCGATCTTGAAAGACTTCGAAGAGGATGAGCAGAACGGCGTGTGGCAGTGGTTTGGTGTGACGTCTGAGCTGCTGGAAAGGGCCCGCAAGGCCGTCCTCGACATTCCGAGCACGGTCTTCCTCCGATCCGGTGACGCGCTGCACCTGGCCTGCGCCGAGGAACACGGCTTTGAAGAGGTGTATACAAACGACCGCCACATGCTGAAGGCGGCGCGGCATTTCCACCTGACGGGCGTGAACGTTCTCGGCAAGAACGGTTGAGTGCTTAACGCAGCCGAAGTCGGTGGACGGATGGTGGACGGACGGGAGAAGACGCCCGGATCTGCAAGAACAAGATCACGCAAGTTCAGAAATTCCGAGGAAATGCGCACGGGCGAGCGCGCTCGATCACTGCGGATTTCCCGCCCAAGCTGATTCGTAATCAGCAGGTCACCCGTTCAAGTCGGGTCGCTGTGCCGGCGGGAGGACGGAGCGTGCCGGCGG
>JAHFUJ010000202.1 GCA_023265105.1 Acidobacteriota bacterium
CGGCGCCGGCGGCCTGCATCCACAGCTCCGCGCGCTCGCGCAGGCTCAGGACGCCGAGACAGAGGAACCCGGCCGCGGCGGCGAGAAACCGCCAGTAGAGCTCGTCGGCGCGCTGCTCGACGCCGATCGATCCGGCGCGGCGCCGCGTGTTATCGACGATTTGGTTGGCAATGGTCCGGTCGTCGCCCTTGCCCAGCTCGTAATACGCGCCGCCGCTCCGCGCGCCGATCGTGATGAGCGAATCGCGATCGAGCGTCGCGCGAATGTTGGTCAGCGTGTCGCTGCCTTCCTCGGCCGGCACGTCGGGGATGTAACCGCCCTGCAGCGTGCCGACGCCGACGACCCACACCGGAAACGCGCGTGCGACGGCGAGCCGCAGCGACCGCTCGACGTCACCGCTCCACGCCTGCCCGTCGGAGACCAGCACGAACGCCTTGGCGTTCTTGGATGGGCCGTGCAGCGCCTCGTCCTTGTCGATCAGCCGCATGCCCCAGTAGATGCCGCTCTCGATGTTGGTGTCCCACGTGTTGTTGTCCTCGAGCCGGAGCGGCGGCTGATCCTTCAGATGGTCGAGGAAGAAGAAAAACGTGTTCGGGTCTTTGGTCAGCCGGATCTGCGGCGTCGCGAGCTTCGCAAACACCGCCATGGCGAGCCGGTCGTCTTTCCACGTCACCGATTCGGCGAGCGTCCGCAGAAACTGATTCGAGCGCTGCCAGCGACTGCCTGCCACGTCCTCCACGCGCATCGAGGCCGATCCGTCCTGCAGCACGACGAGATCGACGCCGGCCGTGCGCACGGCCGAGACGACCGCGCGCGGTCGCGAGAGCGCGACGCCGACGAGCGCCGTCGCGACGATCAGACACAACCAGAAGAGCAGGCCGCCGGCCGGCGAGATGCGTTCGCGAACCGGGACCGTGCGAGCGCGTGCGTACAGCCGGCGGTCGCGCTGGCGCCGCGCGAGCTGCCACATCCAGAGCACGAGCAGGCCGGCGGGCACGACAAGCAGCCCCAACAGGCGCGGCGCGCCGAACTGAATCGACCCGACGTCGATGCCAACTGGCAGCATTAGCCCCTGCGGACTTTCGGTGTCGGCTTGCCGGCGTCTTCCGGCTTCATGTCTTTGCGCTCGTCCGGCCGCATCGGCATGATCACCTTGAACTGACTCATGTCGGTGCCCTTGGGTGGCGCGCCGGGCCGGCCGTGGATTGTCGGGCCGGCCGGCAGCTCGCCCTCGGGCGGCGGCGAGCTCGCCGCGATCGCGGTCACCCCTTTGGCCTTCACCAGGCTGCTCTTCACGCGCATGGCGTACTCGTAGTTATAGGCCGCGTCCTCGTTGTCCGGGCTCGCCTTGAGCGTCTCGGCGTACTGCCTGATCGCATCGTCCAGGCGGCGCGTCATCATCACCTTGTCGTGCTCGCGCTGGGCGGCGCGATAGGTCGCGTTGGCGACGACGAACACGACCGCCGGATCGCGATCGGGCGCGACGTCGCTCGACTGCCAGTACTGCGCGACGGCGCGGCGCTCGCGCACGACCGCCAGCAACTGGTCGAACCACGGCATGCCGCGCGCCGGTTGCATGGTGTGCTCGAGGCCGGCGTACTGGACCGCCGGCTCCTGGGAGCGCAGCGTGACGAGCGCTTCGTCGGCGCGCGCGGTGCGGCGCTCCCACGCGTTCGCGATCCACAGCGCGCTGCCGAGCGCGACGAGCACGAGGGCGACGACCAGTTCCGAAACGACGGTTTTCATACGTACCTCATGGGAACCTGCGGAAATACGGGATCGTCAACTGCAGCGCGAGCGCCAGGGTCCAGAATCCGACGGCGGCCATCGCGAAGGCCGGGAAGCGCGGCTCTTGCGCGGTGTATCGCTTCACCTCGATCCGTCCGGCCGAGAGGCGATCGATGTCGTGAATCGCGTTCAGGATGACGCCTTCGTTCGCCGCCGCGTAGAACTTACCGCCCGTCCGCTCGACCGCCGGCTTCCAGATGTCGTCGGGAATCAGCGTGCCGGCGTCGCGGCCGGCGACGGTGCGGATGAAGTACACCGGGATCTTGGTTTCGACGGCGCCCTCGAGAATCTCGTACACCGTCCGGCCGTGCACCTTCACCTGGGTGTCCTGGCCGTCGCTGAAGATCACCATCACGTTGCCGGCGGCGTGGAGAAAATCGAACGCCTTGAACAGGTCGACGCTCTGCTCGATCGCCTGCGCGATGATCGTGCCCTGGTCGGGAAACTGGCCCCACTCGTTCAAATCGCCGATGAGCGAGACGCTGAGCAGGATGTTGTCGTAATCGCTCGTGAACGGCGTGACGACGTAGGCTTCGTTGCCGAACTCGATGAGCGCCATCAAATCGCGGTATTTGCCCCGCATCCGCAAGCGCATGAAGTATTCGGCGGCCGCGACGTTGGTGGAAAAGGCGATTCCCGCGGCCGTCGGCCCCAGGTGCTCGGTCGAGAACGGCGCCATCATGCTCGATGACGCGTCGAGCAGAAGACTGATCCGCCGGCCGGGAGCCGACACATCTTCGCGGTGAAGCGTCGTCACCGGATCGGCGAGTGCGATGGCGAAGAACGCGAGGCCGACGAGAAACGGCACGAGCGGCGCGTGCCGGACGAACGCCACCGGCGATCGCCGGATCCACGGCAGCATCCGCGGCAGCGCGATGCGGCTTCGGCCCGGCGTTCCGCCGAGGGCGAGTCGCACGACGATCAGCGTGAGCGACAGGCCGATGAGCACGGCGAGTGTCAGCCGGGCGGCGTTTTGATGCGGAAACTGCAGGTTGCCCAGGCGGACGTCCCGCCACTCGGTAAGCGCGTCGCTCAGCCAGAGGAAGACGTCCGTCAACGCGCCCACCGTCGGCCTCCCGTGAACGCCTTCAACCACCCGTGGCTGGCGGCCAACCGCCGCAGCAGTTCGGTCGCGCTGTCCAGCGACTCATCGAGCGCATCGGGGTTGAGGTCGGCGGCGCGAGTGTACCGGCTCGTCGTGAACCGGCGGAGCGCGACCTGCAGCGGCTCGAGGTCTGCCTTCCTCAGCCCTTCAGCGGTCACCGACGAGGAGACCAACACGCGAGCGCGCCGCGCGTGGCCGCTGCGGACGATCAACTGGCCGTCCTGCGGATCGGCGCCGTCGGCGGCCACCGTCTGGCTGACGCGCCGCCCGAGCGCGTACGCGCCGGCGATTCGCAGGGCCGCTGCCGCGCGCCCCGCCAGCGCCTCGGTCCACCCCGCCGCCTCGCGCTCGAGGCGGACGGCCGACAACTCGCGCGCCACGCCGCGCAGGATGCGACGGTCCGACACGACATGGCGCGTCGCCGAACGCGCGCGCCACGAGCCGCGGACCAGGCGAATCACCGCGGCCAGCGCGATGATGCCGCCGATGGTGAACAGCACGGCGGCGGACACGAACAACACGTCGGCGCGGAACGTTCGCGCGTCGATCTCGTCGAACGTGGCTCTGCCCGCGTCGCGAATGTCGGGTGCATCGTTCGGGACGAGCGAGAGGACACGGACCGACTGCGTCGGCAGCCGGTAGGTCAGCGTGCGGCCCTTCACCGCCTCGCCGTTCACACGTGTCTGGATCTGGTAAGCGATCTGCAGCTCCGGCAGCGCGATGTCCTTGCCAAACGAGTCGCCGGCAATCAGCCGCAGCGTGTAGGCGTACTGCAGGAAGCGCCGGTCGGCGGTGTGACGATCGGCCGGGTGTTTGCCGCGGACGATCTCGAAGGGCGGCAGCTGCATCGCCGTCGCGTCGAGGCCCGATTCGTCGGGGATGACCGTCATCGCGCCGCTGTCGACGACCGCGCACGTCAGCACGACGTCGAAGGTCTGGCCCACCCGCACGGCGCTCGCGCTCGTCCGCCACCAGCACACGATCGGATCGGTGTCGATCGCCGCCGCCGGGGCGGCGACGCCAGCGGACGCCAACAAGAGGCCGGCAAGGACTCGCAGTCGCATGGTTCGCTCTACCCCTTGCGCAGGCGGCGTTCGATGACGAACTCCATCAGCGCGACATCGCTTTTGGCCTCGTCGATGCCGAGGCGCAGCACATCCATGTCCAGGTCCTTCGCGGTTCGCTCGACCTCGTTCTGCCACTCGGCCGCGCGGCGCGAGAGCGTCCGGACGGCGCGGCGCGACATCAGCCGCGACCGCCCGGTCTCGACGTCGAACGCCTCGATCCACCCGGCGGACACCGGCGGGAGATCGAACGCGAACGCGCTGTCGACGAGCACGAGGAAGACGTCGTGCACCGAGTTCAACGAGGAGAGCTCTTCGAGCACCTGTCGTGGATCGTCGAACAGACAATCGGAGATCACCGGGACGAGCGACGTCTTCCGGATGAATCCGCCGATGCTCTCGCTCAGGCTCCCGGTGGCTTTCACGTCCTGCAGGCCGTGGCCATGCTGATAGGCCTCGAGGCAGTGAATCACCTGACCTTTGCCGATGCTCGGCCGCACGCCACCCACGTGGAACTCCGCGTCGAACGTGATGAGGCCGAAGCTGTCCTGAAAAAACACCGCCGACATGCCGATGGTGGCGATCGCGCGTGCGATGGCGCCGGCGATGAGCGCACCGTTCGTGCCGCAGCGCGTCGACAGCGAGGTATCGGCGACCGCCACCACGCCGGCCGTGCTCGGCTGCTCGAACTCGCGGACGATCATCGGGTTGAAGTTGGTGATCGTCGACTGCGCCCACTCGACCTGCGACAGCCGGTCGCCCGGTTGCCAGTCGCGCAGCCCCACCAGATCGAACCCCGGACCGTGAAACGTGTTGCGGTGCTCGCCGATGGTGAACTCGCGCATCCGCCTCAGGATGAGGAGCTCGATCTCGGTGATGTCCGAAAGATTGACGAGCGACTGACCGTGCTCGCGCGTCCTCATGGAATCGGCACCAGCTCGATGAGGTCCTGGATGACGAGCTCCGGCGTCAGCCCGTGGCTCGCCGCGTGCGGCCCCAGCCAGATGCGATGGCCGAGCACGTACGGCGCCAGATCCTGGATGTCTTCGGGGTAGACCTCGGCGCGATGTCGGACGAGCAGCGCCCAGACTTTCGCGAGCCGGCCCCAGCAGATGATCGCGCGTGGCGATGCGCCGAGCTCCACGCCCTGCTCCACCAGCTCGGACGGCGAGTGCGTGTGCCAATCGGTGTCCGGGTTGAACGGACGCGAGGCCGCGACGAGGCGATGGATGTACTTGCCGAGGCGATCGTGCAGGAACACCTGCTCGCTGATGACCGACCGGAGCTGAATAATCCGTTCCTTCGACATCAGGGCCTTCAGCCGGACGCGTTTGAAGTCGAAGCTGACCAGCTTCACCTCTTCCTCCGCCGGCAAATAGCCGATCGTCACGATCATCGCGAACCGATCCGTCGCGGCTTCCGAGAGCGGGAACGTGCCCTGTCCGAGCTCCACCGGGTTCATCGTCGCGATGGCGAAGCTGAAGGCCGGCAGCTCGTAGGTGGTCTTGCCGACGGTGACCGTCCGATCCTGGAGCCCTTCGAGAAACGCGCTCTGCGATTTGAGCGGGATGCGGTTGATCTCGTCGAGCAGAATCACTTCGGCCGATGCGAGCGGACCGAACTCGGTGACGAGCTCGCCGGTCGCCGGGTTGATCATCTGGAAGCCGACCACCTCGGTCGGCTGAAGGTCGGCGCGTCCCTGAATGCGCGCGAACTTGGCGTTGCTGATGGCGGCCAGAATGACGCCGAAAAACGTCTTGCCGACGCCGGGCACGCCGCGGAGCAGCAGATTGCCGGCGTTCACCTGGCGCTGCTCGTTCTTGTCGTAGGTCGTCGGAATCTCCGACAAGAGCACGACGTTGGCGAGCGCCTTGGCGGTGTCGTAGCCGACCAGCGCCTTGCCGCCTTCGGCGAGCAGCGCTTCGTGAAAATCGATCGCTTCCTGGAGTTCAGCGTGCAACGTTATAACCTGTATACAGTACACCGCAAACGTCTTGACAATGCCCCGAAAGATCCGCAAGCTGGGCGCTTGAAGGCCCGAGCACGAGTTTTCCGTCCCTGCGGTTGGTCAACGCCGTGGCCGTAACAAGACGGGGGTGAACGATGTCGCGAAAAACGTATAGATCCATGCCGGCCTGGGCGGCGCTGGTCGTCGGGCTCGTGTGGCTGGCGGTGGGCGTGTCGGGCCAGTCTGGTGGCGGATCGGGGCAGCCGAGCACCAAGGACGGCGAATGGCCCCACTACGGCGCGGACATGAAAGGCACTCGGTACTCGCCTCTCGATCAGATCAACGGCTCCAACTTCAACATGCTGGAGGTGGCCTGGCGCTTCAAGACCGACAACCTGGGCCCGCGGCCCGAATACAAGTTGGAGGGGACGCCCCTTATGGTCAAGGGCGTGCTGTATACAACCGGCGGCACGCGGCGGTCGGTCGTCGCGCTCGACGCGAAGACTGGCGAGCTGATCTGGGCGCACAGCCTGCGTGAGGGCAAGCGCGCCGCGGTCGCGCCGCGACAGCTCTCGGGCCGCGGCGTGTCGTACTGGACCGACGGACGGGGCGACGACCGCGTCATCTACGTGACGACGGGCTACAAGCTCGTGGAGCTCAATGCCAAAACGGGCGCCATGATCGCCTCGTTTGGCCAGGGCGGGGTCGTCGACCTGAAGGTCGGTGTCGTGAAAGGCGTCAATCAGCAGATCGATTTGGAAACCGGTGAGATCGGCATCCATTCGACGTCAGCCGTGGCCAGGGACATGGTGATTGTCGGCTCGTCCATGAGGGAGGGCGCGACCGTCTCGACCCACAACAACACCAAGGGTCTGGTGCGCGCGTTCGACGTGCGGACGGGCAAGAAGGTTTGGCAGTTCAATACGATCCCGACCCCGGGCGAGGTCGGCAGCGAGACGTGGGAGAACGATTCTTGGGCGACCAACGGCAATACCGGCGTGTGGACCGGAATCACCGTGGATGAAGACCTCGGCCTCGTCTATCTGCCGGTCGAGACGCCTTCGTCGGACTATTACGGAGGGCATCGGCCGGGCAACAACCTGTTTGCCGAAAGCCTGGTCTGTGTCGATCTGAAAACGGGGCAGCGGAAGTGGCATTTCCAGTACGTGCACCATCCCGTGTGGAACTTTGACAACTCCTCCGTGCCGATCCTCCTCGACATCAACGTCAACGGCCGGGCGATCAAGGCAGTGGCGTCACCGAGCAAGCAGTCGTTCCTGTACGTCCTCGATCGCGTGACTGGCCAACCGGTGTGGCCGATCGAGGAACGGCCTGTGCCGCAGTCCGACGTGCCGGGCGAAAAGATGTCGCCGACGCAACCGTTCCCCACCAAGCCGCCCACCTATGCCCGCAACTACCTCAAGGTGCCCGACGACGTGATCGACTTCACGCCGGAGCTGCGTGCGCAAGGGCTCGAGGCGCTCAAGCGCTACAGGGTGGGACCGTCGCCCTTCACTCCGCCGATGCTCGGCAACGTGAGCGGCGTGCTCGGCGCCATCGGTGCCGGCACGGCCACGAACTGGCCCGGGTCGGCCGCCGATCCCGAGACGCACGTCGTCTACGCGCAGGCAGCCAACAACGCCGTCTCGGTGCGATCGCTTGTCGCGCCGCCGCCGGGTTTTTCTGATATCCGCTACGTGGCGGGAACCGCCGGGCAACCGTTCCGGGAAGTATTTGGGCCTGGTGACTGCTGCGCCGCTGATGCGCCGATAAGGCCAGGAGCCGCAGCCGCAGGCCCGCCCCCACCCGGGACGCCCGCTCCGGCCCCCGCCGAGGGCGGCGGCGGGTTCAATGTGCAAGGGCTTCCCCTCATGAAACCGCCGTATGGAACCCTCTCGGCGATCAATCTCGATCGGGGCGAGATCATGTGGCAGGTGCCGCACGGCGACACGCCGGATAACGTCCGCAACCATCCGGCGCTCAAAGGTATGAACATTCCGAAGACCGGCCAGGCTGGCACCTCGGGCGTCGGGTTGATCGTCACCAAAACGCTGGTCATCATGGGCGACCCGCAGCTCACGACGACGCCCGAGCATCCGCGCGGCGCGATGCTGCGCGCGTATGACAAGCAGACCGGCAATCAGGTCGGCGCGGTGTGGATGCCGGCGCCTCAGAGCGGATCGCCGATGACCTATCAGGTCGACGGCAAGCAGTACATCGTCGTGGCTGTCAGCGGCGGGGCCTACTCGGGCGAGTACCTCGCATACAGGCTGCCTAACTGATCCCGGACGTCACTTGACTTATCAGCTATCAGCTATCAGCTATCAGCTATCAGCTGTCAGCTGTCAGCTGTCAGCTGTCAGCCAATGCATGCTGCTGAGAGCTGAAGGCTGAGAGCTGAAAGCTACGTCGACACAGAGCCTTTCGGAGTAAGGGGCGCGTACTCTTAACGGTCGAGGGCCCGGCGCCGCACGCGCCCTTTTCTTTTGCGATCCTGCGGTGAATCCTCGTGAGGTGACATGCCGTTCAAGGTTGCAGTTGCTGTCGCGGTTGCCCTGGTCACCGTCAATACGTTTCAGAGTTTCGGCGCGCCTTC
>JAHFUJ010000203.1 GCA_023265105.1 Acidobacteriota bacterium
GTGCTCCCGCCATTCGACGCTCGCGTCCTCGATGGGCATCTTCCGGCTGTCGGTCTGAAACTGGATCAGGAAATCGAAGCGCGCGTCTTCGCGCGCCAGATGATCCGTCAGACGCGCTCGCAGATAGTCATCGGTCAGCGGATTGGGCAATGGCGTCGCGCGGGTCGAAATTGGGCGTGCGATGTACTTGACGGCGCGACCGGGGCCGAACAGATAGGGGGTCGTGCTCCAATAGGGAATCTCGAGGTGGCTCGTCGCGTGCTGACGCGAGGCTAGCGCCACCGCCGCCGCGTGCGGATGTGAGAGAAAAAAGAGCGCCTCTTTGCCGCCGCCCGCCTCCACCGCCTTCAGCAGGTCGAGGAACGCCCGGGTTCCTCCCACCATCATGACGGCGTGGCTGTTGAGGATGAAGTCCTGATTCGACTGGCCAGGGGTCAGGTTGTCGCTGCTCACGCCCGAGACTTTGATCGACATGCCTCGAACGTCCCTCTCTCGGTCCGACTGCGAGGTGGCGTTGGCGAATCGGATCCGGGCACGATACGTCTTCGGTTGTGCGAAGAGCCCGATACGAAGCTCGGGCGGCAGGCCATCGGGCACCGTGAACTCCGCGTCCACGCAGCCGGCAGCCCTCCCCTGATTGAAGCGCGGCATCACGCCGGAGGGATGATGCTTCGTGCTCACCGTCTTCAGGAAGGCAATGAATTCGGCCGTCACCGCCGCTTCGTCAGGCGCGACGGTTTCTTCGGCTAACCCCGGGGTGTTGGCGATCACAATATCCTCCTCAGCACGTAAGACAGAACGAACAGGCGCGCGTCTTACGGTGCCATGTGGCATTCAATCACAAGTGGCTGGTGCGTCGCTGCGGAAATCCGCGTGCACTCGGCCGGCGCGTATGCGAAGCGTTGACGCGCGCCCGTTCTGCTATAGTGCTCGCGTGCAGAGCCTGACAAGACAACTCAGACGCCCGGCGGTCGGTGGCGTTGCGGCGCTGCTCGTGGCTCTCGTCTGTGCGCGAGCCGTTGACGGCCTTTCCGCGGCGACCGACATTGCGACCGAATTCAAGTACGGCGCGTTCGGCACCGAAGAGACCGTCGGCGTGCCGTACTGGCTCTGGCGCGTGCTTCCCGAAGTGTTCGCCGACAAGCTGCCGAACCGTCCTGGCAACGCCTACGCGCGGCTGGGCTTTACCTACGAAACGCCCACGAGCGATGTGCCGATCGGGACGTCGAAGAGCACGGATTGGATTCCGCGCGTCGGGCTCAATTGCGCGACGTGTCACGCCGCCGATTACCGAGAGGCTCCAGGCGCGACCCCGAAGATCGTGCTGGGGATGCCCGCGCATCAGATGGACTTGCAAGGTTATGCCCGGTTCCTGTCCGCCTGCGCCCACGATCCCCGGTTCAACGCCAACACGCTCGTTGCGGCGATGCGGAAGCATCCCGAGTTCGGCTTCTTCGACGGCCTGGTGTACCGGTGGCTCGTCATCAGCCGCACGAAGGACGGCATCCTCGAACGGGACAGCCGGCTCGCCTGGTTCGACAAGCGGCCGCCCCAGGGCCCGGGCCGCGTCGATACCTTCAATCCGTACAAGGCGATGTTCGCCAAAGAGACGCACTTCGACACCGACGACACGGTGGGCACCGCCGACCTGCCGTCGCTCTGGAACCAGCGGATGCGGCAGGGACTGTGGCTGCATTGGGACGGCAACAACAACTCCATGGAAGAGCGCAACAAAAGCGCCGCGATCGGCGCCGGCGCGACGCCGGATTCCCTCGATCTCGACGCGCTCGATCGCATTGCCCAGTGGATCCTGGATCTCAAGCCGCCCGCGTTTCCGCCGGAGCGTCTCGACAAGGCGCTGGCGGACGCCGGCACCCCGATCTACCAACAGCACTGCGCCAGCTGTCACGACATCGGCCAGCCGCGCGTCGGCCAGGTGACCGAGATCGCCGAGATCGGCACCGACCCGGAGCGGCTGCGGTCGTTCACGCCGGAGCTGGTCACGCAGATGAACACCATTGGTACGGGGAAGCCGTGGCGCTTCTCGCACTTCCGAAAGACCAACGGCTACGCGGGCATGCCCCTCGACGGCATCTGGCTGCGCGCGCCGTATCTTCACAACGGCTCGGTGCCGACGCTGCGCGCCCTGTTGTTTCTCGACGAGCGGCCCTCGCGGTTCTATCGCGCGTACGACGTGTACGACTGGCGCGGGGTCGGCTTCGTTTCAAGCGGACCCGACGCCGAGAAGCAGGGCGTGGCGTTCGACACGTCGCAACGCGGCAACGGGAACGGCGGCCACACTTACGGCCGCGACTTGTCGGTCAAGGAACGCGAGTCGCTGATCGAGTATCTCAAGACGCTCTGACGTGACACGATCGCAGCAACGCAGCCAGCCCGGGGTCCCCAACGCGGCAGCCGCGTTGGGGTGGAGGAGGGATGCCCCGACCGGGAGTTATGTCACGAACCACTGGGACGGGACACTGGGTTCTGAAGGAGGATGCGATGAAGAAGCTGTCTCTCGCGGCGCTGGCCCTGCCATGCGTGCTTGTGCTCGTCGCCCCAACACCTCTCGTGGCCCAGGCGAAGATCCGCATCGCCATCTGGACCTTCGAGAACAACGCCGAACAGCACTGGTCGTTCTCGAGCGATCTGGGTCCAGCGGTCCGCAATCACATCGAAACGTCTCTGTCCGAGAACCCGACGCTCTCGGCAAAGTTCAGCGTCATCGAGCGCGAGAAGCTCGACCTCGTCATGAAGGAGCAAGTGCTTTCCGGCGCTGGCGCGCTTGATCCGCAGTCGGCCGCCAAGATGGGAAAGCTCCTCGGCGTCAAGTACATCCTGACCGGAGGCATTGACAAGTTCTCGATTAACAACACTCGCGCCGCAATCGGGAGGCTTGGCCTCGGGGGAAACGTCGCTCAGGCGGAGACGACGATCAATATGCGGTTCATCGATACGACGACCGGCGAGCGCGTCGTGTCCCTGTCGGCCGACGGCGAGGTGAAGAAGGGCGGCGGCTTCCTGGGCGGCACCAGCTTGAGCCGTGACGCCGAATGGGGCATCGCGAGCGAAACGATCCAGAAAGCCGCGAAAGCGATCGTTGAGAAGCTTGTGGCCGGAACCTATCTGGCCAGGATCACGGACGCAGGCGGATCCACGGGCGGGATCGACGCGAGAGTCATCAAGATCGACGGGACTCGCGCCTACATCAACATGGGTTCCACGTCAGGGATCAAGGTGGGCGACAAGTTCGCGATCTTCAGCGTCGGCGAAGAGTTGGTGGACCCCGTCACCGGCGCGAAGCTCGGCGCCGAGGAGACGCAGACGGGACGAGGAGTTGTCACCGATGTTCAGCAGCAGTTCGCCATCATGACCGTCACCGGCAGTGCGAAGGCCAAAGACGTCATCCGTCAGGAGCGCTGACGGTTCATCGTTTCTTCAAGAACGCTCGCACCTTCTCGACAGCAGATTCTGCGATCAGGTGCGCATTCTCCGCGAGACGATCGCGGCCGAACCGCGCGTCGAAGCTGAACGAACGTGGGGCAGGCATCGGCACCGATTCTCTGGAACGACGCGCCTCCCCGGCGAGATCGACTGAGTAGGTGCGCACGGCGAACGTCGTGCCGAATTGACGATCGACCCGATCCTCGACAACTGAGACGTTTGCTTCGATCAGGATTTCCGCGCGGTCGGGATCGCGCACGCCGGGGAGTGATTCCCGTTCGAGCGCCTGATCGAGCGCTGCCCGAAGCGCCGCGCAGACCTCGGCCGCCCCTGCGCAGCGATGAAACACGGACGGATTCCGAGGAAATGGCACGTCGGAGGGCGGAGACTGCCCTGTGCCAGACGCTGGAAGTGGTGCAGACTCGCGTCCGGCAGCCTGTGGGTTCGCCTGATTGCCGAGCGCTCCGCCGGAGGGAAGCGGTTTGACGGGCGGGCTGGCCGCTGGCACGCGACGCTCAGTCCCCGTCGGAGCCGGCGCCGGCGAGCGATCGACGGGCGGCGACGACATCGTCGGCTCGGCAGGAAGCACGGGCACTTGGTTCCGTGTCGCGGACGGTGACGAGACGGGCGCCGACTCGGCCCGCGTAGACGGCGTCGGCTTCGCGCCGTCCACGGTGTTCACCTGCGGTCGTGGTCGACTCGACCGACTCAAATATCCAAAACGAAATGCGGCGGCGCCAAGGCTGCCAATCACGAGCACCACGGTTGCGGCCGTGAGGACGCCCGCGGCCGACCGTCGCGCGGCCGGCGGGGCGACAGGGGCGGTGGGCTGGATGCCCCGCTGAACGTGCACCTGAGCGATCGTGTTCGTCGGTGGTGTCGCGGATTCTGCCGGCCGCGCCGGCGTGGTGGGTATCCACCCGAGCGATGCTTCGATGGCGCGAACAAGCTTGTTGAAATCCTCGTCCCAATCCTGCTCGCTGATTTCGAGCGCGTTACGCCTCGCCAGCGGCCGGAGGTCGAGGGGGAGTTGTTCCTCAGTTGGCATTTGCGCATCGCCCACCAGGACGGGGAACAAGCGGACGCCATTGTTGAGAGCGGCCAGGATCTCCAGGCGGACCGTGTCGTTGGGATTCTCGAGGCGCCTGTTTCCGGCCGAGTCGGTGGCACCCAGCCAGTTTCTGCCGATGACGACGATGCAGGCGTCGGCGGTACCCAGAGCCTTCGCGATCGCGTCGCGCCATTCGACGCCTGGCCCGAGATCACTGACGTCTCTGAAAACTCTGTCGGGATAGCGTATCTCGAGGCGGTCGTACAACCGGCCGGCGTCGGCTCGGCTGTCATCGCGGCGGTAGTTGATGAAAATTGTCCCAGTGGCCATGGGCCCCTGTACTCACGCTCGGCGACAGGTCCTCCCGATCACGTGCCGGCGCGTTCAGAACGAATACCGGTATTCGAATCTCACGATATCGTCATACCAGGACGAAGAAGTCAGCGCGTGCCCGTAGCCGACGTACAGCGAGCTCTCGGGGTTCCACGCGACCCGCGCGCCAAACTTCAGGTTCACGATGTTCGTGCCGCCCGCATCGGAGGCCGTGGCGGTCTGAAAGCCGTTGACGACATGCCATCCGACCAGCTCGACGACCGGAGCCACTCGTATCGTGTCGGTGCGATACACCTCGTAGCTCGGACCGATGCCGTAGAAGAATACATCGCCAGCGAACGTGTCGGTGCTGGTCGTCGGGATGCCCGCCGAGCCCCCAAAGGGATGCCAATCACCGACTTGCGATTCGACGACCAGCCGATCGGACACGCGCTGATACAGCAGGAGCGAGGGCTGGAGGCTGGCGTGGTCGGTGCCCAGTCCGTTCGATGCATTGCCGGTGGGCATGAATACCTGCCCCTGCGCCGCTAAGGTCTGTCGCGACGTCGTGAGCACCGCGACCTTGACGCCGGCGCGGAGATCGCCGACGCCGCCGTGGTCGGGAAAGCCGCCGCCGGTGCCGGGCACGAACGACTGCGGTTGAATCCACCGCGTCGGCAGCTCCGCGAATGCCGAGATGCGGTCGGTGAAGGCGTATTCGCCCAGCACGAAAAACTGCTGAAAATTCAGATCGTTCGCGGCCCCGGGGCGGGGACCCGGCGCCGCCGGATCGAAGGCGGCGTTGGTCGCCCCCACGTCGCGATAGCAGCCGCATTTCGCGTAGAAAAACTCGGCGCGGTCCGGCACACGATCGTGCAGGCCGGTTTCGAAGCGGATTCGAACTTTCGAGCTCACGACCGCATCGTCGATGTATCCGACCATGCTGCCGCGGCGCCGCGGGCCGTCCGGCGGCGGAGCGGCCACGGGCCTCGCCGCTTGACCCGCCGTGGCCGCCGAGGCGAAGCGTTCATTCGCGACCGAGGGCGGCCGCGGCGTCGCGGCGCCGGCCACGCGCTCCTCTTCGACGCCGCGATCGTCCGGCACCTGTGCCTGCGTCGCAACCGGAACCAGCATCAGCCAGCCCATCATCAACACGCGTCTCATCATCCCTCCAGTTCGTCAAAACAGTGGTCGCGCTCATGGCCTGCGGTTGGATGCGTTGTCATTGAGAATCTGCCGCAAATCCGGATAGGTCGCGATGAGCGCTCGCCGATCCGAGTCTGGCAGCGCCGACATCGCAGGCGTCACATTATCGACAGCGGCCTGCGCGTCGGGTCCCAAACCGGCAGCCGCGGCCTGCCGCCACAGCCCCACGAAAAGTCCAACGGCTTCCGTGAGCACCCGCCGCGCGTCGTCGTTCTGAGGTTGCTCGCGCCGCAGGGACGCTAAGTTTAACAAAAGATCGCCAAGCCGCATATAAAAGTCGGCACGGACGCTGACAATCTGGGCCTTCGCGAGGTCCTCGAAGCGTTCCAGCGACCGGCGGTATTCGGCGGAGGCGTCTCGTGAGCCTCGCGACTGCAGGATGCGCGCGCGCAGGGTGTGGGCGTCGGCCTGCTCGATGCCCAGCGACGGCGCCGGCCGTACGAGCTCGTCGAGAAGCGCGAGCGCCCGGGCGTTGGGTCGCGCGGCGGCGTTGGCGTCCCCGGCGTCGCGCAACAGCCAGGACAGGTTCTCGGAAAACGTCGCCAGCTCGAGCTTGTACTCGCGATTACGCGGATCCCGCGCGGTGAGCGCTTCGTGGATGAGAATCGCTTTTTCGAACAGGCCCTTGGCTTCCGGCATGCCCTGCTGCCAGAGCAGATTGGCGAGGTTGTTGTACGCGCGCGCGAGGTCTTGCGAAATCTGCACGTCGGCATTGTTGCCGGCGATCGGCTCGAGCAGCCGCACGGCGTCGCGGAAATCGGCTTCGGCCTGGTCGAACCTCGGCTCGCCAGGAGCGGCGCCGCTCCAGGAGAGGATTCCGCGGTCGTAACGCGTGCGGGCGAGCTCCTGGCGATACGTCGCGTTGCCGGGATACGCGTTCACCAACTCCATCTGCACGCGCAGCGCGTTTCCGTACGCCTTTTCCGCGTCGGCGTAACGCTCGCGCAGGGGGCGCATGGTTTCTCCGAGCCAGGTGTACGCGCTCGCAAGGGCCTGCCGGTACTCGGGGTGCCCGGCATTGCTGCGCGAGAGGCTGTCGAACTGGGCGATGGCCTGCTCGTATTCCCGGGCAGCTTCCGGCCGGTCGTCGACCATGCGGTTGATGTGGCCGAGCCTCAAATGCGCGAGCGCCATTTCGTTGAGGAGCTGCGCGTTGTTCGGCTGCTGCTTGATGAACTCGACATAGAAGCGCTTCACCCGATCCAGCAGCTCACGCCGGAATTCATTCAGCTGCGGCACTTCGGCGCCCATCCGCGTCGGGTCACGGTCGGCGGCCACCAGGGTGTCGTCGACGGCCTTCTTGGCGAGCCCGAGATAGCCTTCGGCGCGGGTCTGTTGACCTCGCGCGTACAACCAGGCGAGTGCCGCGATGACGAAGGCCACGACAAACACGACGGCCGTTCCACTCAGGAGATAAAAGTTTCGGCGGCGCCAGGCGCGCCGTTCCGCTTTCAGTCGATCGCGTTCCTTCGCGCTGCGATCGAGAAAATCCATCGCGAGATCGAACGACTGGTCTAACCGCCTCGCCCACGCCGCCGTCGGATGGTTCCTGCGCCTCCATTGAAGCGCCAGCTCGAGCTCGGGGTCGTCCCAGAGCCCGGCCGCGCTCCGCTGATAGTAGGACGCCTCGAGCGAGGTTCGGACGTACTGCGTGGCCGACTCGCGCTCTCCCTGCGCCCACTCGATCAGGCGCTTCCAGCACCGCATCAGGCTTTCGTGGGAGAGATCGACGATGACGCGCGAGGTGAGCGGCGCGCTCGATGGCGGCATCAGGAACGACCGGCCGGGCCGCCGGAAGATCTCGACGATGTCGGCGACGGTTGCTTCGGCGACCTCGCAGATGGCGGCGAGATCCGCGACCGACGTCGGACGCCTCACCCCGCGCGGATCCGAGTAGGTGTCGGTCAGCGCCTTGAGGATCCGCTCGGTGATCCGCTTTCTTTCGTCGGTTCCCGTCTCCGCGTAGGCTTCTTCGGCGTGGATCGACAGCGCGTTCTGGAGCGTCCCGACCGCTTCGTAGTTCGCCAGGTCGATCGGCTGACCGGCCTGCCGGTGCTGTGCCCAATGATCCCACGAACGCATCAGCACGTGCTGCATCAACGGGAGCTGATCCTGGTCGTCGCCGACGTCGTTCAGCAGCCGCAGCACGAGGCGCGGGGCGATCCCGCCGCCGGCGACCGCCACCGGACCGGTGATGGCCGACCGGAGCTCGTCGCGTGTCATGCGCGGCACCAGGTACTGGCTCTCGTTGACCGCTTCGGGCAGTCCCGGATAGTCCATGCAGTCGCCGATGAAATCCGATCGCATGGTGAGCACGATGTAGATCGGCATCTCGGTCTGATTCGCCGCCTCCAGCAGGAGCTTGACGAACGCGACCGCTTCGTCGCGCGAGTTCTCGATCTGACGGCTGCGCCGGAACCGGAACAGCTCCTCGAACTGATCGACGAGAATGAGCAGATTGTCGTGCCTGG
>JAHFUJ010000016.1:0-4648 GCA_023265105.1 Acidobacteriota bacterium
GACATCGGCGGTGTTTGACGAATTCCTCTCGGTAAAACTCGGTGATCTGGTGCTGCGCGCTGGTCGGCCTCGAAGCGGTCACGAAGCGTGGCATGCAGGTCCTCGGCACTGACGCGTTGTTGCTGTGTTCCCAGTGTAGTGCCGCGCGAAAACCGGTGTCAACTCTCGCGAGAAGCCTCTCGCGAGAAGCCTATCGATTCCAGGCCGCCACCAGCCCGCCCAGGCACCCGACCATCATGCCGCCCGCCACCAGAAACACGCAGGCGTCGAGTGGAAGGAAGTGGACCGACGACAGATTGATGGCCGACGCCATCGGCGCCAGATATCGGGTCCGCACCGCGATAAACACTGCGCCGAGCGCGACCAACGCCACCAGCGCGCCAAGGCCGCCCTGGAGCACGCCTTCCATCACGAAGGGACCGCGAATGTACGCCTGCGGCGCGCCGACGAGCTGCATAATGTCGAGCTCATCGTGCCGCGCGTACAGCGCCAGGCGCACCACGTTGGCCACCGTCAAGGCGGCGGCAATCGTCAGCACGGTGCCCAACACGAGGCCGACGCCGCCGATGACCGTAATGACCGCCAGCAGCCGCGTCAACCATTGCCGATCGTAGCGGACGTCGGCGACCCCGGCCGCCTGCCGCAACGCCGCCCCCAGCTGGTCGACGCTCGCTTCCACGCCCGGCCCGGTGCGCAACTTCACTTCGTAGGACGCCGGCAACGGATTGTCTCCCAGGCTGTCGGCCGCCGAGGCGAGATCGGCGAAGGTTCGCTTGAACCGGGCGAGCGCGTCCGACTTCGACACGTACTCGCGCGCGGCAACGACGGTGCCTGGCGTAAGGATCAGTTCGATGGCGGACCGCTCGGCCGGCGTGACCTGATCGCTCAGATAGACCGACATCTCGGCCGCGCTGCTCCACTCCGTCCCCAACTGCTCGAGGTTCGAGGTCACGTTCAAGAACGCACCGAGGACGAACAACGCCAGCGCAATGGTGGCGATCGAGAGCAGACCCGACTGCCGGCCGCGCCACAAGCTGGCGAACGCTTCCTCGAGGGCGTACCGCAGCGCCCGCATCACGCCTCCTCGCCGACGTGGCCCTGTTCGAGCGTGATGGCGCGCCGCCCGACGCGCCTGATAAGCTCGCGATCGTGCGTCGCGACGACGACCGTCGTGCCGCGCGCGTTGATTTCCCGGAACAGGTTCATGATTTCGAGCGCGAGGTCGGGATCGAGGTTTCCGGTCGGCTCATCCGCCAGCACGAGCTGCGGATCGTTGACCAGCGCACGCGCAATCGCGATGCGCTGCTGCTCGCCGCCCGAGAGCTCTTCGGGGTAAGCGTTCATTCGGTGCTGCAGCCCGACCCACTTGAGCACCTGAAACGTCTTGCGCTGCTGCACGGCCACCGGCACGCCAAGAACGCGCATGACAAAGGCGACGTTTTGGAAGACGGTGAATCGCGGAATGAGACGAAAATCCTGGAACACGAACCCCACCGTGCGCCGGTAACTCTGGACCTGCGGGGAACTGAGTGTTTTCAGATCGCGTCCCGCCACCTTCAGTTCCCCTTCGTTGGGGAGCTCTTCGCGCAGCAACAATCGCAGGAAGGTCGACTTCCCCGCACCGCTTGGGCCGGTGAGGAACATGAACTCGCCTTTGTCGATCGTGAGCGAGAGATCGCGCAGCGCGTAAACGCCGCGGCTGTAGAGTTTGGAGAGGTGATCGGTTTCTATCACGCGGCTGTCGGAGGAATTTCAGTATATCACTATCCCACCCCTCCCGCCGCTCCCGCCTCGAGTTCCTTCTTCAACAGCTCGTTCACCCGCTTGGGGTTCGCCTTCCCCGCCGTGGCCTTCATCACCTGCCCGACGAGGAACCCAAACGTCGCCGTCTTGCCGCCGCGGTACTGCGCGACCGCATCGGCGTGGCGCGCGAGCACGTCGGCGATGGCCCCACGCACCTGCGACTCGTCGTCAAGCTGCCTGAGCCCTTCCGCCTCGACGATGTCGTCCGCCGTCCGTCCGGACGCGAACATCTTCGCGAAGACCTCTCTCGCGATCGAGCCGCTGATCGTGCCGTTGTCGATGAGCGCGAGCAAGCGCGCCAGCTGCGCCGGCAGCAGGCGGACGCGCAACGCGGCGGCGGCGTCCTCACCAGCGTCGTTCATGCTCGCGAGCACCGGGCCCACCAGCCAGTTCTTCGCGAGCCTGGCGTCCGCCCCGGCGAGGACCGTCTCCTCGAAATAGGCGTCGAGCCCCGGCGCGACCTGCGTCAACGTCGCCGCGTCGCTCGGCGTCAGGGCGTAGGCCGACACCAGCCGTGTGCGACGCGCGGCCGGCAGCTCGGGCATCTGTCCGCGTAACGCCGCAATCCGCGCGGGGGCGACAACAAGCGGTGGCAGATCGGGCTCGGGAAAGTACCGATAGTCGTGCGCTTCCTCCTTGCTCCGCATCGCGATTGTGCGTCCTGTCCCCACATCCCACAACCGAGTTTCCTGGACGACGCGGCCACCGCCGTTCAACACGTCGTTCTGCCGCTCGATCTCGTATTCGAGGGCCTTCTGGAGGAAGCGGAACGAGTTGAGGTTCTTGACCTCGGCCTTCGTCCCAAGCAGGTCGGTACCGGCCGGACGAACCGACACGTTCGCGTCGCACCGCAGACTCCCCTCTTCCATGTTGCCATCGTTGACGCCAATCGCCATCAGCAGCTCGCGCAGGTAGCCGAACAGCGACGCGGCATCTTTCGCCGATCGGAGATCGGGTTCGGTCACGATCTCGATGAGCGGCACGCCCGACCGATTGAGGTCGACATAGCTCCGGCGATCGGAATCGGGAAATCCCTCGTGGAGCAGCTTGCCCGCGTCCTCTTCCATGTGCACGCGCTTGATCCGGATGTCGTGGTCAGGGGTCCAGTAGTCGCTGTTGGCCCGGATGACGCCGTCGGTCGCGAGCGGTTGCTCGTACTGCGAAATTTGATAGCCCTTCGGGAGATCGGGATAGAAGTAGTTCTTGCGCGCGAAGATCGACGTGTCGTGAATCGTGCAATCGAGCGCGAGGGCCGCCCGGATCGCGTCGTCGACCGCCGCGTGGTTCAGTACGGGCAGCGCGCCGGGCAGACCAAGGCAGACGGGGCACAGATGCGTGTTCGGGGCGGCGCCGAACCTGGTGCTGCAGCCGCAGAAGATCTTCGAGGCGGTCAACAGCTGGGCGTGAATTTCTAACCCGATGACGGGCTCGTAGTGCATCTCGGTCCAGCCGCCCTCACCTCGGCGGTCACACCCTGCTCGAATGTCTTGAAGTTCTCGGCGAACATGTGCGCGACCTTCAGGGCTTGCGTGTCGTAATCGGCCGGATGGGTCCAGGTGCGGCGCGGTGTCAACACCTCGGCTGGCACCTCGGGACAACGGCCGGGCACGTCGAGATTGAACACCGGATCGTGCTCGTAACCAACCCCATCGAGCGCGCCCGACAGCGCCGCGCGGATCATCGCGCGGGTGTCCGCAATCTTCATGCGTCGCCCCGTGCCGTACGGCCCGCCCGTCCAGCCCGTGTTGACCAGCCACACCCGCGCCTGATGGCGCGCAATGCGGTCGCCGAGCATCCGGGCGTAGTGGTTCGGCGCGAGCGGCAGGAAGGGTGCGCCGAAACAGGTGCTGAACGTCGCCGTCGGCTCGGTGACGCCCCGCTCGGTTCCCGCGACCTTCGCGGTATACCCGGACAAGAAGTGATACATCGCGCCCGCAGGCGTGAGGCGAGAAATCGGCGGCAGCACACCGAAGGCGTCGGCCGTCAGCATCACGATGTTTTTCGGATGACTGCCCTGCCCCGACGACACGGCGTTATCGATGAAAGCAATCGGATACGCGGCGCGCGTGTTCTCGGTCAACCGATCGTCGTCCAGGTTGAGCGCCCGCGTCTCGGGATCGACAACGACGTTCTCGAGCACCGTGCCAAAGCGGCGCGTCGTCGAGTAGATCTGCGGCTCGGCCTCCTCCGACAGCCGGATCGTCTTCGCGTAACACCCGCCTTCGAAGTTGAAGATGCCGCGATCGCTCCACCCGTGCTCATCGTCGCCCACCAGCATTCGGCCCGGGTCGCTCGACAGGGTCGTCTTGCCGGTGCCGGAGAGACCGAAAAAGAGCGCCGTGTCGCCCGCCGGCCCGATGTTGGCCGAGCAGTGCATCGACAGCACGTTCTTGAGCGGAAGAATGTAGTTGAGAACGCTGAAGATCGATTTCTTCATCTCGCCCGCGTAGCTGGAGCCGGCGATGAGCACCAGCTTTCTTGCGAAATTGAGCGCGATGACGACGTTGGAGCGGGTGCCGTGGCGTTTCGGCTCGGCCTGGAAGCTGGGCGAGTCGATCACCGTGAACTGCGGAACGTGCGTCTCGGGGGCGGGATTCGGATCGAGAATGAACAGGTTCCGTGCAAAGAGATTATGCCAGGCGTACTCGTTGATGATGCGGATCGGCAGCCGGTAGTTCGGGTCGGCGCCGGCATAGCAATCCTGAACGTACAGTTCTTTGCCGGTCAGGGAGCCGAGCAAGTCGCGATGCAGCGCGTCGAAGTGCGCTGATTCCATCGGGCGGTTCACCTTGCCCCACGCGATATTCGCTTCGCTGGACGGCTCGCGTACGACGAATTTGTCATT
>JAHFUJ010000016.1:4748-34842 GCA_023265105.1 Acidobacteriota bacterium
ACAGGCTCTGACAGCTGAGAGAGCTGAAAGCTACGTCAACACAAGAGCTTTTCGGAGGTAAGGCCCGGAGGTCCAGCACAATACGCCGAACGCACGCATCGTATCTGGCGCCTTCGACCTAAGTCAATTATTTGAGGTAAACTGTAAACACCTTCCGTGCCGAATCGTAATGCCCTATGAGTGTTGATGTGCGTACGGCTGCCGTCGTCAATCCGACCGGCGTGGGCGTCCCGGACGCCCGCGGCCGCCGGCCTGTTGCGGCGCCGCTGTCGGAGGATTCGCGGCTGGCGGTTGAGATCCGCGGCCTGGTCGACCGCGGCGCTCTGGACGAGGCGCGAGAGCGGTTCGCCGGCCTCGTCGCGGCGCACCAGCGCCGCGCGCTGCGCATCGCGTATCAGTATCTGCGCGAGGCGGCCGACGCCGACGAAGCGGTGCAAGACGCATTTGTCAAAGTCTTTACGCACATCACGTCGTATCGAGAGGCCTGGCCGTTCGAGGTGTGGTTCACACGGATTCTCATCAACGGGTGCCTCGATCGGCGCAAGATGCGCGCCCGCCGCGACCGGTGGTTCGTGCCGGCCGACGTCACGACGTTCGCGGGCGAGCTGCGAGCGTCGGTCGCCGGCGCGCCCGATGCCGATCCCGAAGCGCGGCTGCTGGCGCGCGAGCGACGGGCGCGCATGACCGCCGCCATCGATCGACTCGAAGGACGCCAACGGACGGTGTTCATGCTGTGTCACTACGGCGACTGCACGCCTCGTGAAGTGAGCGCCATGACGGGACTGAACGAGTCGACCGTGCGCGTCCATCTGTTTCGGGCCGCGCGGAAGCTGCGCGGACTGCTTGGAGGCCAGCCGTGATCGCTCACGCGCATCACATCCAGGAAGAGCGCCTGTTCGACTGCTATTTTGTCGAGCGGAGCGGCGAGCCGCTCGATCCGCCGCTGGCCGAGCACCTGGCCGAGTGCGTGGAGTGTGGGCAACGGTATGCGGAGCTCGCCCGCTTCATGGACGGCCTCCGCGCAGACGCCGACCGGGAGAGCGACGCCGTGTTCACGCCGGAGCGTCTGCGCGCGCAGCAGCAGCAGATCGCCCGCCGGTTGGAGCATGCCAGCCATGCGGCGCGCGTCATCAGTTTCCCGCGCCAGTCCGTCAGCCGGCGCGCGAATTCGGCGCCACGCGTCGCGACCCGCTGGGTCGCGGCGGCGGCCGCCGCGGGCCTCTTCGTCGGCCTCGCCGTCGGCATGTTCTCCGGATCGCGCGCATTCAAGAGCGGCGGCCTCATCAACGCAAGCGCGCGCCCTGCCCCAAGCGCGCGTCCCGCGTACCTCGCGCCGGTGGCGGCGCGCGGCACGGGCCCGACGCCCGACGTGTCCGACGATGCCTTTATGTCGGATCTCGAGGTCGCGCTCGAGAGTCCCCGCACGCGCGAATTGGTGCCCTTCGAGGCGCTGACGCCGTACGTGCGCGAAGTCAGCGATAGACTCCGCTAGCGTTGGCTTCTCTGATCTTCCGAAAAGGCCTCGACCTGAAGCATGCCGTCGCCGGCATGCTGGCCGACAGCTACCACAGCGACCTCGTCGATCGAATCAAGGCCAACGACTTCACGTACCGCGCCGGGCGGCTGACGATTCACCTCGCCCGCGAGTTCGGCTTCTGCTACGGCGTGGACCGCGCGGTCGATTACGCGTATCAGACGCGCAAGCGGTTTCCCGATCGCACGGTCTTCCTGACAGGCGAGATCATTCACAACCCGCACGTCAACGAGCAGCTGCGTGCCATGGGGATCCGGTTCTTGAGCGACGACACCGGCGCCCTCCCCGGTCTGGGGCCGGACGACATCGTGATTCTCCCGGCGTTCGGCGTGACGGTCGCCCTGCTCGAGCGGCTCCAGGACCGCGGCTGCACGCTCATTGACACCACGTGCGGATCGGTGCTCAACGTCTGGAAAAACGTCCGGCGCTACGCCGAGGGGGGCTATACCTCGATCATTCACGGCAAGGTCTGGCACGAAGAGACGCAAGCCACGGCGTCACAGGCGGTCCGCTACGGCGGCCGCTACCTCGTCGTCCTCGATCACGGCGAAACATCGCAGGTGTGCGGCTACATTCGTCACGGCGGCAACGGGGCGGCGTTCATGAAGCCGTTCGCCGGCGCCGCCTCGCCCGGTTTCGACCCCGACCGCGATCTGCAGCGCATCGGTCTCGCCAACCAGACGACGATGCTGATGACCGAATCGCTCGAAATCGGTGAGAGACTCAAAGCGGCGATGGCGGATCGCTACGGGGAGTCGGCGCTGGCGGAACGCTTTGAGGCGTTCGATACGATTTGCAGCGCGACCCAGGATCGGCAGGACGCCGTGGTCGTGTTGCTGCGCGACAAGCCGGTGGACGTCATGATCGTGATCGGCGGCTACAATAGCAGCAACACCTGCAACCTGGCGCGCATCTGCGCGGCGACTCGCCCGACCTTTCATATTGCCGATCCCGAGTGTCTGGTGTCAGCCGACGCGATCCGTCATCGTCCGGTCGGCGCGAAGGCGGAGGTGACGACGACCGGCTGGCTGCCGGGGAGCGCCGCAGTGGCCATTGGATTAACGTCGGGCGCGTCGACACCGGACAATCTGGTCGGCGCCGCAATCGCCACTCTGGCGAAGTTGTGCGAAGGTGAGAGCTCGTAGGGCATGATCAAACGCACGAACCGCCTATTTCTTCGAAAAGAACGCCTCGGGGTTGATGGCCGACGTTTCTCTTTACGTGCCGGTTCCGACAGAAAGGGCTCGCCGTGACGACGGCGCGTTTGTGTCCCGCTAAACACCGTCAACCAGGCCGTCGTATTCCTTAAAGGACTGCTTTTTCAGAGGTTTACACATGAAACGGCTCACCTTCGGCGGCGTGCTGTGCGTTTGGCTCGTCCTGGCGCTGGCCGGTTCTGCAAAGGGACAAGGCCCCTTTGCCTGGTGGAAGTCCGAACAGTTTCAGAAGGATCTTGGGCTGACCGCCGAGCAATCGACGCGCATCGAGAACGTCTTTCAGGCGGCGGTGCCCCAGCTTCGTCAGAGCAACAAAGAGCTGGACCGGCAAGAAGCCGACCTGTCGCGCTTGATCGAGGCCAACGCCGACGAGGCGAAGGTGGCGCGGCAACTGGACACGGTCGAAGCCACCCGTGGCGCCTTGAACAAGATGCGCACGCTGATGCTGCTGCACCAGCGGGAGGTGCTCACGCCCGAGCAGCGCGTCAAGTTCAAGACGCTGCACGAGCAGTGGGACCGCGATCGCCGGACGAGGTCGCGCGCGGGCGAGGGCGGCGGCCGCCAGCAGAGGCGCTAGCACAACTCACGCCACAAAGGACGAACGCCATGAGAGCCAACGGATCGAAGTGGATGTTGACCTGCGCCGCCGCCGCGATGGTGGCCGCCGCCACCGGCCGCGCCGCGGCACAACAGCTGGGCGAAGCGCGCATTCAAGAGCTCATTCGGCAGGCCGCCGCACGCGTCGCCGCCGGCCAGACCGGTGCCCCGAGTGCGGCGCAGGCAGCACCGCCGCGGACAGCGCAAGGCGAGGCGCGGCCAGTCGTCCGGATCACACTCGACGAGGCGGCGAAGTTCGCGCTCGATCACAATCTCGACATCGCCGTCCAGCGGCTGAATCCGGAAATCAGCGACATTTCCTATGCCAGCCTGAGGTCCGTCTATAGCCCCGCCGTCACCTCTCAGCTTGCGACGCAATCGCAAACCAACGCCTCGACGAGCACGATCGCCGGCGGCGCCACGGCGGGCGCGCCGGTCGAAACCGGGTTGGCGACCTACAACGCCGGCATCGCCCAGAGCGTTCCCTGGGGCGGGGGCAGCTTCAGCGTCACGCTGAACAACAACAAGGCGACGACGACGAGCCTCAATTCGCTCTACAACCCGCAGTTCAACACCAACTGGTCGGGACAGTACACGCAGCCGCTCATGCGGGGGTTCAAAATCGATTTGACGCGACAGCAGCTCCAGGTCACCAAGCTGAACCGCGATATCACCGACGTGCAGCTGCGCGCGACCATCACCAACATTCTCTCCAACGTACGCAACGCGTACTGGGACTACGTGTTTGCGAAACAGTCGGTTGAAGTCGCTCAGCAATCCGTCGCCTTGGCCGAGCGGCTGGTGCAAGACAACCAGACGCGCGTCCAGGTCGGCACCATGGCGCCAATTGACGTCGTGCAGGCCCAGGCGCAGGCGGCCACGCAGCGGCAGAACCTGGTCGCCGCGCAGTCGTCGGTGCGGACCACGGAGTTGGTGCTGAAGCGGCTGATCGTCGGCGGCACCGAGGATCCGCTGTGGACCTCGAGTCTCGATCCGGTGGATCGTCCAGATTTTCGGCCCGACGCGATCGACGTCGACGCGGCAGTTCGCCGCGCACTCAGCGAGCGCACCGATCTCGCGATTGCGCACAAGAATCTGGAAGTCAACGGCGTGACGCTGAAGTACCTCAGCAACCAGCTGCTGCCTCAGGCCGACGTGGTCGCAAACTACGGGTTTCTTGGCTTGGGCGGCACCACGCTCATCAAGAGAGGCGCGGGAGTCAACCAGGAGGTCATTGGAACGATCCCCGGTGGTTACGCCGATGCGCTGTCTACGCTGTTTCACAGTACCTACCCGCGATGGAACGTCACCATGAACTTCAACTACCCGATCGGCCAGACCTCGGCCAAGGCGACGGTCGCACGCGCGCGGGTGCAGTTGAATCAGGACCAGGCGCAGCTCAAGCAAGTGGAGTTGCAGGTGGCGACCGAGGTCACCAACGCCGCCGTAACCGTCCAGAACAACATCGAACGCGTCCAGGCGGCCCAGGCCACTCGCGAGCTGGCGCAGCGGCAGCTCGACGCCGAAAACAGCAAGTTCGAAGTCGGCATCTCGACCAACTACCTGGTGGTTCAATCGCAGCGCGACCTCGCGAACGCGCAAAACAACGAGCTGCAAGCCATCCTCGCGTATCGTAAATCACTCGTCGAAGTCGAGCGATTGCAGCAGACGACGCTGCAGAACCTGAACATTACGCTGGTCAGCAGCGCGACGCGGTGACGTTCGGAGGGCTCGATAAGGTCCGGCTAGGAAACCTATGAAGCGTGCGATCTTCGTTCTCGTCATCATCGTCACCATCGGCGCGGGCGCCGGGGCGTACTACATGCGGCGCAACGGCGGCGACCTCCAAGGGAACGCGTCGCAGGCGGGCGGCCCGGGAGGCCGCGCCGGCCGCGGGCGTGGCCAGGCGGGCGGTGGCGGATTCGGCGGGCCCGGCTTCGGCGGCCCCGGGGGCGGGTTCGGCGGCCCGCGCCTGCCGATGACCGTCGAGCTGGCGGCCGTCAAGCGGGCCGACCTGTCCGAGCAGATTACGGTCGTTGGCAATCTCATTGGCGAGGCGACCGTCGAGGCGGTCCCGAAGGTCGCCGGCCGGCTGGCCTCGGTGTCGGTCCGCCTGGGCGATCGGGTCAGCCGCGGCCAGACGCTGGCCAAGATCGAGGACCAAGAGATGATCGAGCAGGTCAAGCAGGCCCAGGCCTCCTTCGAGGTGTCGGCCGCGACCATTCGCCAGCGCGAGGCCGACCTCAAGTTCGCGCAGACGAACCTCGATCGGTCCCGGAACCTTTACGGGCGCCAGCTGATCCCCCAGCAGACGCTCGACGACGCTGAGGCCCGGTATCAGGCGGCCTCGGCCCAACTCGACCTCGCCAGGGCGCAGTACGCGCAGTCACAGGCTCGTCTGGACGAACTGAAGATCAATCTTGCCAACACCGTCATCACGTCGTCGGTGAATGGGTTCGTCGGTAAGCGCGCGCTCGACCCCGGCGCCTGGGTCACGCCGAACTCGGCGCTCATCTCGGTCGTCGACATCGGCGTCGTGCGGCTGGTGGCCAACGTGATCGAGAAGGACCTCCGCCGCATCACGGGCGGCGCGCACGCCGACGTGGAGGTCGACGCTTACCCCGGCGAGAAGTTCACCGGCCGCGTGGCGCGTGTGGCGCCGGTGCTCGATCCGGCGACGCGCACCGCGCAGATCGAAGTGGAAATCCAGAACAGCACCTTCCGCCTCAAGCCCGGCATGTACGCCAAGGTACGGTTCACGGTCGAGCAGCGCGACCACGCGCTGGTCGTGCCGGCCAATGCGGTGGTGGACGTCAATGGCGACCGCGGTGTGTTTCTGCCCGGCGACGGTGACGTGGCGAAGTTCCAGCCGGTCGAGATCGGTCTGACGGACAAGGATCTGGTGGAGGTCGCGTCAGGTCTGTCGGAAGGTGATCGCGTCGTCACGACCGGCGCGGCCGCCCTGCGCGCAGGCGATCGCATCGTCCTCGCGGGCCAGCCCGGCCAGCCCGGTCAGTCCGGTCAGCGCGGCCAGCGTGGCGGAGGCCGCCGCGGCGGGTCCGGCGAGGCGGGTGGCGATCGTGGCGGATCGAGTGGCGATCGAGGCGCGCCCGGCGGCGGCGGGCGGCGAGGTCCGGAGGCCGGCGGTCAGCTTCCCGGGCAGCGGCAAACCGGCAGCGGCGCGCGTGGCCAGTCGTAGGCCTCGCAGCGCATAGACATGACACTGCACCGAATTGACAGGAGCCGAGCATGAGTATTCCGCGTTTCGCCATTCACCGCCCCGTCACGATGACCATGATCAGCTGCATCGTCATTCTGCTGGGGGGCATCTCGCTCACGCGCCTGCCCGTGGACCTGCTCCCGGACATTTCGCCGCCGACGATCTCGGTACGCGTCAACTACCCCGGCGTCGGACCGGCGGAGATCGAGGAGCTCGTGACTCGGCCGCTCGAACAGGCGCTGAGCGCCACCTCCGGTCTCGAGCAAATGAACTCGACGTCCTCGGAAGGCTCGAGCAATATCCGGCTGAACTTCGTCTGGGGCACCGACCTCAACGAAGCGATGAACGACATGCGCACGCGCATCGACCGCGTGCGGGGACGGCTGCCCGACGATGTGGACCCGCCGCAGCTGTTCAAGTTCGACTCCAACGCGGACCCCATCATGGGCCTGGGGGTCGAAGGGAACTACGACAGCGTGACGCTGCGTGAGCTTGCCGAGAATATGCTGTCGCCCCGCCTCGAGCGGGTTCCCGGCGTGGCGGCGGTGACCGTCAATGGCGGGCTGCGCCGGCAAATCCACGTCGAGCTCTCCAAGGAAAAAACCACCGCGCTCGACCTATCGGTCGACCGCGTGATCAACGCCCTGCGCAGCGAGAACCAGAACATCCCTATCGGGGAAATCAATCAGGGCGACATGACCTACCTGCTCCGCAGCCAGGGGCAGTTCCAGAACCTCGAGCAAATCAGGACCATGGTCGTTCAGACCAAGACGGGTGTTCCGGTCTATCTGAGGGACATCGCCGAGGTGAAGGACTCGACCGAAGACGTGCGATCGGTGTTGCGAATCAACGGCCGGCCGGGCGTGCGCATGCAGGTGACCAAGCAGTCGGGCACCAACACCGTCGAGATCGCGCGGCTCGTCCGGCTGGAGCTCGAGCGGATCAACCGCGAGGTGCCGGGCGTCAAGCTCACCCTGCTCAACGACAACGCGAAGTTCATCGAGCGTTCGATCAGCGCCGTGCGCCAGCACGTGATGCTGGGCTCGGGGCTCGTGGTGCTCGTCATCTTCTTGTTCCTGCGGAACTGGCGTTCGACGCTCATCGTGTGCACGTCGATTCCCATCTCGATCATCGGGACGTTTGCGCTCCTCTATTTCGCCGGCCTGACGCTCAACACGATGACGTTCGGCGGCCTGGCGCTTGGAGTCGGCATGATTGTCGACGCCGCGATCGTCGTGCTCGAGAACTCGTTCCGGCACATGGAGAAGCACGGGAAAGACCGCGTGACCGGGTCCATTGACGGCAGCGAGGAGGTCTGGTCGGCCATTCTCGCGTCGATTCTCACGCACATCGCGGTGTTCGTGCCGCTCCTCTTCCTGTCCGGCGTCTCGAGCATCATGTTCCGGCAGCTCTCGGTCGTCGTCGTGTTCTCTCTGGCGATGTCGCTGTTCGTCGCGGTGACGCTGGTGCCCGTGCTCTGCTCGAAGCTGCTCAAGCTGCCGCCGCCGCTCGCCGAGCGGAAAGGGCTGCGCGGCCGCGTGTACACGATAAGCGAGCGCATGCTGGATGGAATGGACGAAGGGTATCGGCGGCTCCTCCACAGGGCGCTGGCCCATCGGCCGACCGTGATCGGGTTGAGTGCGGCGTCGGTGGCGGCGGCCGTGCTGATCCTGCCGACGCTCCCCACGGAGTTCTCGACGCAGGCCGACGAGGGCCAGGTGAACGTCAGCGGGGAACTGGCGGTCGGGACTCGGATCGAGCGCACCGACGCGATCCTCTCGCGGCTCGAGCAGATGATCAACCAGCTCGTTCCAGAAGCCACGGCGGTGATCGCCAACGCGGGTGGTGGCGGCGGCGGATTCGGCGGCCCCGGCTTCAACCGCGGCAACTTGCAGATCATGCTGACGCCCAAAGACGAGCGAACCAGGTCGAGCGAGCAGATTGCCCAGGACCTCCGGCGACAGTTGTCCGGCTTGCCCGGCGTGATTGTGCGGGCCAACGCATCCGGCGGCAACAATCAATTGAACCGGTTCCTGTCGGGCGGCATACAGGGCGCCGGGCGCCTCGCAATCGAGATCCGCGGCCAGGACCTGGACGATGCCAGACGCCTGTCGGTGAGAGTCAAGGCGCTGATGGACGACACGCCCGGCATCGCCGACGCACGCCTCGGACGCGACGAGGGGCGTCCGGAGCTGGCCGTTCGCGTCGACCGCCCAAAGGCGGCGCTGCTCGGCCTGACCGTCACCGGCGTGGCGAACACGCTCCGGACGAATGTCGCGGGCACGCAGGCGGCGATGTACCGCGAACACGGCAACGAGTACCCGATCATCGTGCGGCTTCGCGAAGAGGATCGCCGGCAGTTGTCCGATGTCTCTGACGTGCTCGTGAACACGGCCCAGGGGCAGGTGCTGCAAGCCAAGAACCTGATGAGTGTGGAGTCAGAGACCGGTCCCGTCCAGATCGACCGGAAGGACCAGCAGCGCATCGTCAGGGTGAATGCGGAACCGGAAACGACGTTGAGCGAGGCGGTGCAGGCGGTGCAGAACCGGCTGCCACAGCTCGCCGTGCCGAAAGACTTCAGCGTGGGGTTCGGTGCCGAGGTCGAGCAACAGGCCAAGGCGTTCGACCAGCTGCGCCTCGTACTGATTCTGGCCCTGGTGCTCGTCTACGCCGTGATGGCGTCGCAGTACGAGTCGTTCCGCGACCCGTTCATCATCATGTTCTCGGTGCCGACCGCCGCGATTGGCGTCGTGCTCGCGCTCAAGCTCACGGGCACGGCCTTCAATATGCAGGCCTACATCGGCATCATCATGCTCGCCGGCATCGTCGTGAGCAACGGCATCCTGCTCATCGACTACACGAACGTGCTGCGACGGCGTGATGGCCTGCCCATTCGCGCGGCGGTCGAGCAAGCCGGCCGAACCCGTCTGCGGCCCATCCTGATGACGTCAATCGCCACCGCCCTCGGCCTCGTGCCGATGTCGCTGGGCATCGGCGAAGGCAGCGAGCTGCAGGTACCCCTCGCCCGCGTGGTCATCGGGGGGCTCACGACGTCGCTCCTGATCACCCTGGTCCTTGTGCCCACCGTCTACACGATCTTTGAGGAGGGCTGGAGGGGGCTCTGGAGCGGCACAGCGCGCTCCGAAGCGTGATCTACGGATCGTTCTGACGACCGGCCGGCGAGGACGACAGACGGAGCACCATGAAACGCGCGGTTATCGTTCTTGTCGTCGTCGCGGCTGTGGGCGCCGGCGCCGGGGCGTACTACATCCGGCGCGGCGGCAACGAGATCACGGTCAACATTTCCCCGGTGACGCGCGGGGAGATCATCGATACGGTGGGCGCCACCGGCACGGTCCAGGCGGTCACGACGGTGCAGGTCGGCAGCCAGGTCTCGGGCAACATCGCCTATCTGGGAGCCGACTTCAACTCCATCGTGCGTCAAGGGCAGGTGATCGCGCGGCTCGACGCGTCGCTGTTCGAGGCGCAGTTTCAGCAGACCCGCGCCAACCTGGCGCAAGCCAATGCGAGCCTGACGAAGGCCCAGAGCGATCTCGAGCGCAACAAGGTTCAACTCCTCGATGCGCAGCAGAAGTTCGCGCGGGCGAAAGAGCTGGCGGCGAAAAACCTCGTGCCGCAAAGCGATCTCGACTCGGCCAAGATCGCCGTCGACACGGCGCAGGCCAGCCTGGCGTCTCAGCAGGCCACCGTCACGCAGGCGCAGGCGGCGGTTGCCCAGGCGCAGGCCTCGGTCAACCAAAGTCAAGTCAACCTCGACCACACGGTGATCATGGCGCCAATCGACGGCATCGTCACGCAACGCAGCGTCGACGTCGGGCAAACCGTCGCTGCGAGCATGCAGGCGCCGACGCTCTTCATCATTGCTGCGGACCTGACCAAGATGCAGGTGAACGCCAACATCGACGAAGCCGACGTCGGCCGCATCCGACCAGGTCAGGACGTGACGTTCAGGGTGGACGCCTACCCGACAGAAGAGTTCCTGGGAACGGTCTCGCAAGTTCGCCTGCAACCGGTCGTCGTGCAGAACGTGACGACCTATGGGACGATTGTCAACGTGCCGAACAAGGAGCTCAAGCTCAAGCCGGGCATGACGGCGAACCTCAAGGTGCAGATCGCCAGACGAGCCGACGCGCTTCGCGTCCCGAACGCCGCCTTGCGCTTCCGTCCGAGTACCGACGTGTTCGCCGCGCTCAATCAGCCGGTTCCACCCGAGGCGCAGTTTGGCGGCGGTGGACGCGGCGGCCAGGGCGGCAACGGAGGCCAGCGCGGAAACGGCAGGCCGCGTGGAGGCGACGTCTCGCCCCCGGACCGCGGGACCGCGAGCGCGCCGGTGGCTTCAGCGCGGCAAGGCGTGACCAGCGGCGCCACGAGGGGACGTCCGGCCGAGAGCGGTCAATCGAGTCAAGGTGCCCAGCGTGGCAGCGGCCGCTTCGGTCGAGGCGGCCGTGACGGCGATCAAGGGCAAGCCGGCGGCGATCAGGGCGGCACTGGCCGATTCGGCCGGGGTGGCCGGGGCGGCGGACAAGGCAGCGCCGACGATGGGGATCGGCTCGCGCGCGCCATGGATCGGTTCACGAGCCTGTCGCCCGACGAACAGTTGCAGTTCATCGCTCGCATGAAAGATCGCGGACAGGATGTCAGCGCGTTCGAGCGAGCCCGCGCGGCCCAAGCGCCCAAGACCCCGGCGACGGCGCCGAAGGACAGCGCGCAGCAGTCCGCGCAAACCATCGACGCGTTGTTCGCGCCGCTCCCGCCGGTGGAATCGCAGGGACGCGCCTGGCTCCACATCGACAAGCAGCTCAAGGCGGTGCGCTTGCGCCTCGGCATTACCGACGGCACGAACACCGAGCTGCTGGGCGGCGAGCTGCAGCCGGGGACGGAGCTCGTCACGGGAGTGCTCATGAGCGGGGCGCGGCCCACCGCCGTGGGAGCTGGCGCCGGCAATCCGTTATTGCCGCAGCGTGGCGGTCCTGGGCGGGGTCGGTAGCCCCGATGCCATGATGCCCCCGGTCATTTCGGTCAGGAACCTCACCAAGACCTACATCGTCGGCGAGGTCGAGGTGAGAGCGTTGCGCGGCGTGAACCTGGACATTGCGCGCGGCGAGTTTCTTACCGTGACCGGTCCGTCCGGATCGGGCAAGTCGACCTTCATGCACATCGTCGGCTGCCTCGATCGACCGACCTCGGGCCAGTACTTCCTGGACGGCCAGGACGTCTCGCGCATGTCGAAGGATCAGCTGGCGGCGGTCCGCAACAAGAAGATCGGGTTCGTGTTCCAGGGGTTCAACCTGTTGTCGCGCACCTCGGCGCTCGACAACGTCGAGCTGCCGCTGCTCTACGGCGGCTCGGGCATGAAAGGCGCGGAGCGGCGCGCGCGCGCCATGGAAGTGCTCGCGGCCGTCGGGCTCGAGGACCGCGCCGACCATCACCCGAATCAGCTGTCCGGCGGCCAGCAACAGCGGGTGGCCATCGCGCGCTCGCTCATCAACAACCCTTCGATCTTGCTCGCGGACGAGCCGACCGGGAACCTCGACACGCGAACGAGCATTGAAGTGATGGACATTTTTCAACGGTTGAACCACGAGCGCGGCATCACGGTGCTGCTCATCACGCACGAGCACGACATTGCCGAGTACGGGACACGGATCGTGCAGTTCCGCGACGGGCAGGTCATCATGGACAGGCCCCTTCAACGCCGGCGGCTCGCGCAAGACGAGCTCACGGCGCTGCCGGCGGCCGAAGCGGTGTAGGCAGGGCTGAAGAGCGTGCTCTGCGGTGAGACGTGGGTTTTTTGACACGCTGGCGGAGAATAAATGATGTCGATCTTCATGATTTTTCGGATCGCGTTGAAGGCGCTCGGCCGCAACAAGATGCGCACGGGGCTCACCATGCTGGGCATGATTATCGGCGTCGCCGCGGTCATCACGATGGTCGCGCTCGGCACCGGCGCGCAGAGCTCGATCGAAGCGCAGATCCAGTCGGCCGGTACCAATGTGATCATCGTCTCGGCCGGCAACTTCATGGCGGCCGGCGTACGGCAAGGACAGGGAGCGGCGAGCACGCTTCTGCCGGAAGACGCGTTGGCGATCGCGCAGGTGCCGGGCGTGCAGTATGTGGCGGCCGGATTGAACACGCGCGGCCAGCTCGTGGCCGGCAACCAGAATTGGAACACGCAGGTGCAGGGAACTGACGTCGATTTGCCGCTGATTCAAGCGTGGCAGATCGCGCAGGGCGCGTTCTTTACGCCGCAGGATGTCACGACGGCGTCCAAGGTCGCGGTGATTGGGAGCGTCGTCCGCGACCAGCTGTTCGGCCCCGACGCCAATCCGGTGGGCCAGGTCATGCGCATCCAGAAGCAGCCGTTCAACATCGTCGGCGTCCTGGCGCCGAAGGGACAGTCGAGCATGGGTCAGGATCGCGACGACATCGTCATGGTGCCCTATACCACGGTCATGAAGAAGGTCCGCGGAGTGACCTTTATCAATAACGTCACCGTGTCGGCCGCGTCGACCAGCGAAGTGACGGCCACGGCCGACCGGATCTCGACGCTGCTGCGCGTGCGTCACAAGGTGCAGCCGGGCGATGCCGACGATTTCATGGTCCGGACGATCGAGGAAATGGCGAGCGTCAGGAAGGAAGCGACGCAAACGATGACGGCGCTGCTGGCGAGCATCGCCGGCGTGTCGCTGCTGGTCGGCGGCATCGGCATCATGAACATCATGCTCGTGTCGGTCACCGAGCGCACGCGTGAGATCGGACTGCGCATGGCGATCGGCGCCCGAGGGCGCGACGTGCTGCTCCAGTTCCTGGTCGAGGCCGTGGTGCTCAGTCTGTTCGGGGGGGCGATCGGCATCGCGCTGGGATTCGGCGTCTCGAGAGGTATTACGTTGTGGATGGAATGGCCGACGGCTGTGTCCACGAACGCGGTGGCAGTGGCCTTTGGATTTGCCGCAGCAACCGGCGTCTTCTTCGGGTTCTATCCAGCCCGCAAAGCGGCGGCGCTCGATCCGATCGACGCGCTTCGATTCGAATAGACACAAGCGCTACCACAGAGGTCACGGAATCCAAGAACGGAGGTCACCGAAAACCATGCTGGTTCTGCCGTGCCCTCCCGTCTGTCTTCCGTGTTCTCCGTGGTAGTGAAGTCAACCACTCACCAGCTTCAGCAGCTCTTTCACCGTCTTTCCGGTGACCGGATCCACCATCTCTGGCGCGAGTTGTGCGAGCGGCTCCAGGACGAATCGCCGGGTGCGGAAGCGCGGGTGCGGCACCACGAGGCCCGGCTCATTCACGATCTGATCCCCAAACAGCACGAGATCGAGATCGAGGGTGCGCGCGGCGCCCGGAACCGGCCGTTCGCGCCCGCGCTCCCGCTCGATCGCGAGCAGCGTGGCGAGCAGCTCGCGCGCGGGCAGCGTCGCCTCGCCGACGGCGACGGCATTCAAGAATCGAGGTTGCGGACCAGGGACACCGACAGGATCGGTCTCGACGTCGCTCGAGACACGCATGTTGCCGAGGATCGATCCGAGGCGGGATGTGGCATAGTCCAGATGCGCGCGGCGGTCGCCCAGATTGCTGCCGAGGGCGATCGCGACGATCGTTGGCATTGGGTAATTGGGTAATCTCGTAATCTGGGAATCGCGACGCCCCTAGACATTCTGCTTTTCCTTGCACGTGATGCAGACGCGTGTCCACGGGATCGCATTCAACCGCGCTTCGGCGATCGGCTCGCCGCAGTCACGGCACAGCCCGTAGGTCCCCTTCTCGATGCGCCAGAGCGCTTCCTCGATGGCCTGCAGGATCTTCGCGTCGGTCTGCTTCAACTTGAGCTGGATGTGCACCTCGTTGTTGCCGCTGGCTTGATCCGCCATGTCGCCCTGGCGCGTGTTGTTTTCCATCGAGGCCTGCAGCGGCTTGATGCCGCCGCTCCCGAGGATTTCGCCGCGCTTTCTGAGGAGCGAATCCTTGTAGGTCGGCACGTCCATTGCGCTTGAGACTCCCACCTCTGCGTCGGCCCGCGTGGCCTGCACAACATCACATTATATCACGTCACCGAAAGGAGGCCACGGCTCTCGCCCACCTGGCCGCCCACGTGACGTGACGGTCCGGCATCACAAGAATCGCGACGCGTTTGCTCGGTTACTCCGCTCTGAGGGTGGCGAGTGGCTTGTGCCGCAGCACGTCGAGGCTGGACAGCACGCCGATCGCGGCGACGAGCAGCGCCGTCAGCGCCACGCCGGCGACGTGCTCGTTGACGAAGATGCGCCACGGAATCTCGAG
The DNA here is from genome assembly GCA_023265105.1 of Acidobacteriota bacterium. Classification (GTDB taxonomy): domain Bacteria; phylum Acidobacteriota; class Vicinamibacteria; order Vicinamibacterales; family CAVVIG01; genus JAHFUJ01. The sequence goes on from JAHFUJ010000016.1 coordinate 19,618, forward strand.
CGCCCACCGGCTGACGCCCCACGTCAGCGCGATCGCGCCGAGCGATCCGACGAGCCCCGCCAGCGCCCCGAGGACGCCGTATTCGAGCAGCAGCATCTTCGCGATGGTCCGAGTCTTGGCGCCGAGCGTCTTGAAGACCGCTGCTTCGTACACGCGTTGGAATTTGGTCATCGCGACGGCGCCGACGAGAATCAGGCCGCCGCTGAACAACACCAGTCCGCCGACGACGCTGATCGCGAGCGTGACTTTCGACATCACGTCGCGAATCGTTTCCAGGATCTCGTGGAAGTCGATCACCGAGACGTTCGGAAACTGTGCCACCAGATCGTGCTGGAACCGCGCGCGCCCCGAGGCGTCGCCCGGCCCCTTGAGCGGCGCCACGTAGGTCTGCGGCGCCTGGTCGAGGGCGCCGGGCCGGAAGACGAACATGAAGCCGCCGTTGCGCGAATCCTTCCAGTCGACCTCTCGAATGCTCGTGACCTTTGCGTCGATCGAGCGGCCGAGGATGTCGAACCGGACCGTATCGCCCACGTCAATCTTGAATCGCTCGTGGATGCTTCGCTCCACCGATACTTCCGGATCGCTCGAAGGCCCGCGCCAGAGCGCGCCGACGATGATCTTCTCGTTCGGCTCGAGCCGGTCACGGTACGTAATCGTATACTCGCGCCCGAGCGACCCGCGGGCGCGGACGTCTTCGAAGCTTTCGAGAGTGGTCTGGCGGCCGCTGACGCCGGTCACGCGCGCGCGCAGCACCGGAATGAGCCGAAACTGCCCGGCGCCATGCGCCGGATCGGCGAGGAACAGGCGCACGCCGTCGACCTGGTTGCGCTGGATGTCGATCAGAAACATGTCGGGCGCGTCCTCCGCGACTTCAATGGAAAACTCGCGCAGCAGGCTCGCCTGCAGCGATCGGATCCCGACGATGAAGAAGCACCCCAGGCCGACGGCCAGGAGGATGACGCGCGTCTGATTCCCCGGGCGGGAGAGATGCAAGACCGCGTGGCGCAGTGGGAACGACCGCGCCTGGGCCAGCGGCGCGACCAGCCGGACCAGCACTCGTCCGGCCAATTGCAGAGCGAACGCCAGCGTGGCAAACCCCACGCACACGACGACGCCGACCTTGATCGAGGCCGCCTGCCACGCGGCGACGCCCACGAGCGCCAGACACACCAGGACGACCGCCACGATCCGCGTCCAGTCCCACCCGGTCTTCGACGACTCGTCGCGGAGCAGCACCGACGGCTTGACGAACCGGACCTCCAGAAGCGGCACGATCGAGAACAGCAACGACACCAGCACGCCGATGCCGATGCCCTGCGCCGCGGCGCTCCACGTCACGCCGTACTCGGCGTTGGCCAGAATCGACGTCGATGCGCCGAGCGCCCGCGGAATCGCCGCTATCGCGCCGCGCGCCAGGACGACCCCGAGGAGGCTGCCGGCGAGCCCGAGCGCCATCACCTGGAGCAGGTACACGGCGATGATCTGGCTGTTGCGAGCACCGACGCACTTCAGCACCGCGATGCTTCGAATTTTCTGCTGGATGAACACGCGCGTGACGCTCGACACGGCGATGCCGCCCAGAATCACGATGATCAGGCCGACGAGGCTGAGGTAATTCTCCGCCCGATCGAAATCGCGCCCCACCTCGTCTTCCGTCGAGCGGTACGAGCGAGCGCTGACGAATGCCTCCTTGAAATCGTCGCGCAGCGCCTTGACGAGCCGCTCGATGCTCTCGTCGGGCGCGCGCACGAGGAGGACGCGCCGCGCCCGGCTGCCAAAGCCGAGCAGTCCGGTCGATCCAAGATCGTCGTAATCGATGAGGACGCGGGGGCCGAGACTGAATCCCGCGACACGCCGCCCCGGCTCGTTCGTGATCAGGCCGCGAATCGTGAACGTCGTCTGACCGATCACGAGCGGATCGCCGACCTTGACACCGAGCGCCGTCAACAGTTCGGCGCGGACGAGCGCGCCATGCTGTTCGAGAAGCGCATGCGAGTAAACCTGCCCCCCGTCGAGACCGACCGTGCCGTACGGGGGAAATCCCGGCTGCACGGCCTTGAGCTCCACCATCCGCGCCACCGCCTTCGATCCGTCGGCCGGGCGGACCATCGTCGGCGTCTCGATGGTCTCGGTCCGCTCGGTCGCCCCCGCCTCGGCGAGCCGGCGGTCGATCGTCTGGAGGGCGGCCGGCGTCCAGTCGCGATTGGTCGCAATCAGCACGTCGGCCGCGATCAGCGATTTCGCCTCGCGCCCGAACACCTCGCGAACGCTCTGGATGACCGACCGCAGCGCGACGATGGCGGCGACGCCAATGGCAATGCAGACAAAGAAGAACAACAGGCGGCGCCACGACGCCCGCGTCTCCCGCACAGCCATGCGCATCACGAACGTCATACGCGCTCCACTGCGTGGCCATCGCGAAGCACCAGGCGAGCGTCGGCCCCCGCGGCCAGCTCCGCGTCGTGCGTGACGAGCACGATCGTCGTCCCCCTCGCGCGGTTGATCTGATGAAGCAGATCCATGATGTGGCGGCCGTTTGTGCTGTCCAGATTGCCGGTCGGCTCGTCGGCGAGCACGATCGGCGGATCGTTGGCGAGCGCGCGCGCCAGCGCGACGCGCTGTTGCTCCCCTCCGGACAGTTGTGACGGATAGTGATGCGCCCGCCCGGTCAGCCCGACTTCTTCGAGCAGCTCTTGCGCGCGAGCGCGCGGATCGGCGACACCGGCGATCTCCATGGGGACCGCGACGTTCTCGTACGCCGTGAGCGACGGGATGAGATGAAAGAACTGAAAGACGAAGCCGATCTTCTCGCCGCGCAGCCGCGCCAGATCGTCTTCGTCGAGCTTGGTGATGTTCACGCCGTCGACGATCACCTCGCCGGACGTCGGCGCATCGAGGCCGGCGATGAGGCCGAGCAGCGTCGACTTGCCGCTGCCCGACGGCCCGGCGATCGCGATGAACTGGCCCCGCGGGATCGTCATCGTCAGGGGATGAAGGATGGTCAGCGGTTCGCTCCCACTCATCACCGTTTTTGAGACGTCTTGCAATTCGATCATGATCCGGGGGGCCTTTCCCCCCGGATCATCCTTCGAGGCAGCTTCTCCACGATCGGCTTGAGCGCGGCCCATACGTTGTCGGCGACAATGCGCGCACCCTCGGACGTGGGATGCATGCCGTCGCGTTGATTCAACTCGTCGTGACCGGCGACGCCCTGCAGGAGAAACGGCACGAGCGCGACGTGATACTTCTGGGCGAGATCTGGATAGACCTGATGAAAGTCGACGACGTATTCCCAGCCATGGTTGGGCGGCGCCTCCATGCCCGCCAGAATGACGGTAATGCGGCGCGCCTGCGCGCGTTGGATGATCTGCGACAGGTTCCGCTTCAACTGCTCCGTTGGCAGACCGCGCAGGCCGTCGTTGCCGCCGAGCGCGACAATGAGCACGCGCACATCGCCGTCGAGCGCCCAATCGAAGCGTGCCAGGCCGCCCGCCGAGGTATCGCCCGAGACGCCCGCATTCACGATCTCGTAGTCCAGCCCGTCGGCCGTCAGACGCTGTTGCAGCAGCGCCGGGTACGCCTGGTTCATCGACAAGCCGAGGCCTGCCGTCAAACTGTCGCCAAGCGCGACGATTCTCGGGCGCGCGGCCGGCGCCGCCATGCGGCCCGCCGCAGGTGATGTCGCGCCGGCCGCCTGTTGGTCGGACCTAACCGCGGCGCCGCGACGCTCCGCCTGCAGGTCGCCGCGCGGTCCGCATCCGGTCGCTGCGGCCAAGGCCGCGACGGCGCAGGCACGAGTGAGTCGGAACGGTCCAGACGGCATCGCTTTATTATCCTACGATTGCATCCGACGATTGGTTCGGTCTCAGCGGGGGCGCACCGCATTATGCTAGGGAGGTGCACAGCGCGCCAGACCTCCTCACGCGCTGGCCGGTGCTCGACGTCGCTGCCAAGTCCCGACGCCTGCGCGACTCGTTTCATCTGTCATCCGGTCCGATAGCCGAAGCGCTCGACGCGCTCGCGCCGGCGGCCGAGCGCGCTGCCACCGGGCTCTGGCGACGCGACTCGTCGGTGTGGAGCGCCGACCCAGCCGTCCAACGCACGATCGCGAACCGGCTCGGATGGCTGGGGTCGCCGACGCTGATGGCCGATTCGCTAGACCGATTGCACACCTTCGCCGCGTCGGTCAAGCGGGACGGCTTCCACGACGTCGTGCTCCTCGGCATGGGCGGATCGAGTCTCGCGGCCGAAGTGCTTCGCGCCGTGCTCGGCGTGGCGCCCGGCTGGCCGCGGCTGCAAATGCTGGATTCGATCGATCCGGCCGCCATTCGCGCGGCGGCCACGGCGCCCGAGCGCACCTTGTATCTCGTGTCGAGCAAATCGGGAACGACGATCGAACCCAATTCACTCGCGGCTCACTTTCGCCGCACGCTGGAAGAGGCGGGCGTCCGGCGGTGGGCCGACCATTTCGTGGCGATCACCGACGAGGGGACCGAGCTGGCGCGCCGCGCCGAGCAAGAAGGCTTCCGCGATGTGTTCATCAATCCGGCCGACATCGGTGGACGGTATTCCGCATTGTCGTTCTTCGGCCTCGTGCCCGCGGCGCTCATGGGCCTCGACATCGCCTCGTTGGTCGGCTGGGGCTTGGCCATGCTGTCCGCCTTCGACCCCGGTTCCTGCGAAGTCGCCGCCAATCCGGCCGCCGCGCTGGGACGCGCGATCGCCGGAGCGACGCTGGCCGGCCGCGACAAGTTGACGCTGCTGCTGCCGCCTCCGCTCGAGCCTTTCGGCCTCTGGGTCGAACAGCTGATCGCAGAAAGTACGGGCAAGGACGGCGCCGGCATCGTACCGATCGTCGGGGAGACCCTGACCGAACCCGCCGAGTACGGTCGCGATCGATTCTTCGTCCGCCTGCGTATGCACGGCTCCTATGCCGATGAGCTGCGCGACGCCGACATCCGCGCGTTGAAGGAGGCGCGTCAGCCGATCGCCGAACTCGAGTTGCGCGAGCCTTCCGCGCTCGGTGCCGAATTCGTACGATGGGAGGTCGCCGCCGCTATCGCAGGCGCGCTCCTTCACATCAATCCGTTCGACGAGCCGAACGTGCAGCAGGCCAAAGACGCGACGCGGACGCTGCTCGACCGCTACATGTCGCAGGGGCGGTTGCCGATCGCTCCACCCGATCGAACGACCGCCGACGGCGTGACGTTCACGCTGAGCAGTGCGGCGCGCGAGGCGCTCGGCAGCCAGAGCGCGGACACGCTATTGACGCTCGTGGGTCGGGGCGACTACTTCGGGTTGCTCGCTTACGTGGGACCGGACCAGGCGCTCGCCGACCAGTTGCGCGCGTTCCGCCGTGGGGTCGGCGAGCGGACGCATGCGGCGACGATGTTCGGGTACGGTCCCCGGTACCTGCACTCGACGGGCCAATTGCACAAAGGGGGTCCGAACACAGGCGTGTTCGTGCTGCTGTCGGCCACACCGCGCGCGGATCTCTCGATTCCTGGCGAGGCGTTCTCCTTTGGCACGCTGGAGCTCGCGCAAGCGCTCGGAGATTTCGCGTCGCTCGACGCGACCGGCCGGCGTGCGCTGCACGTTCATCTGCCCGAGCCGGACCCCGGCCTGGTGCATAGCGTCGCGGACCAGCTGCTGCGGCACATGCGAGGGTCAGTACGTAGTGTCCGGCTTTAGCCGGACCGTGACAGAACACGACGGTCCGCCTGAAGGCGGAACTACAACAAACCGTGACAGGACGTGGCGTCCGGCTTCAGCCGGACCGTCAGTAGGTAGTGTCCGGCTTCAGCCGGACCGTGACAGAACGGACACGACGGTCCGCCTGAAGGCGGACACTACAACTGAACCGTGACAGAACGGGGACAACGGTCCGCCTAAAAGGCGGACACTACAACAAACCCGTGACAGGACGTGGCGTCCGGCTTCAGCCGGACCGTCATTTCGTGGGACCTGCCGCGGCGTACCGTTACAATAGCTCGGTGCGTTATCTGGTCACCGCCAGACTGAAGCCGGGCAAGGCCTCGGCGCTCGCCCATGCGATCGGCAACGAAACCCTTGGCCACGGATCGGTTGCGGGCGAGGAGTACTTGCGCAACATGGCGGCCGCGCGCCAGCACGACGATGGCCGCGTGCAATGGGTGGAAGTGTGCTTCTGTTCGACGCCGCTCGCCGAAGAGCGCGACTATTGGGAAGAGTACTTCGACCTCGACAAGGTCCAGAACGCACACGCCAGCAGTCGATGCCGCGATCTGAACGGCACCGAGCCGTGGGCCTGTGTCGACTGCGACTGCTCCGCCCGTCTCGAAGCGCGCCTGAAGACCCAAGGTCGCGCGTTCCTGCGACTTCTCACTTCCAAGTTTTAACTTTTCACTTTTGCCTCTATACTCCCGCCGTGCCGCCGTCATCCCTGCAGGCACTCCTCACGCGCGCCGGCGCCGCGCTTGAACGCGGCCGGGGAGCGGAAGCCGCGCGGATCCTCAGCCCGCCCTTGCGCTCGTCCGCGCTGACGCGCGACGACGAGCTCGCCGTTCGCTCGGTGCTCGCCGAAGCCTGGCTGCAGCAGGACGATCTCGATCAGGCCGGCGCCGCGCTCGGCCGTCCGCCGGACACGTTCCGAGACACCGTGTCGTCGGGCCGTCTCTCGACGCTCTGGCGCCTCCACGGCCGACTGGCCTCGGCGCGCGGCGATCAGTCGCGGGCCATCGCGCACCTCGGCCGCGCGCTCAAGCACGCGGAGGTCGCCCACGACTCGCGCGCGATCGGTCTCGCGCACTACGAGCTGGGGCACTGCTATCGACAGGTCGGCGACGTGGCGATCGTGCAGCAACACATCACGAAAGCGGCGTCCGCCCTGCACGCGGCGGGCGATCGCCGCCATCTGGCACTCGTCCATTCGTTGTCCAGCATCTTCCTCGCCCAGCTCGGACGCTACGACGAAGCGATGGCCATGCTGCGTCAGGCGGAACGACTCGCCGCGATGGTCGACGCCGACGACGTCCTGGCCACGGTGTGCGGGAACCAGGCCAACGTGAAGATGATGGAGCATCGCTACGAGCAGGCACTCGCGCTGGCCGAACGCAGCGTGTCCCTTCACGAAGAGCACGGATCGGGACACGGCCTCGCGGTCGCGCTCGCTACGCTTGGACAAATCTGCGTCCACCTCGGCGATCTCGCGCGCGCGGAAGACGTGTTGCACCGGGCGCTCGGGGTCAGGAGTCCCATCCGGTTCCACGAAACGACGGGCGCCATTTTCGACACGCTCGCGCAGATTCATCTGATTCGAGGACACTACGACACGGCGGCCGAGTTCCTCGGCCAGGCCGCCGACGCCGACGCCGATAGCGCCGACGGCCGGCAGACGAACCAGTGGTACGAATGGTCGGTCCGTGTGCTGGGCGCCCGGCTGGCGCTCAAACGCGGCGCGCTCGATGAGGCGATCGCGCTCGCCGACGAGATTCTCCAGGCCGGCCCGCCGCCCTTCGATGCGCTGCAGGCCACGTTGGTTGCCGCCGAAGCGCTGACGGCCGCCAATCGCCTGCCCGAGGCCGAGCAGCGGCTCGCCGCGGCCGCCGACGCGCTCGACCCGAAGATCGCGCCGGCCACGTGGGGCGAGTACCTGCGTCTGCGTGGCGGCCAATACGCCAAGAGCGGCAGTACCGCTGAGGCGTACCACGATTTCGCTCAAAGCACGACGCTGCTCGATCTGCTCGGCGAACGGTATCAGGCGGCCCTCAGCCATCTCGCCCTCGGCCGTTTGGTCGCGCAAACCGGGGCGCGGTCCGCCGCCGAGCGCCACCTCAATCAAGCCCTCGCCGTCTTTCAGCAGTTGGGCGCCGAACGCGACAGCGCCGACACCGAGGCGGCTCGCGAGCTGCTCACGACCGTCGGCTCTGGTGAGTACGTCCTCTCTCCGACCGACGCGGACGACGCGATCGTGCGGCGAATCGTCGATGCGGCGGCACTGCCAGAATTATTGGGACGGGAAACGGTCGCCGCCCTGCTCGAATCCACCGCCGCCGACAGCGCGGTCGTGTTCGTCACGCTTCCGGGTGGCGACGTGCGCGTGATCGCGTCGGCCGGCTGCGACGCCGATTGGGCGCGCAGTCTGGCGCGCTCGGCCGCACAGGGCCACGCCCACAACCGCGGAGCCATCGTCGTCGAACCGATGGGTCGCGATGCCGAGGGCCAGAGGTTTGCCCTGGTGGCATCGCCTCGGCCCATCGGAAATCCGGTGATGCGGCGGCTGCGCGTGATTGCGACCGTCGCGCAGCAGGGGTTCGCGTTGTGTGCGGCTCGCGACCGATCCGGCGGCCCGATCGACGCGGGGGTACCCGCCTCCCTCGAACCGTTGGTGCCTGGATTCCTTTGCGCGAGCGCGGCCATGACGACCGTCGTCGCGCAGATTCAGCGCTTGCAGGGCAACGACCTGACCGTGCTCATCACCGGCGAAAGCGGCACGGGCAAGGAACTCGTCGCGCGCGCGATTCACGTGGGATCGCATCGCAGCGCCGGCATGTTCCTGCCGTACAACTGCACGACGACGGGCCGCGAGCTCGCCGACAGCCAGCTGTTCGGACACCGGCGCGGCAGCTTTACCGGCGCGGTGTCCGATCAACCAGGGCTGGTGCGATCGGCGGCGGGCGGGACGCTTTTTCTCGACGAGATCGGCGACCTCCCCATCGACGTCCAGCCCAAACTGCTGCGGTTTCTCGAGCAGCACGAAATCATGCCGATCGGCGAGACGCGGCCGCAGCGCGTGGACGTGCGCGTGCTCGCGGCCACCAACGCCGACCTCGAGCAGCGCGTCGCCGAAGGCAAGTTCCGCGAGGATTTGTATTACCGTTTGAGCGTCATTCGCATCCACGTGCCGCCGCTGCGCGAGCGCCGCGAGGAAATTCCGCACCTCAGCACCTATTTTCTCCGCGAGGCGTCCGAGCGCCTCGGCAAGCCGGACATCCAGCTCAGTTCCGACGCCCTCGACGTGTTCTCGCAGTACTGGTGGCCGGGCAACGTCCGCCAGTTAAAGAACGAGATTCAGCGCGCGGTGGCGTGGAGCGCGCCCGGCGGCTTGATCGAGCTGGCTCACCTATCTCCGGAGATCAGCGCCGTGCGCATGCCCTCGCAGCCCTCGTTCGCGCGACCGGCACGGGCCGCCGCCAACCTCGCCGCCGCCGTCGAGCAGGTGGAGCGCGACCTCATTCAGGCAACCTTGGATCGAACCGGCGGCAACATCTCGGAAACCGCCCGCTCGCTCGGGCTCACTCGTCGCGGGCTGTACTTGAAGTTGCGCCGGCTCGGGATGGACACTCGGGCCGAGGTGGATGCTCGATGATATGTATACTTAGTAATCGATTTCGATGTTGTGTGAATATATTGTATCCAGTTTTTCACAGAGAATCCATTCCTTGAACTATTCATTAAATAATTGATTCATTTGATGTTAGTTTGTTCATCCAGCCTCTGGCCTTTACAACGTTGCACCGGGCGCGAACTTTGATATGCATCAGGCCTAGAATCGGCACCACGGTCTGAAAAGGGGCCGTACCCCTTCTCGCTGAACGGGCCGTTTACCAAGCCCATGCGGTGTGACGATCTGTCAAGACGCCCTGGATACGGCCAGAACAAGCGCACGGCAGAGCGCCAGGCGATGGCGCTCCCGGCGCGACTCACGTGGAAGGACCAGCGCGGCGCCACGCGTTTTGCGAGCGTCGTCACGCTCAACGTGAGCGATCAGGGCGTTTACGTGGAGTGCCAGTCGTCGGTCTCGATTCCGCTCTTCCGGCTCGTGCAGTTCCAGCTCGAACGCGAGGTCCGCGAGTCGGACAGGCTGCCCGAGGCGCTTCGTCAGGGCCGGATTCTTTCGGCGGTCTATCGCGTCTCGCCGCGTAGTCCCTCGGGCAGGCCGCAGGGGCTGGCGCTGCGGCTGATGGTGGATCCGCGGCGCCGCGTGACCAGTGTCGATCAAGCGCGCGTGACGGCCTGATTGCTCCTCTTTCGCCAGTACCTCGCCAACCCGCGCCAGTTCAAATCGAACCGTCCGGCGATTTCATAGGCCTTCGCGTCGGTTTCGTTCATGCGCCGGCGTAGCTCGCCGCGAATCTGGTCCGTAAACCACTCCTCGCGCGCCTCGTCACTACCCTCCTGCGCCAATGACGCCTTGACGAGTCGCCCGGTGAGCTCGAGATGATCGGCAAGGGCGGTGAGATGGGGCGCGACTGGCGCCGACGGCCCGAAGTGCGTCAGAAACAACGTGCCGGCACCCCAGCGTTCGATCCGCGCGAGGCTCTCTCGCCACGCCTCGAGGTCGATGTCGGGTGGCGGTGTGGGCGGCAACACGTATCCGTCCGGCACCAGGCGCACGCCGGCGGTGTCGCCGACGAACGCGACGCCGGCGTCTCGAGTGAAGTAGCTGACATGATGCGACGCATGCCCCGGCGTATACTCGACTTCCAGCACCCGGCCGGCTGCGTCGATCCGCTCGCCGCCCTTCAAGACGACCAGCGCTTCGGGCGAGACGGCCCGGACCTCGCCCCACAAGCGACCCATCGCATCACCGTAGAGGCGAGTCGCGCTGGCCAGCAGCTTCTCGGGATCGATCAGGTGCGGCGCACCCTTCTCGTGCACGTGCACGCGCAGCCGCGGATTCTCGCGAACCAACGTGCCGGTGGCGCCCGCGTGGTCCAGGTGGATGTGCGTGAGCAGCAGCGCCGTGACGTCGGCCATCGCGATGCCCGCCTCGCCGAGCGTGGCGCGGAGCGTGGGCAGTGCGCTTGCCGGCCCTGGATCGATGAGCGCGACGCCGCCCGGCCCGTGCAGCACGGCCGTCGCGATGACTCGCGGGACCGCTTGAAACCGCAGATCGAGATACGAGACGCCGCTCGCGATAGCGATCATCGTTGTTCTGTGACGTGCCGCCTCCGCAAGGCGGCCAGGGCGGCGATCCCACCGATCACCAGAAGTGCGATGAGGCCGGTTCGGCCGACCCACCGCTCCAGCGTTTCCCAACTGTACGCGAGCAGATAGCCGGCGGCGCCGACTCCGCTCGACCAGACAATCGCGCCCGTTGCGTTGTAGAACAGGAACTTCCGCCACGACAGACCGCTGGCTCCCGCCAGGACGGCGCCGAAGACGCGCAACCCGGTGACGAAGCGCGCGATGAACACCGTCTTGGCGCCATGGCGGTCGAAGAACCGATCGAACTGGGCGAGCCGCGCGCGGGTCAGCCCGACCTTGCCGCCGTGCCGCTCCGCCAACGCACGGCCGCCCAGGCGGCCGATGAGGAACCCCAGGTTGTCGCCGAGGATCGCGGCGCCAATCGCCGTGGCGATCACCCAGGGCAGCGACAGCCGCCCGAATTTCGCGAGCGCCGCGCCGGCGAGCAGCGCCGTCTCGCCGGGCACCGGCAGCCCGGTGTTCTCGAGAAACACGCCCGCGAAGACCACCAGGTAGCCGTAGCGGGCGAAGAGGTCAACGATCCATTCTGGCACTGCGCTCAATTACAATTCTCCCATGATTCTCAAGCAGTTCTACCTCAATTGCCTCGCCCACGCGTCCTACCTCGTCGGCGACCCGTCCACCCGCGTCGCCGCCGTCGTCGATCCCCAGCGGGATATCGACCAGTACCTGGCCTTCGCCGCCGAGCACCAGCTGCGCATCGCGCACGTCGTGCTGACGCACTTTCACGCCGATTTCATCGCCGGCCATCTGGAGTTGCGCGATCGCGCCGGGGCCGCGATTTACCTCGGGGCGGCGGCTCGGGCCGAATATCCCTTCACGCCGCTCCACGACGGCGACACGATCGAGCTCGGGCGCGTACGGCTGAAGGCGCTCGAGACGCCGGGCCACACGGCCGAATCGATCTCGCTCCTCGTGTTCGATCTCGATCGCAGCGCCACCGAGCCGCAGGCGGTGCTGACCGGCGACACGCTGTTTGTCGGCGACGTCGGCCGTCCCGATTTGCGCGTCGCCCTTGGCTGGTCGGCGGCCGACCTCGGCGGGCTGTTGTACGAATCGCTGCGGACGAAGTTGCTGGCGCTGCCCGACTCGAGTCTCGTGTATCCCGCCCACGGCGCCGGGTCGCTGTGCGGCAAGGCGATCAGCAAGGACACGGTGTCGACCATCGGCCACGAGCGCCAGTCGAATTACGCCCTGCAGCCGATGAGCAAAGCGGCGTTTGTCGATCTCGTCACGGCCGACCAGCCCGACGCGCCGCCCTATTTCACGTACGACGCCGTGCTGAACAGCAAGGAGCGGCCGACGCTCGACGCGGCGCTCGCGCGCGAGCTGAACCCGCTGACGCTCGACCGCGTGCTGGCGCTGCAGGACGAAGGCGCGCAGGTGCTGGACACGCGCGAACCGGGCGATTTCGCCGCCGCGCACCTCGCGCGCAGCGTCAACATCGGCCTGGGAGGGCAGTACGCGACGTGGGCCGGCACCGTGCTCAGTCGCGAGCGGCCAATCGTCATTATCGCGGATCCCGGTCGCGAGAATGAGGCCGCCGTCCGGCTCGGACGGATCGGCTTCGATCAGGTGCTTGGGTACTTGAACGATGGCTTGCGCAGCCTCGAATCGCGACCCGACCTGACGGCCACCACCGAACGCCTCAGCGCGCCGTTGGCCGCCGAGCGGCTCGCGCCGCACGAGCCGCCGCTGGCCGAGCCGGCCCCGCTGGCGCCGCTGGCGATCGACGTGCGCGCTCCCAGTGAACGCGCTCACAAGTACATCGCCGGCAGCGTGCATATCCCGCTCAACCATCTCGCCGAACGGCTGCAGGATCTGCGGCCGGACCAGTCGCTGATCGTGTATTGCGCGGGCGGCTACCGGTCGTCCATCGCGGCCAGCCTGCTGCAGAGACACGGCTTCACGCGCGTGAGCGAGATTGCGGGCGGCATCACGGCGTGGGAAGCAGCGCACCTCGACGTCCAATCAGGCGGGGCCCGTGTGTAGGACAACGGGTCTGGGGCGATCACGTTCGGCGTACAATCGGCAGATGCGTGAACTCAGATCTGGGTTCGTGGCCTTCCTCCTTGGACTGGCGTTCGCCTCCGCGGCGCAGGCCCAGGCGACGCCGCCGGCCGTGCCCGCGGGCGCAGTCGGCCCACGCGTGGTCGCGACCGCCCACCGCGTGACCGAAGCTCCGACGATCAACGGCGCGTTGGACGAGCGGGGGTGGCAGCAGGCCACGCCGCTCTCGAACTTCGTCCAGGCGGAGCCCTTCCAGGGCCAGCCCGCCACCGAAAAGACCGACGTACGGATCCTGTACGACGACAAGAACATCTACGTCGGCGTGGTTTGCTACTACAGCGACGCCTCGCAGATCGTCACGACCGACGCCCGTCGCGATTTCAGCATCAATGACATGGATTCGTTTCAGATGATCTTCGACACCTATCACGACCGGCAGAATGGGTTCGTGTTCGGCACCAACGCGGTGGGGAGCCAGTACGACGCACAAATCCGCAACGAAGGCGAAGCCCAGGGGAACGCTCCGTTTGTCTCAGGGGCCACGTCCGGATCGGGGGGCGGCGTCAACGTGAACTGGGATGCGAGCTGGGACGTGAAGGCGCGCATCAGCGAGGTCGGCTGGACGGCGGAGTTCGCGATTCCGTTGCGCACGCTCCGCTACGGCCCCCCGCCCCAAGTCTGGGGCCTGAACTTCACGCGGAATATCCGGCACAACCGGGAGCAGGTGTACTGGTCGCCGGTCTCGCGCGCGTACAACTTGTTCCGTCTGTCGTCGGCCGGCGAGCTGCGCGGCCTGGACCTGAAGACGCCGCGCAACTTCAAGGTCTCGCCGTATGCCGTCAGCACGGTCAATCGGCCGTTCACGTCGGCCAATTCGAAGACCGATCGGAACGACGACTGGGGCATCGATGCCAAGTACGGCGTCACGCCCAGCCTGAACCTCGACCTGACGTATCACACCGATTTCGCGCAGGTCGAAGCCGACCAGCAGCAGATCAACCTGACGCGATTCAACCTGGTCTTCCCAGAAAAGCGGCTGTTCTTCCTCGAGAACGCCGGGCTGTTCTCGGTTGGACAGAACGGCGAGGTCGATCTGTTCTATAGCAGGCGGATCGGGATCAGCGAGAATGGGGCGCTCGTCCCTATCAAGGGTGGGGCTCGCCTCAGCGGAAAGACGACTGGCGTGAATGTCGGGCTGATGAACATGCAGACCGAGGCGATTGGCCGCACCCCTGCGAACAACTTCACGGCCCTCCGGGTCGACAAGGAGCTGCCGCACCGATCGAGCCTCGGCGCGATCTTCACTGGTCGCATCGCGACCGGTGACAACGCGGGACGCGACAATTGGGGTCGCACGTGGGGCGTCAACGGCAAACTCGGCATCGGCGAAGCCATCACGTTCAATGGCTGGGCGGCAAAAACCGACACGCCGGGGTTCACGCGCGATCAAGGTGCGTTCAGTGGGCGCCTGGAGTACAGGACCAGGGCCAGACGTGATTTCTTCGAGTACGTCCAGGTCGGCGAGCAGTTCAATCCGGAGGTTGGCTTCCTCCAGCGAAACGGGGGGTATCGAGAGATTTCAGCCGGCTGGTACGAGTACGTTCGAACGAAGACCCTGCTCAAGGCCGGCTTCCGTGAGCTGAACCCGCACATGACGTACTTCGGGTACTTGAACCCCAACGGCTCGCTTCAAACCGGCATGCTGCACATGGATAACGGCTTCGACTGGGAGAACGGCTATCACTTGTTCTCGGCGGTCAACATCGGCTGGGACGGTCTGGACAAGCCATTCGAGGTCTATCCCGGCGTGATCGTTCCCGCAGGTCGCTATCGTGCACCTCAGACGGCGTGGGGGATGAACACCGACAGGAGGAAGTGGATCTACGCGAACATCGGTTATCAGTACGGCGGCTTCCTGTCGGGCCATCAAAACAGCATGTCGCCAGGGGTGACCATCCGCCGAGGCGGCAAGCTGGTCACGTCGCTCACCTGGACCCGCAACGATATCGATCTTCCGCAGGGAGCGTTCGTCACCAACCTTGGAAATCTGCGCGTCGCCTACAACTTCTCGACGCTGGTCAACGTGCAGTCGCTGATTCAGTACAACGACCGGACGCACCGCTGGTCGACCAACTTACGATTCAGTTGGCTGAACACGGCGAGTACGGGTCTGTTCCTGGTCTACAACGACACGGAAGGACTGAACGGGCTCGGCCCCGTCAACCGCGCGTTCATCATCAAATACTC
>JAHFUJ010000017.1:0-4312 GCA_023265105.1 Acidobacteriota bacterium
GTCGACGACTGCCGGGTCGTACATCGTACCGCGACGCTCACGGAGGAGCGCGAGCGCCTGCTGCTCCGAGAGCCGCTGGCGGTACGGCCGGTCCGAGGTGAGCGCGTCGAAGCAGTCGACGACCGCCAGGATCCGCGCGCCGATCGGAATCGCCGTCCCCGACAACCCATCGGGATACCCCGAGCCGTCCCAGTTCTCGTGATGGGAACGGACAATGGGCACGACGGGATAGGGGAAGCCGATCGCGGAGACGATCTCGGCCCCGATCGTGACATGGAGCTTCATGCGTTCGAGCTCGGGGGCTGTCAGCTTGCCGGGCTTGTTCAGGATGTACTCGGGCACGGCGAGCTTGCCGGCGTCGTGCAGCAGAGCGGCCACTTCGATCGCCTGCACCGTGGAGGTATCGTCGATGCCCAGCGCGCGGGCGAGCCCGACGGTCAGCCGTTGCACGCGGCGGATGTGCCCGTGGGTGGCCTCGTCCTTCGCGTCGATGGCAATTGCCAGCGTTTCCACCGCCGAGTGATACAGCCGGCCAACCTGCGCGGCATGTTGGTTCGCATCGTCGACGCGGCCCATTGAGGCCCTAAAGGTCAGATACGAAATGATGAGGAGCGGCGCGATGACCCCGATCGCGCCGAAGCTGACCTGGCGCATCGTCGCGACCAGCAGCAGCGAGACCGAAGCGCCGGCGACATAGTTCAGCGACAGCCAGAGGAAATGCTGTTGCCACAGGAAGAAGGCCGAGACACCGGTGTCGAAGGCCACCGCCAGCGCCGTCAGCACGCTGTTGCCCAGGAAGTAGGTCGCGGTCAGCACGACGAGCGGCGCCACCAGCCCGCCGACCGAGCTTGGGTGCTGGTAGAGCGGCGGCACGTGGGCAAGCGCGAAAAAGATATGCGACGCGACCCAGATCGAAAGAGCGCCTTCGGTTGCGTTGAAGAGTACGCGCTTCAGGCCGTGCCGATGCCGAGCCGAGATGACGAGGCCGTCGAGGACCATCGTCACGGTCGCAGGCGCCGGCCCGAACAGCAGGACGCACGAGAAGATGAACGTCTCCGACACGGAGAACCGCGCCGCGACCGAAGGAATCTTGATCGTGAACGAGCCGGTCAGTAGCGCCAGCGCGGCGAAGATGAGCCACTCCGAGGGCGTGCGGTCGGCGATGAGAGTGTGGAGGGAATGGACGGCTGCTGCCCCGCCTCCGAGAAAGACGCACGCGACCAACACGTTCGCAGGGCAGAGCAGCGACGTGGCGGTCGGGCCGCGGCGCGTCTTCACGGGTCCCCGGCAATCATCATGGAATCGCCCCAGATGATGCGGTCGCCCCAGATGATCCGGTCGCCCCAGATGATCCGGTCGCCCCAGATGATCCGGTCGCCCCAGATAATCCGGTCGCCCCAGATGATGCGGTCACCCCAGATGATGCGGTCGCCCCAGATGATGCGCGGGTTGCTCGCGGAGAGCGACAGATCGCCCCAAATGATCCGGCTGGCGCCGAGCGACGCGGCGGGGCTCCCGAGTCCCAGGAGGTTCAAGTCGCCCCAGATGATGCGCGACGCATTGGCCCAGGTGCTCCGCAGGCGATCGCCCCAGATGACGCGCATGCCGGCGTTGGAGTACAGCCGGCCACCAAGAGTGCCATCGTCCCAGAATGCCACGCCGCCCGGCGTCACCGGCGAACCGGCAATCGAGGAACCCGGGAGCGGATCGGTGAGGCCCTGGCTGGCGATGCGCCGCGCGAGCGGCAGGTTGATGCTGCCCGCGCCCTCGTCGACCAGCCCGGCTCCCTCGACGAAGGAGGCGCTCATCTGAAGAGCCAGCTTCACCTGGAATGGATTGAGGTCGGGGTTTGCTTCGAGCAGCAACGCAGTGGCGCCGCTCACCACCGCGGTCGCCATGCTGGTGCCGCTCATCGTGTAGTAGGCGTTGTTGCGGCTGCCTGCCACGTACCCGGCGGGGTAATTGGTCGCGAGGTACGACGAGTCGGCGAGCAGCGACACGATCTTGTTGCCGGGGGCCACGAGATCCGGTTTGATGAGATGGCCGAACCGTGTCGGCCCGCGGGAGCTATAGGTGTCGACCGTGTCGTCGGATCGCGCGGCCGTCCCGTGTGTGTTCAGCGCACCGACCGTGATGGGGTACGGCGAGTCGCCCGGCGATTCGATGCCGCCAAGGATCGGCGTCCCATCACTCGTCTTGCCCATGTTGCCGGCGGAGGCCACGACGACGATGCCCGCCTGCACGGCACGCTCGACCGCTTCGCACAGCGGATCGGTGGCGGGGGGCTCCGTGACGGGATGTCCGAGCGAGAGGTTGATCACGCGGATCTTGTACTTGGCCCGGTTCTTCACCACCCAGTCGATGCCCGCGATCACGTCGCTCGTCAGTCCCGAACCATCGGGGCCGAGCACTTTGACGTTGATCAGCGACGCACCGGGCGCAATCCCGCCGTTGTAGACGCTCGTCACCTTGACGGCCGCATCGCCATTCCCCGCGATGATCCCGGCCACGTGCGTGCCGTGGCCGTACTCATCCGCCCACCCTGTCCCGGCGAAGGTCACGTTCGCGAGGATCTTGTCCTTGTCGTTGAGTGCATTGTGATTCTTGATGCCGGAATCAATGACCGCCACCACAATTCCCTTGCCGGTCACGCCCGAAAAATCCTTCGACTTCATCCACACTTGATCGGCGCCGGTCGCCGAGTTCGTCACGGTCATTTCGCCGTGCACGGGGACGTCGCCCGACAAGTGGTCGATGTCCACGTCGTCGCCGAGCGCGTTGATCTCCGCGGCGTTGGCTTCGATGACGGCCGCGCCGTCGAGCAGCCGGCTGATGCGCAACCCATGTCGGGCGGCGACGGTTTGCAGCAGGTCCGTATTGCCGTGAACAATCACACGGACCCGCACACTCGATCCGCTGGCGGTGTGATCGGCGAGATCGCGCGAGAGGTGTGCCCGGTGTGGTGCGCCCGCGAGCGGCGAGACCAGCAACAACACGACGGCGAGCATCGTGCCGATGCGGAAGAGGATGTGCTGAGCGCGGCGCATCATCGTCTCCATTACTGGTGCCGCCTGTCGTCGATCGCCGCCATCGCCTCGCGCCAGTCTTCTTCAAGAATCGACCACATCACGTGGTCCTCGTACTGACCGCCGCATTCGAAACAGCGGCGCAGCGTGCATTCGGGAACGGCGCCGAGCTTGCGCAGCGCGCCGTTGCCGCGGCCGTTCAGCGTCGCCGCCCGGGCTTCGAGACGATGCACGCCGAGCGTGTCGAACACGAACTCCAGAAACACGCGGGCACCGTCCAGGAACACGCCGGTTCCCCAGAACGGCGGTCCCAACACGAAGCCCATCTCGGCGGTTTCGAAATCGGCAGCGCGGGGCCAAACCTGGAACAGGCCGGTCGCGGCCTCCTCGTTGTCCGGCACGACCCCGAAGCAGAGCAGGCTCCCGCTGGCGCGCTTCCGATGGGTCCACGCGACAAACCGCTCGTACGCCTCCAGCGTCGGCGGAGGCTGCGCGAGGAAGCGGGTGACCTTCTCGTTTGCGAAGTTCTGCAAGAGCGACGCGGCGTCCGACCGTTGCAGCGCTCGCAGCGTGACGCGCGAGCCGCGCAGTTCCGGCAGGCCGCTCCGCCAATCGGCAGCGTAGGCGTGCGGCGCATTCGGAGAACGGATGTCTAGGCTCATGATTTCAAGCGCGGCAAAGGTGCTGAAAGATAGTCCCGTTTCATACGGATGAGCAGCCACCCTCCGCAATTCGGAGGCCACTCCTGCCTTTCTGTGCTATCTAACGTGTTCGCATGAAGTTAGGTGAGAAACACTGGCAGGCCATCCGAGGGGTGTCGTGAGGCGTACTGAAACAATTCTCCCGGCGCGAACCGCGATCTGCTCCCTAATGCATTGGCTATGTGTGACTTAGGTGAACGGCCCGAATCAGAACACTCGGTTACGTTATTGGAACACAAAAGAACAGGGGAGGAGTCTATGTAGCGAAGGAACTAGAGTGCGACGGGTCTCAACTTCCCGACGGGGTAGGAACCGGGCGCCTGTTCACTTGAGCCGCCGCCGTAGCTATCAGCTGTCGGCTCCTCTCAGCTTTCAGCCCGGATCAGTGCTGACAGCCGAAGGCTGACAGCTGAAGGCTGAGAACTGAAGGCTACGTCAACACGCGCAACTGTCAGCTCAGAGCTTGTGAAAAAAAGCCACGTTTTAAACGCAGAGCGCGCTGAGCTCGCAGAGGATTGTTCTTGGGATTTCTCTCTGCGGTCTCTGCGGCCTCTGCGTTTAGCGTGATTTCTTCACACGCTCTAT
>JAHFUJ010000017.1:4412-32763 GCA_023265105.1 Acidobacteriota bacterium
TGTGAAAAAAAGCCACGTTTTAAACGCAGAGCGCGCTGAGCTCGCAGAGGATTGTTCTTGGGATTTCTCTCTGCGGTCTCTGCGGCCTCTGCGTTTAGCGTGATTTCTTCACACGCTCTATGCTCTCAGCCTGGATCAGTGCTGACAGCTGAAGGCTGAGAGCTGAAAGCTATTCTTTAACGTGAGATCACCTCAATCCGGCGTGATGGATCGATGGCGAGCCACGCGCCCGCGCCGCAGGCATAGACGAGCGCCGTGACGTAGAACGGAAACGTCCACGACTGCCACCGGTCGACCGCGATGCCCACGACGAGCGGACCGATGAGGCCCCCCAGATTCCCGAAGGTGTTCATGAACCCGGTGATGACGCCGGCGTGATCGGCGCCGACGTCGAGGCACACGCCCCAGCACGCGCCGATCGCGAGATCCGCCGACGCCAGGGCGAAGGCGAGCAGCACCGCTTTGACGACCGGCTGGGGCGCAACGGTCGAAGCGAAGACCAGCACGGCCGACGTTGCGAACGACACGAACCCGAGGCCGCAGCGAGCGACGCGCAACCCGCGGAGCCGCGCGAGCCGATCGGTGAGCCACCCGCCAATCAAATCCGCGAGGCCCGCCAGCCCGAACGGCAGCGCCGCGAACAACCCGCCGCCAAGCAGCGAGAACCCGAGCTCGCGGATCAGGTACGTCGGCAGCCACGTGAAATAGAAGTACAGGCCGTACCCGAACGCAAAGTACATCCCGCAGATCGCGTAAAGATTACGGCTCGTGACGAGCGCGCGCCAGGGCGTCCCGGGCGCGCGCGTCTCGGCGCGGCCGTCCTGCTCGATCCACGCGAGTTCCTCGGCGCCGATCGCCGGATGCTCGGACGGTCGATCGCGATACCATGCGTACCACGCCGCCGCCCATGCGAGGCCAAGGGCGCCAAACGCGAAAAAGCTCGCGCGCCAACCCCAGCGGCGGATGAGCAGCAAGGCGATCGGCGCGGAGAGCATGCCGCCGATGCGCGATCCGAAAAACAGCACGCCGTTCGCCGTGCCGCGCTCGCGCGACGGGAACCATCGCGAGAAGGCGCGCACCATGTTCGGGAAGGCGCCCGCTTCGCCGGCGCCGAACAGGAAGCGGGTCGCCACGAGCGATCCGAACCCGCGCGCCGCGCCGGTCAACATCGTGAAGCCGGACCACCAGAGCACGATGCGCGTCAGCACGCGCCGCGGGCCGCGGACGTCGCCCAGCCACCCCGACGGAATCTCGAACAGCGAGTACGCCAGCGTGAACGCGCTGAAGACGACGCCCATCTGAAGGACTGTGAGGTGCAGCTCCTCCATCATGAACGGCGCGGCGGCCGAGATGCAGATGCGGTCCAGATACGTGATGACCGCCAGCAGGAAGGCGAACGTGAGCACGCGGCCGCGAACGCGGGAGCGCCTGCTCCTAGGAAAACGCACCATATAATTGCGGCGTCATGATGGCACGAATGGCGCACCGGGTTCATCAGCCGCCTGCCGGCCTCACCGCCGCGACGACGAAGGTTCGCCGTCGGTTGATTCCCTTCTTGTTCCTGCTGTATATCGTCGCGTATCTCGACCGGATCAACGTCGGATTCGCCGCGCTGCAGATGAATCAGGCGCTCGGATTTTCGGCGCGCACCTACGGACTCGGCGCCGGCATCTTCTTTCTGAGCTACGTGGCGTTCGAGATTCCGAGCAACATCATTCTCGCGCGCGTGGGGGCCCGGTGGTGGATCGCCCGCATCATGATTTCGTGGGGGCTGGTCTCCTCGGCGATGATGTTCGTCCGCGGCGCGACCGGATTTTACGCGTTGCGGTTTCTCCTGGGCCTTGCCGAGGCGGGATTCTTTCCCGGCCTCATCTTCTATTTGACGCGCTGGTTTCCCCCGTGCGAGCGCGCGCGGACCATCGCCGCCTTCATGACCGCGACCCTGGTCGCCGGCATCATCGGTGGCCCGATTTCGGGCGCGCTCCTGTCGCTGCACGGCCTCGCGGGTCTGGCCGGCTGGCAATGGTTGTTTCTGCTCGAAGGGTTGCCCGCGGTCCTGCTGGGGTTCGTCGTCTTACGACGGCTTCCCGAGCGGCCGGATGATGCACCGTGGCTCACGCGCGAAGAGCGCGAATCGCTTGTCGCTCGGTTGGCCGAGGACGCCGTGGCACGACCGGCCCGGGCGCACACGATTGCCGAGGCGCTGAAAAGCGGACGTGTGTGGCTGCTCGCGGTCGTGTACTTCACGATTCCGGTGGCTCTGTACGGGATGGGTTTCTGGCTCCCGCAGATCATCAAATCGGAATCGGGCGGCACTGACTTCGAGGTGGGGCTCCTGAGCGCGATCCCGTACGTGCTCGGCGCGGTCGGCATGGTCCTGGCCGGCCGCCACTCGGATCGGAGCGGCGAGCGGCGATGGCACATCGCCCTGGCGGCGCTCGGCGGGGGGACGGCCTTCGCGTTGAGCGGCGTGCTTCACGGCCTCGCGCCCTCGCTCATCGCGCTGTCGCTGGCGATGCTTGGGCTGGCCTCGATGTTCGGGCCGTTCTGGACCCTCGCAACGTCGTCGGTCGGCGGTGTCGGCGCCGCGGCGGGCATCGCGCTCATCAATTCGGTGGGGAACATCGGCGGGTTCGTCGGCCCGTATCTGCTCGGGTACATCAGCGACGCGACCCGGAGCTTCACGCTGGGCCTGATCTTCATCGGCGCGGTCCTTGCCTGCGGCGGCGCGTTGGTGTTGTGTGTGCGAGAGGAGAGGTCCGGCTAAAGCCGGACACCACGTACTGAACGGAGACGACGGTCCGGCTAAAGCCGGACATTACGTACTGAAAATGAAACTGACACTCAGCACCTGCGAGGTCCGCTCGTGGCGCGCGTCCGACGTCGACTCGCTCGTCACGCACGCCAACAACCGCAACATCTGGCTGAACCTGCGCGATCGGTTCCCGCACCCGTACACGAAGCGCGACGCCCGCGAGTTCATTCGCGCGATGCACCACCAGACGCCGGAGACGGCGTTCGCCATCGCCGTGAATGACGAAGCGGTCGGCGGCATTGGATTCGTGCTGAATGCCGATGTCGAGCGCGTGTCGGCGGAGATCGGTTATTGGCTGGGCGAGCCGTTCTGGGGACGTGGCATCACGACCGAGGCGCTCGTCGCCGTGACGCGGCATGCGATCGAGGCCCACGAGCTCACGCGGGTGTATGCGCTGCCGTTCGAGGGGAACATGGCGTCGTGCCGCGTGCTCGAGAAGGCGGGCTACGTCCTTGAAGCGCGGCTTCGGCGCAGCGCGATCAAGGACGGCCGGATCGTCGACCAGCTCCAGTACGCGTTTATCGCTCCGATGTGACGGGAGTGGGCAGAGGTCCGGCTAAAGCCGGACACCACGTACTACATGGTGCGTGGTACTACATGGTACGTGGGACTACATGGTGCGTGGCGTCCGGCTTCCGGCCGCCGCTTCGCTTCGGCGAGGCTCGCCGGAGCGCAATGCGCGAAGGCGGCAGCCGGACCTACGGCGTGTTTGTTACTTCTCGATGGTCGTTCCTTCTGGCGCTTGGATCGTCTCGTCGGACGTGACGTCGAACCGACGGAAGCGTCCGTACGTCGCGGTGCCCAAGATGCGGCTGCCGTTGGCGAGTGTATACAGTTCGTTCAACTCGACCGGGACCGCGATTCCAAACTGCTCGTTGAATCCAAACGACGTCGTCACCTGCGCGCGAACCGCGGGTAGCTCGATCAACAACTCGGTCTTGAGGATCCGGCCCGTGGTCGCCTCGATCCAGAGGCGGCCGTGCGCGAACAGATTCTGATTCTGCGGTCCCCGAACGACCGTCGGCCCCGAGGTTTCCCTGTATTCGACAATCCAGACGTCGGCGCCGACGCTCTTGTCCTGCTTGCCAAGCGTGAAGCGAACGCGCGGCTGAACCTCCGCCTCGAGGAGGGCCAATGCGAACACGGGGTTGTTGGTCGTGCGAAAGACGTTGCCGATGTTGTACCGCGCGCTCTCGTTGCTAATCTCTTTCGCTTGGGCGATCGTGTCCCCCGTCGGCCGCAGAAAAAGCTTCGTGAGGCGTTCCTGACGGTCGCGAACCGGAACGTCATCGACCTCGAACACGTCGCGGAACGGCAGCCACCCCTCGGCCAGTGTCACCAGCAAGAAATCCGACTTGAGCTGGCGATGACGGGGCTGCGGGGGCGGCGGGATGGCGAGAGTGCCGCCGCGCGAGGTCGGGATGTTGGTGTTCGAAAGAACCGCCGTCGAATTCTGGACGTACTGCTCCTCGGACACCACGTTCGAAAACTTCTGGACGAAGTCGTCGAGATAGTGGGCCGCGTGCCCGAGCAGCGCCTCGAGCGATACGGGCTCGGACTGCTGGACCGCGCCGGCCGTCAGCGCGCTGCCGACGCAAAGCGCGCACGCAACAAGACGCAGCCGGACGCCCGTCATGGTCCGCCGCCCGTGGTACCGAAGGGACGCGTACATGTCATGTTCGTTGCTGCCGCGCGACGGCTCCGTTGACGTGTGGTGTGAGCACGGTCGCGATGAAGCGGTGGATCGGCGTCTCCACGCCGACCTCGGCGCCGATGCGCACGACGGCGCCGCTCAGCCACGGCAGTTCGAGCGGTTTGCCGCGCTCGAGATCTTCGAGCATAGACGATTTGGCGTTCGGCGGCAGATCCTGCACCATTGTAATCATCTGGTCGAACACCTGCATCGTCAAGGCGACACCCTTCTTGCGCGCGACCGCCATCCCTTCCATCGCCGCCGCCTGCCACATCGCGAACACATCGGGATCGTCGCGCAGCGGCCCGACCGGCGAACGGGTGACGGTGGTCATCCCGCTGAACGTCGAGAGCCGCACGAACTTCGACCAGATGTCGATCTCGATGTGATCGCTCAACGTCGCCTGAAATCCCGCGGGACGACACGCCTCCAGCAGCCGTTCAAGACGCGGCGTCCTGGTGCCGTCCAGCTCCCCGAACACGAGATGATCCATCGCCGTGTGACGAATGACGCCCGGCTCGGCGATGACCGCGGCGAGATACGCCGTGCCGCCGGCGACATGGGGCCGGCCGACCGCTCGCGTGAGAAGGTCGACGCTGTCGACCCCGTTCTGAAACGGGATGACGACCGTGTCGGGGCCGAGGAGAGGCGGCAGCAGCCGCGTCGCTGAGTCGTTGTCGTACAGCTTGACGGTGAAGAACACGACGTCCACAGGACCGACGGCGGCCGTGTCGTCGGTCGCGTGGACGCGCGGCAGATGGAGGTTGCCCTTCGGGCTTTCGATGCGAAGGCCGCTGGTCTGAAGCGCCTGCAAGTGCCGCCCACGCGCCACGAACGTCACGTCGGCGCCGGCCGCCGCGAGACGCCCGCCGAAGTACCCGCCGACGCCCCCGCTTCCGACGATGGTTATACGCACAGCGTTATCATCTACGATCTACGATTGCCGATCCACGATCCGATCGTCAATCGGCGATCGTAAATTGTAGATTGGAAATATCGGCCATCGTCGATCGGCAATTGCGGGTGGCGGGTTTGAGCGCAAGGCGCGGATGGCGGGTGCCGGGCGGTTCTGCCAGAGTGGCCACATGAATGTGGCGGCAGATCGTGACCTGATGGAAATACTCGACGATTCGGCGCGCTGGCAGGCGGTGGTCGCGCACGATCGCGGCGCCGACGGCTGCTTTGTGTACGCGGTCCGCTCCACCGGCGTGTACTGTCGGCCGTCGTGCGCGAGCCGGCGACCCCGGCGCGATCGCGTCGTCTTCTTCGCCTCGGCGGCCGACGCCGAGGGCGGCGGATATCGCGCCTGCCGCCGGTGCCGGCCGAAGGAGAGCGCGACCCCCGATCCGTGGATCGAGAAGATCCGCCGCGCGTGCGTGTATCTCGAAAACGTCGAAGGTCACCCCTCGCTTGCCACGCTGGCGGCGCGGTTGGGCGGCAGCCCCTATCACCTGCAGCGCAACTTCAAACGGATCGTCGGCGTCACTCCGCGCGAGTATGCGGACGCGTGCCGCTTGCGCACGGTGAAGCGGCGGCTTCGGGAGGGCGGTGATGTGACCACGGCGGTGATCGACGCTGGGTACGGATCGAGCAGCCGGTTCTACGAGGGCGCGGCGCGCAAGCTGGGGATGGTGCCATCCATCTATCGACGCGGAGGCGCAGGTATGACCATTCGCTATGCGATCGTCGATTCAGCGCTCGGACGGCTCCTGGTCGCCGCGACGGCGCGGGGCGTGTGCGCCGTCGCGATGGCGGCGTCCGACGCGGAGCTGACGCGCGCGTTGACGCGCGAGTATCCGGCCGCCAAGATCGAGGCCGCCGAGGGCGCACTGGCCAGATGGACCACGCGGATCCTCGCGCATCTGGAGGGGCGGCAGCCACGGCTCGATCTCCCGCTCGACATTCAAGCGACGTCGTTTCAATGGCAGGTCTGGGAGGCGCTCGGCGCGATTCCGTACGGCGAAACGCGATCGTACGCCGACGTGGCCTCGGCGATCGGCAGGCCGACGGCGGTCCGCGCCGTCGCGCGCGCGTGCGCGACCAATCCCGTGGCGCTCGCCATCCCCTGTCATCGCGTCGTGCCATTGGGGGGCGGCGTCGGCGGCTACCGCTGGGGCGTCGCGCGCAAGAAAAGACTCCTTTCGGCCGAGGCCGAGAGTCTACGCTCGAGGCCGGCGCCTGCGGCCCGCGCGAGCGGGGGTGGGGACCCCGCGAGCGATAGAAAAGAACCTTCAGCGCGCGACAGCCTTGAGCCGAGTTCGCCGGGGGTGGGGCCCCGGCGCGTCAAGCAAAGTGGGGCCCCGCGCGCCTGAGGGAAAAATCGATCGTGAAGGCGCCCGTTTATCACGAAGGCACGGAGCCCACGAAGGTGCACGAGCAAAGGTCAGCCACAGAGTCACTGAGACACGCAGAAAACCTTCTCCCAAAAACATCAACGCGGAGCTCGCCGAGGGCGCAGCCAGAAGCGCGCCGTGCCTTTGTGACTCTCTGGCCAAATCCTCTCGGTGCGCTTCGCGTCTTCGTGATGAGAAGGCCCGCTGGTCTACAATGACGCCCGAGAAGAACACGGCAAAGCAGTGATGCGGATGACTAAGTACGGACGCTCGCCTTGGATCGACCGCTTTCCGAAGTCCCGCGTCCCGTCGTGGCCGCGGCATCGAGGTCACCTCGACACCGACGTCGTCATCGTCGGCGGCGGGTTGACCGGCTGCGCGACGGCGTACGCGCTGGCGGCCTCGGGCATCAAGACGGTGCTTGTCGAAGGCGGCCAGATCGGCCACGGCGGCACCGGCGCGGCGGCGGGCTGGGTCGCGGAGGACCCGAGTATCGGCTTCGGCGATCTCGAGAAGGCGTTGGGCCTCCGCGCGGCGCGTGGGGCATTTCAGGCGTGGCGGCGCGCGGCGCTCGATTTCGGCGCGTTGCTGCGCCGGCTCGACGTCAAGTGCCACCTCGAACCGCAGGGAGCGATCACCGTGGCCGGAACGGTGGAACAGGTGGCGCGACTCAAACGCGAGCAGAAGGTGCGGCGCGACGCCGGCCTCGACGCGCCGTTCGCCAACGCCGGCGTCATCACCAACGAGACGGGGCTCATCGCGAGTGCCGGCCTCCGCGGCAAGGACGGCGCCACGTTGGATCCATACCGCGCCTGCCTTGGCCTCGCGACGGCGGCAGCCGCTCGCGGCGCGCAGCTTTTCGATCGATCGCCGGCCAGAAGAATCAGGTTCGGACGGAGGACGGCGGAGGTGCACACCGTCGGCGGTACGATCCGCGCCGGTCGGGTCGTGGTCGCAACCGGCATCCCGACGCCGCTCTTCAAGGCGCTCGCGCGCCACTTCTGGTTCCGGAGCGCGTACCTCGTGCTCACCGAGCCGGTGCCGGCCAGAATCCGCCATCAGCTCGGGAAGCGAGCGTCCGTTGTCCGCGACCTGGCCGACCCGCCGCACGTGGTCCGATGGATCGACGATGAGCGGCTGCTCGTGATGGGGGCGGATACAGCGTCGCCGCCGGAGCGTCAGCGCGGGAAGATCGTCGTTCAGCGCACGGGACAGTTGATGTACGAGTTGTCGACGCTCTATCCGGACATTTCCGGCATCCTTCCGGCATATGGGTGGGACGCGCCGTACGCGCGGACGGCCGAGGGCCTGCCGTTCATCGGTCCGCACCGGAATTTCCCTCATCATCTTTTCGCATTCGGTGGCCCGAGCCACGGCGTGACGGGCGCGTACCTCGCGAGCCGTATCGTGTTACGTCACTGCCTCGACGACCTCGATCCAGCCGACGACGTGTTCGGGTTCGGTGAGCGAATCTAGCGAAGCTGCGGTGTATACTCCAAAGATCCTTGAAAAGGGGGACGGGAGCCCTTTTCCTGGCGCCGATGAAAAAGGGCTCCCGTCCCCCTTTTCCCTCGAAGGAGTTATCCGACCATGTTTCGCGCATTTCTTATCTGTGTCCTCACCTTAGTGCTCGCCGGTCCGGCTTACGCGCAATCGCAGGCCGCGGCCAACGGCTCGATCGAAGGCACCGTCGTGGATCCGTCCGGTGGCGTGCTTCCGGGCGTCACGGTCACAGTGACGAACATCGACACCGGCGCGGGCCGATCGGTCGTCACCAACGCGACCGGGCTCTATCGCGCCCTGTTGCTCCCGCTGGGCACGTATCGGATCAAGGCTGAGTTGAGTGGATTCAAGAGCGTCGAGCGCGCCGGTGTGTCGCTCAGCGCGGGTCAGTCGGCCGTGGTCAACCTCGAGTTGCAGGTTGGTGGCGTCCAAGAAGTGGTGCAGGTATCGGCCGAGCTTCCCGTCGTGCAGCCGGGCAAAATCGATTTGGGCCGCACCATTACAGCCACCGAGTTCAAGAACCTCCCGCTCATCGCGCGCAATACGTTCAACTTCGGCCTCCTGCAACCCAACGTCAGTGGCTACGAGGACGTCGAGTTCGGCGCGACGCGCGTCAACGCCAACGGCTCTCAGATGCGGACGAACTACCAGATCGACGGCTCGAGCGCGACGCAGAAAAACCGCGCGGGGCTGCGGATGTTCCAGCCTTCTGAGATCATGGTGCAGGAGGTAAAGGTCACCTCGAGCGGCTTTGCGCCTGAGTTCGGCCAGACGACCGGCATGGTGTACAACGTCATCACGCCGTCGGGCACCAACCTGCTTCACGGTGACGGCAGCTACCGCCTTCGCCGGAAAGATTTTGCGGCGCGGTCGTTCACGCTTGCCGCCACGGCGCCCACGCCCGACACGCACGTGGACGATTTCGCGGGAACCGTGGGAGGGCCCCTCATCAAGGATCGGCTTCATTTCTTCGGCGGGTACGAGTACTTGAAGCACGATCTCTCCGCCGATCGCGTCATCACCGTCACGCAAGCGACGGCCGCCACGCTGGGATTGTCGGCCGACGCGCTTGGCAACGGTGTCATCCCGGCGCTTCAGACGGTGAACATGTCCGTGGCCAAGGTCGACTATCAGGCGAATCGCGACAACAGACTCTCGGGACGGTGGTCGGTCTTCAACAACAAGACGCCCGAGAACATCGGCGGCGGCTTGAGCACCCGCGAGCTCAGTTATAACTTCCAGGACCGCATGGACAACGTCGGCGTCCAATTGACGAGCACAATCGGGAGCTCGATGTTGAACGAGTTTCGGTTCGCGTACGGGCGGCGCAACAACCCGTTGGTGCCAAGCGCGGTGGCCGGACCGGGGCCGAGCGTGACGATTACGGGCGTCGCGAGCTTTAACGGCGTCCGCTATGGCGCCAATACACCGGTGTTCCTCGAGAATTTCGAGCAGGTTGTCGACAACGTCAGCTGGATCCGGGGTCGGCACGATCTGAAGGTCGGCATCGATGCGGAGATGATTCACGACGAGCGCGGCGCCGACACCACCGCTCTGTACACGTTCCCCGACGTCGCGTCGTATCTGGCAGCCAAAAACGGCACCAACCGCTCCGGCTATACCAGGTTCGAACAAAACGTCGGCGATAGCTCGCTCGCCTACGACCAGCGCTACTGGAGCTTCTTTGCCCAGGACGATCTTCGAGTCACGTCCCAGGTAAAGCTCCTCTTCGGTGTCCGGTACGATCTGTTCAAGATACCGTCCGGCGACCCGACGGCGCCGCTGGCCATCTCGCGCAGCTTCCGCGTCGACAAGAATAATGTGGCGCCCAGGGCCGGTGTGGCGTGGTCGCTGGATCCCGCCTCGCGCACCGTCGTTCGCGCCTCGACGGGACTGATGTACGAGACACCTCTGGGCGCGTTTTACGAGAACTCGCTCCTTCAGAACGGGAATCCGCGATTTCTTCCGGTCAACGCGGCGCCCTTGGCGCCCGGCGCGCCCGCGTTTCCGGGGACGCTCGGCAGCCTGCCGCCCGGTGTGACGCCGTCGAAGAGCATCCTCACCGTGGCCAGCGACTTCAACACGCAGTACGCGTGGCTCAGCAACGTCCAGGTCGAGCGCGCGCTCGGTAATGACCTCAGCGTCGCTGTCGCGTACATGAATTCCACCGGCCGAAATCTGCCGCTGGCGATCAGCGCCAACGTGGTGCCGAGCGGTGCGAGCTTGCCGGACGGCCGCCCCATCTATTCGAGCACCGTCACGCCCGCCACCCGGCTCGATCCGAATTTCGATCGCATCCTGCGATTCCAGTCGATCGGCAAGGCGCAGTACAACGCGCTCACCCTTTCGATGACCAAGCGCATGAGCCACGGGTTTCTGATGAATGGGTTCTACACGCTGGCGAAGGCGCGGGACAACGGTGTCATCGGCGGCGACTACGTCGTCGGGAGCACCGACCGGTCCGGGGTTTCTGATCCTTCCAATCCCAATCTCGACTACAGCTACACCTCGTGGAACCAGACACACACGTTTGTCTTGAGCGCCGTGTTCGCACCGAAGATGAGCGGGGACGGCCTGGGCGCCATGCTGGCCAACAACAACCAGGTCGGGTTGGTCGTGCAGGCCAATAGCGGTCTGCCCTACAACATCCGGTCGAACCGCGATCTCAATCTGGACGGCGTCACCGATGCCGACCGGCCCAATGGGATCGGCCGAAACAGCGAGACGCTCGGCAAGTTCGCAACCGTCGATCTGCGGTACTCGCGATTCGTGCCGCTTTCGGGCGCGCGTCGCGTCGAAGTGTTTGCCGAGCTCAAGAACCTGCTGAACCGCAGAAACATCCGGGCCGTCAACTCGGTTGTGGCGACCGACACGTCGGGAAACCCGCTCGCGCCGATTCCGAGCGAATTTCCGGTGACCAACATCTACGAGGCCCGTCAGTTTCAGCTCGGGTTCAAGGTGAGCTTCTGAAGAGTGTGAGGTCACTCCCATGACGAGCCGGCTGCCTCGCCTCGGACTGATTGCGTCGGTCGTCGCCGTCGCGTCACTGGTGCCGCGCGCCCAGATGCGCGTCGTGCCGATCGACGAGGAACAGGGGCACGTCGCGCTCGGGCTCGTCCTCCGTCATCTTGCAAACACGGGCATCTTCATGATGGCGACGGCGCATCCCGATGACGAAGACAACGGGCTGTACGTGATGCTCAACCGCGGCCAGGGCTACCGCACGACGCTCGCGACCGCGACGCGCGGCAACGGCGGCCAGAACGAAATCGGCCCCGAGATCTTCGAGGCGCTCGGCGTGCTCCGAACCGAAGAGCTCGCCGCGCTGCACCGCTTCGACGGCGCCGAGCAGTACTTCACGCGCGCGGTCGACTTCGGCTTCTCGTTCAGCATGGACGAGACGATCGAGAAGTGGGGCCGAGACGAGATCACCAGCGACTACGTGCGCCTCATGCGGATGATCCGCCCGGACGTCGTCACCGCGATGAGTCCCAATGCCACCGGCGGCGGGCTGCACCATGCGACGTCCGCGATGCTGTCGCACGATGCCTTCAAGCTGGCCGGGGACGCGGCGAAGTACCCCGAACAAATCCGCGACGGTCTCCGGCCATGGCAGCCCAAGAAGTTCTACTATCGCGTCGGGTTCGGCGGCGGTAATCAGCAGCCCGCGGCCGAACGGACCACGCGCTGCGACCTCGCCGTGTTCGATTCGCTGCTCGGCAAGACGTACTCGGAAATCGGCACCGAGGCGCGCAGCATGCACAAGTGCCAGGGTCAGGCGCAGTTGCTTGCGCTGCCCGGACCCGCGAACTCCGCGTATCAACTGGCCGAGTCGAGCATTCCGGGGGCGATGGACAGAGACGAGCGATCGTTGTTCGACGGCATCGATACGACCCTCGCCGGACTCGCGAAGTTCGCCGGCGCCCGCCCCCCGAGAGAACTGGTCGACGGTCTGACGGCGATTGCGGCGACCGTCCAGACTGCACAGAAGAACTACGACTCGGTGAACGACGAAGCGACGGTGCAGCCGCTCGTCGCCGGTCTGCGCGCCGTGCGCGTGCTTCGCGGGCAGCTCCGGTCGATGGCCATCGACGAAGCCGCGCGACTGGAGATCGAGTTCCGGCTGCGACAAAAGGAGCGCGAGTTCCAGCAGGCTGCCCTCTTCGCGAACGGCATTCGCGTCGAAGCGCTGGCCGACGATGGCGTCGTCGTGCCCGGCCAGGCCGTGAAAGTGGGCGTCATCGTCGCGAATCGCGGCAGCGCCGACATCACCGTCAAGCAGGTGAAGTTCGACGGCTTCGACGGAGAAGCCGCGTGCGCGCTGACGCCGGTGGTCGCCGGTGGTCCCGGCGGTGGCGCGGGAGGCGGTCGCGGCGGCCGGGGCGCCGCAGCGCCGGCCGGTCCGGCGATATCGACGTTCAAGAAAGATCAGGTCGGGCGCTGCGATCCGTCGCTGAAGATCCCCGCCGACGCGCGCATCACCGAGCCGTACTGGCATCGCCAGGGCGACGCGGGCCGCTACACGTTCGATGCCGGCGCGCCGTTTGGTCTGCCGTACCGGCCGACACCGTTCTACGTGCAAGTAACTCTGGGATTTCCGGGCGGCGAAGAAGTGATCGCCGGCCTGCCTGTCCAGCATCGCTACGAGGGCAACATCTTCAGCGGCGAAAAGCGTACGGAGCTCCTGGTCGTGCCGGCCTTGTCCGTGCGCGTGTCGCCGGAAGTCGCGATCGTTCCGGCCGCGTCGGTGCGCGTCGTGTCCACACCCGCACCCGCACCCGCACCTGCACGCGCACCTGCGCCTGCGAGGGGCGCGGCGCCACCGCGCGTTCAAGTTCGCCCGCCGCCGCCGCCGGTGGTGGCTTCCCGCGAAATCCGGGTGACGGTCGTCAACGACACGCCGGGCGCCACCGAAAGCAGCGTCGCGCTCGATCTGCCGCAGGGCTGGACCGCGACGCCGGCCGCGCAGACGGTGACGTTCGCGCGGCAGGACGAATCGCTGACCATCCGCTTCCAGATCAAGCCTGCGCCGAACACGCCGCCCGGTGAGTTCCACGTGCGTGCCATCGCGTCCGCCGGAGGGCAAACGTTCGACCGCGGCTATCAGGTGATCGAGTATCCCCACATTCGGCGGCAGCACATTTACGATGCGGCGGCGACCGACGTGAAGGTCATCGACGTGAAAGCGGCGCCGAACCTGACCGTGGGCTACGTGATGGGCGTCGGCGATCAAGTGCCGCCGGCGATCGAGCAGCTGGACGTCAAGGTCGTGATGATCGGCCCCGATGATCTGGCGTGGGGCGATTTGTCCCGCTTCGACGCGATTGTGACCGGCGTGCGGGCGTACGAGCGGCGCGACGATCTTCGCGCGAACAACAGCCGGCTGCTGGAGTACGTGCGGAACGGCGGCACGCTCGTCGTGCAGTACAACAAGTTCGAGTTCAACGAGACGCAGTACGGCCCGTACCCCGCTCAGGTCGGAGCGTTCGCGGGATCCGGCATGCGCGTGACCGATGAGAACGCGCCGGTGCATGTGCTGGCGCCCGACGACCCCGTCTTCAAGCTGCCGAACGAGATCGGCCAGGCCGCGTGGCAGGGATGGAAGCAGGAGCGCGGCCTCTATTTCCTCGGCGAGAAGGATTCGCGGTATCGAGACCTGGTGGAGCTGGCGGATCCGTTTCCGAACAATCCGGGTGTCAAGCGCGGCGCGCTCGTCGACGCACCATACGGGAAGGGCCGGTGGGTGTACGTCGGCCTGAATTTGTGGCGTCAGTTGCCGGCGGGCACCGACGGCGCGTATCAGATTCTCGCGAACCTCATCAGCCTTGGCAAGGTCCAGGCGTCCAGGCCGGCGCCGAAGGCTCCCACTGCGCAATAAGGGGGACGGGAGCCCTTTTCTCGGAAAAGGGCTCCCGTCCCCCTTACTCAGGATGAGCCATGGAAACCCCGCTCACGCCGCTCGAGTTCGCGCGCCGTACCCGACGCCTCCATTCCGATCGCGAAGCGGTGGTCGATGGAACGCTTCGCCTGACCTACGCACAGTTCTTCGACCGGTGCGACCGCTGGTCGGCCGTCCTGCAGCGACTGGGCGTCGGGGCCGGCGATCGCGTGGCGTACATCGCGCCGAACACGCACGCCATGCTGGAGTCGTTCTACGCCGTGCCGCAGACAGGCGCCGTGATCGTGCCGATCAACTACCGGCTGGCGCCGGACGACTTCGCCTACATCATCACCCATTCGGGATCGCGGATCGTCTGCGCCCACGCGGATTACCTGGAGGCGGTCGACCGCGTGCGAGTCAAGCTTTCGGGCGTCACCCATTTTGTCGCCCTCGAGGGCCAGCGAGACGGCTGGCTTCGATACGAGGAACTCCTGCGATCGTCGACGCCGGCTTTCACGGTTCAGGCGATTGACGAACGAGATCTACTCGCCCTGAATTACACGAGCGGCACGACCTCACGTCCCAAAGGCGTGATGATCACCCACCGCAACGCCTATATGAACATCGTCGGCTCGCTGCTGCACTTGCCGATGGGGACGACCGATCGATATTTGTGGACGTTGCCGATGTTCCACGCGAACGGATGGACGTTCGTCTGGACGGTCACCGCCGTGGGGGCGGCGCACGTCTGCTTGCGAAAGGTGGATCCGGCCAAGGTCTTCGAGATGATCGAGGCCGAATCGATCGCGGTGCTGTGCGCGGCGCCGACGGTGCTCATCGGCGTCGCGAATGCGCCCGCCGAGATTCGATCCCGCGCGCGCAAAGGCGTGCGCGTCGTGACCGCCGGCGCGCCGCCGGCCGCCGCGACGATCGAACGCGTC
Organism: Acidobacteriota bacterium; assembly: GCA_023265105.1. Classification (GTDB taxonomy): domain Bacteria; phylum Acidobacteriota; class Vicinamibacteria; order Vicinamibacterales; family CAVVIG01; genus JAHFUJ01. The sequence continues at coordinate 19,579 of JAHFUJ010000017.1, forward strand.
GAAGGGGAACTGGGGTGGACGATCACGCAGGCCTACGGCCTCACCGAAACCGCGCCGTTCATCACGGTGTGCGAAGAGAGGCCGGAGCACGCGGGCCTGAGCCTCGCCGATCGGGCGGTCATCAAGGCACGGCAGGGCGTCGAGCTCCTCACGTCGGGCGATCTGCGGGTTGTGGATGAAGAAGAGCACGAGGTGCCGCACGACGGCCGCACGATCGGCGAGATCGTCGTTCGCGGCAACGTCGTGATGAAGGGCTACTACAACGATCCGGAGGCGACCGCGCAGGCGATGCGCGGCGGCTGGTTCCATACCGGCGACGCGGCGGTCGTGCATCCCGACGGGTACGCCGAAATCCGCGACCGGATCAAGGACGTCATCATCAGCGGCGGCGAAAACATTTCCTCCGTCGAAGTGGAAGGCGTGCTCCTGCGGCACCCGGCCGTGCAAGAGGCCGCCATCGTCGGCTTTCCCGATACGCGCTGGGGCGAAGTGCCGCACGCGTTTGTCGTCCTGAAGCGTGACGCGCAGGCAACCGCGGAGGAGCTGCGCGCCTTCGCGCGCGACCACCTGGCCCATTTCAAAGCGCCAAATACCGTCACGTTCGTGCCGGAGCTGCCGAAGACGGCGACTGGCAAGATTCAAAAGTACATTCTTCGCGCCGGTCGTGCGGCGATTGCGGCCCAGTAAGACGATGATACGGACGCGTGTCGCGGCGGCGGCCACGCTCGTTCTTTTCCTCGCCGTCCATCCGCGGCCCACGCCCGCCGTCTTCGCGGTCTCTCTCGCGGACGATGCCCGCGAAGAGGGCACCTTTACGCTCTTCAAGTTCGAACAGGCGATCGGCCAGGAGCACTACGAGATTCAGCCGGACGGCGACGGGTCGCTGCTGACGTCGACGTTCTCGTTCACCGATCGCGGGACTCCGGTGCCGTTGAGCACCACCTTGCAGCTCGATCGCGCGCTCGCTCCCGTTCACTTCGCGATCAAGGGGAAAGCGGCGCGAACCTCGGCCATCGACATCGAGGTCACGCTCGCCGACGGCGTGGCGACGATTCGCGACGGCGTCGAGTCGAGTCGTACCACGATCCCGGCGTCTGCCTTTGCGATGGCGGGCTACGCCCCGCCCTCGGTGCAGATGCAGTTGATGCGGTTCTGGGCGGCGCACGGGCGGCCGGCGTCGCTTCCCCTGCTGCCGCACGGCGTGGCGTCCATCGAGCCGCGCGGCCGCGACATCGTCGACCTCGGCGGCGGCCGGTCGATCTCGCTCGACCGCTACAGCGTCAAGGGCGCGATCTGGGGACGCGAATCGCTGTGGTGCGACCAGAGCGGCCGGCTCGCGGCGCTCGTCAGTGTCGACGCCGAGTTCGATCACTTCGAGGCGACGCGTCCCGAGCTGGCGCCGGCGCTCCCACGATTGGTCGCCCGCGCGGCCGCCGACGGGATGGCCGCGCTCGCCGAGGCCGCGGCGGCCGGCAGCCCGCGTCCGAGCCGCGTCATCGCCGTCACCGGCGGCTCGATCGTCGACATGTCGGGTAGGCCGCCCATCGTAAATGGCACCGTGCTCATCCGAGACGGTCGCGTCGATGCGGTTGGCGTCGCCGGACAAGTCGTCGTGCCCTCGGACGCGACCCTGGTCGACGGGACCGGCAAGTTCGTCATTCCCGGCCTTTGGGATATGCACGCCCATTTCGAGCAGGTCGAATGGGGACCGATCTATCTTGCGGCCGGGATCACCACCGTTCGCGACGTCGGCAACGAGCTCGAGTTCATCACCGCGGTCCGCGACGCGATCGCATCGGGGAAGGGGATCGGTCCGCGCCTGTTCCTGGCCGGTCTCATTGACGGCGAGGGGCCGATCAGCCTCGGCCTGGCTCGCGCCGCGCGACCCGAAGACGGGCGCCGCTGGGTCAATCGGTACCGCGCCGCCGGCTTCGATCAGATCAAGACTTACAGCTCGATCAAACCGGACGTGCTGCGCGCCATCACCGCGGAAGCGCACCGGCTGGGTTTGACCGTGACGGGCCACGTGCCCAACGGGATGAACGCGATGGAAGCGGTCGACGCCGGGCTCGATCAGATCGACCATAGCCAGTACCTTGCCGCCGTCATGCAGCCGAATCCGCAGCCGGCGCTCGATCTATTCAAGAAGCACGGGACAGTCGTCGATCCGACGTTGGCGTTGTACGAGCTGATGGCGCGACCCTTCACGCAGCCGATCGAAACCTTCGAGCCCGGCGTCCTGAAGATCGCGCCGGAGCTGGCGATCCCGATCAACGGCATGGGACTGCCGCCGGACGCCGCCGAGCGTCAGCGTGCGGACAACGACGAAGGGATCGCGCTCGTTGGCGCGCTCCATCGTGCCGGCGTTCCAATTGTGGCGGGCACGGACCAGGCGGTTCCCGGTCACAGTCTGTATCGCGAGCTCGAGCTCTACGTGAAGGCGGGCATGTCGCCGCTCGAAGCGCTGCAGGCGGCGACGATCGTGGCGGCGCGCGTGATGAAGAAGGACGGCGACGCCGGCACGCTCGAAAAAGGCAAACGCGGCGATCTCGTCGTCCTCGACGGCAATCCGCTGGAGGACATTCGCAACACGCGCCGCATCTACCGAGTGATCACGAACGGAAGGATCTTCGATCCGGCGCCGCTCTGGCGCAGCGTCGGCTTCCAGCCCTGATCTCGCTGGTGGCGCGGGACTTTAGTCCTGCGAACTACGTAGTGTCCGGCTTGAGCCTCGCGGAAGTACGTAGTGTCCGGCTTCCGCCTCCGCTGAAGCTTTGGCGGACAGGTCAGCCGGACCGTGTCGTGGGCAGGAGTCCTGCGAGCATTGATCCGTACATAGTGTCCGGCTTTAGCCTCGCGGTAGTACGTAGTGTCCGGCTTGAGCCGGACCGTCGCAGGCAGGCCTTCAGGCCTGCTCACATCGGGCCAGGATCTCTGTCGTGCTTACCTGCGAGGCCCGCGCATATTTTTCTCCTCGCAGGTATCCAAGGCGGCGTCCATGGCGTTTGGGCCGTGCTAACATCCTGCGTTCGTTGGTCATTTCGATTATCGGAGCCGCGATCGCTGTGGCGCGATACACTGCGAGCTGTCCGTTCCGGTCTACTCAGTAAGAAGTAAGGCCGATCACGATCACCGTCATCGAGGAACAGTTGATGGATGCACCAGTCTCCGGAACACCTCGTCTGCTGCTTCGTCTCGAAGGGTTGACTCTGCTTGCGAGTTCCGTCGTTGGCTACGACGCCCTCGACGCGTCCTGGCGGCTATTTGCGCTACTCCTGCTGGTGCCGGATGCGGCGCTCGTCGCGTATATCGCTGGCCCCCGCGCTGGGGCGATCGCCTACAACGCTGTCCACACGTACTTCGGTCCGGCCGGCCTGGCTGCGCTCGCGTACCTCGACGTCGTTCCCGGTGCGTGGCCGATCTGCCTCATCTGGATGGCGCACATCGGCATGGATCGTTCGCTCGGCCTGGGGCTCAAGTTCACGAGCGCATTTCAGGATACGCATCTCGGGCGTGTGGGGCGAATTGTGTCAATGGCGTAACAAACGAATGGAGCCGACGCGCCAAGCGTCTCGTGCCATCATGTCGCCGCAGCGCGCGGCTCATTCGCAGCGTTGGGCGGAGGTAGTACGTCCGCTCGGTACATCTCGCCTTCGAGGATTGCAAAGATGAAGATGAGCAGATAGGAAAACACAAGAACGCACGGATCCGGTTCGAGTCGGACGCTACGTACGACGGTCCGGCTAAAGCCGGACACTACGTACTGCAAGAATTCCACGCGCGTTCGGACCCGACACAATTGTAGTGTCCGGCTCTAGCCGCACCGTGACGCCTTGGCGCTGACGGCCATGCTAACATCTTGCGTTCTTCGCATATCGCAATCATCGGAATCGCGATCGCGGGGCGCCATCACCTGCGAGCGGTCCGTTCCTCACTAGTTGGAAGCTTTGGTATGGAGAAGCACGAACTTCAGAGCCTGATCGAAGATCTGCACGGCAAGTACCAGTCGCTCGACGAGGGCGAAGTGGCCACGTATATCCCTGAGCTCGGGAAGGCCAACGTCGACGACTTCGGTGTCTGCCTTGTGACATCCGATGGTCGGATCTTCGAGACAGGCGACTGCGACCGGCCGTTCACGATTCAGTCGATGTCCAAGCCGTTCACCTTCGGTATGGCCATCGAAGAACTCGGGCAAGAAAAGGTGTTGCAGTACGTTGGTGTCGAGCCGAGTGGCGACGCCTTCAACTCGATCGAACTCCAGAGTGGGACAAACCGGCCGTATAACCCGATGATCAACACGGGTGCCATTACGGTGACCGCATTGCTCCATGCTCGCCATGGCGACCGGACGTTTGATGCCGTGCTCGCGCGCTTCAGCGCCGCTGCTGGCCGCCCGCTCACCATCGATGAGGCCGTCTACCAGTCGGAATGTCGCACGGGCCACCGCAACAGAGCGATTGCGCACCTGCTGCTGAATTTCGATATGGTCCACCAGGAGGCAGAGGCCGCCCTTGACGTGTATTTCAAGCAGTGTTCAATCCTGGTCACCTGCCACGATCTCGCGATTATGGCCGCAACGCTCTCCAACATGGGCCGCAACCCGCTCACCCGCCACGAGGTGTTCGACATCCGCTGCATAAGAGACATGCTCTCGATCATGTTCACGTGTGGGATGTACGATTATTCGGGCCAATGGGCCTATCGGGTCGGCGTCCCGGCGAAGAGCGGCGTCAGCGGCGGTGTGATGGCCGTCGTGAACCGCCAACTCGGGATGGCTGTTTACTCCCCGCCACTCGACATGCACGGAAACAGTCGCCGGGGCATCGAAGTGTGCGTTGAACTGGCCGCCAGATTGGGGCTCCATGCCTTCGACTGTTTGAACTTCGGCTCGAGTTTTCTAAAGGTCGTCCTCTAGCAGGCCGTGGTGAAAGCCGAGACGGCCTGCGAGGCACGGAGGAATTTGGCCACAGAGGCGCAGAGGCACGGACGGGCTGCTAGGACTTCGGCGAACGCGCGAGCCAGCGGAAGAAAATCACGACGATGGCGGCGGGGACGAGAGGTCCCCACCAGGCAGTCAGACCGAAGGCCAACAGCGTCTGCGATCCGGTCTTGACGAACAGCATGATGGCGCCCGCCCACGCGAAGGCGCTGACGAGGTTGAGGGCGCTGAACTTGATCGGCCGGACGCCAGCATACGCACACGCGACCGGAATGGCCACTCGCAGCCCCGGCAGAAAACGGCTCGCCAACACCATCACCGTCTCGTGCGCGTGCACGCGCGCGCTGACAATGTCGCGGTACTTGCCGAAGCGCGGATAGCGATCGAGCCAGTGGATGCGGCCGCGCAGCACGTAAAACCACAACTGATCGCCCGTCGAGCCGCCGAGCGCGCCCGCGAGCAGCACGGGCAGCCAATGAAGTTTGCCCGCCACCACGTCCGCGCAGACCTTGCTGTAGTAGATCTCGCCTTCGAGGATCGCGAAAGTGAAGATAAGGAGGTAGGAAAGCACAGAGTCATGGGTCCGCCTAAAAGCGGACACTACGTACCGAGGTCCGGCTAAAGCCGGACACGCCACGTACGACGGTCCGCCTAAAGGCGGACACTACGTACTGGAAAGAACGCCGCGGACGACTCGGGCCACGCGGGCCGTCTGTTCCTCGCTGAGCGAGGCGTACACCGGAATCTGCATCGCGCCAGCCGCGCGCCTGGCGCCGGGCGCCCCGGGAGGCTCGACCCTCTCGCCGGCGAACAGATCCAAATCGCTGCAAACGTCCACGTGTAGCGTCTCGATGTCGATGCCCCTGCGCACGCAGCGCACCACCAGCTCGTCGCGTTGCGGACCGTAGACGCAGTACTGATAGTACACATGCGTTCGTCCCGGCGGCACTTGCGGTATGGTAATGCCTGGCAGATCGCCCAGCGCCCGGTCCATCACTTGCGCGTGACGCTGCGTTCGGGCGGTCCATTCGTCGAGCCTGTCGAGCGCGGCGAGCCCGATCGCGGCCTGCACGTTGGAAAATCGCTCGGTGTACTCCTCGGGCAGCGGATGGAGCGACCGGATCTTCTCCCACAGGTACACATCGGGGTTGGCGCCGATGAGCGACGACACCCAGAGAATCGGGAACGCGCTGATGGTGAACACCCAGGGTTTGATGAAGATGCGTTGCAACCGGCCGACCAGCAGCCTCTTCTCCACGCGCTTCCCGTCCGGCCACGGTTCCTGCCCGGCGAGCGCTCTGACGCGGCTCGCCAGTGCGGCGGAGCGGACGAGCGCCAGACCGCCGCCGTAGCAGTTCAGCGGTTTCAACGTCTGGAAGCTGAAGAAGCCGGCATCGCCCAGCGTGCCGACGGGACGACCGTCGCATGTCGCGCCGAGCGCGTGCGCGCAATCCTCGATCACGTTCAGATTGTGCCGCGCCGCGATCTCCAGGATCGCGCCCATGTCGCACGGCAGCCCGTACAGGTGCGTCGGCACGACGGCGCGCGTGGCCGGCGTGATGGCGCGCTCGAACGCCGCCGGATCGAGCGTGAACGTCGCGGGATCGACATCCGCGAACACGACCTTCAGTCCGGCGACGCGCGCGAGATCGGGCACGACCCAGAAGGTCAGCGCCGGCAGAACGATTTCGGATCCGGGCGGCAGATCGAGCGCCCGGAGAATGTAATAGAAGGCCATCCGGCCGTTCGACGCGGCCACGGCGTGGCTGCCGCCCGCGCGCCTGGCGAAGGCGTCCTCGAACCGCGCGATGTGAGGTCCCTGGATGAACTCACCGCGCGCCCGGGTGCGCGCGATGATCTGCTCGGTGTCGGGCAGGACTCGCGCTCCGTAGCGCGAGATGGCCGTCAGCACGTGACAGGGCGCGAGATGTCGGCGATCTCGACGCGCGAGTGGCGATCGTTGACACGCCGGTCCATCCGGCGGACCCACTCGCGCACGGCTGTGTTCTGAATCTTCAGGAAGTTCGCCAGGTACGACGGGCGTATGTAGAAGCGCGTGTACGCCGCCCCGAGCAGGAACCGGAGCTCGTGGCCGGTGAGGTTCGGGTGCTTGAACGTCGGAGTGTAGCCGTCGAACTGTTCCCAATCGGACTCGGTGAGCAGCGGCTGGAGCTGCTTGAACATCGGCGTGCCGGGGTAGGGCGTGAGGATCTTGAACTGCGCGAAGGTCGAACCCAGATCGATCGCGTAGTCAATCGTCGCGGCAATGGAGTTCCAGTCGTCCTGCAGGAACCCGAGGACGTAAAAGGCCGCCGTCACGATCCCGCGCTTCCGGCAATGATCGATGATCCGCCGCTGCTGCGCCTCGGGGATCGGACGCCGACCCGACTTCTTCAGTGTCGCCGGCGACAGCGACTCCACGCCGAAGCTCATGGTCCGAAATCCGGCCGCATACAGACGGTCGAGCAGCTCGACGTCGAGCCGGTCGAGGCGCGTTTCCGCCTCGAAGGTCAGCGTGAGGTCCCGCGCCGCAATCTCGTCGCAGAGCTCGAGGCATCGCTCACGCTGTTCGGTGAACAGCGGGTCGCGGAAGATCACGTACGGACGGCGGTACTGATCGCAGAGCCGCTCGATCTCGTCGACGATGTTCGCGATCGATCGCACGCGGTACCCGGCGAGGATGCGATGCGGGCAGTACGTGCAGAACTCAGGGCAGCCGCGGCTCGCGAGCAGCGGATAGCCGCCCCCGACCGGCCGCGACGACCACTGGATGCCGTGCTTGGAACCGCATCCCTCGCTCACCAGGTCCCAGCGCGGGAAGGGCAGGGCGTCCAGATCGTTGATCTGCTCGCTCACGACCGTCCCGGACGGGATCTCGCCGTGCGCCAGCCGCCTGACGCCTGCTTCGGGCTCGCCGCTCAGAATGAAGTCGGCATGATCCCTGAAGAGCTCCGGCATCTTCGACGCCGTCATGCCGACGAAGCCGACCTTCATGCCGCGAGCGCGCATCCGATCGGCCCACGCCGTTTCATTCTTGTGATCGACGAGCGACGACAGCACGAGCGCCACGTCGCCGTCGACCGCGTCGCCGCGCGTCCAATGCACCTCGTGGCCCGCGCGTGCCAGGATGGCGGCGTTGTACGCCATGTGGACGCTCGGCACATCGTGAAATTGCTTTTTCAGGTACGCGATGATACCGGTCACGCGCGAAAACGGATCGAGCCGCGATCCGTAGCCACCGACCACGGTGTCCTTGCTGACGAATCCGCGGTTCGATTTCAGGTCTGCGAGAACGACTCGCATGGGTCACCTCAATCTGACGAACCGAAAACGCCTGAGCGCCCCGGACGTGAGCCACCGCCGGATGGCCTCTCCAAACGGTGTGCGATACGCAGGAACAGCGCCCGATGAATTCAGAACCGGGTCAAATGAAGGACGGGGGACCTCGGGGTGACCGACGGGAGAACGTCCGATGGCTGTGGCGCAAGGAGTGGGAAGAAACCAGAAGGCCGAGCGGCTCGAGGGCGGCCGGCATCTGCCGGCCTTGTTCGATGCCGACCGCCGAGGGGTCGTTCTGAATGGCGTCGTCGTCGGCCTCGCTGAGGGCTTTGGCGCCATTCCGCTGCAGCAGCGCGGCCACCTCGCGCAGCACGGTGCGCCGGGTCGCCGACGGGAAAGCCACCCGCGCCAACGCGCGGCGCGACGGCACGCGCGGATCGCACACCACACGCGCCGTACGCATCGGCTCGTGGCGGAGCGGCGACGTGTCGACGATGGTGGCGACGAGCAGCCAGGACGCAACGAGCACCCCCGCGGCCGCCGTCACGAGCCGGACGAGTAATGACAAAGGGCGCATCGAAGACAGGTGAAAATTCTGTGAAAACCGGTATCACTATCCCACAGCCCGGCCGGGGACGCAACAGAGGAAGGAGGGACGCCCGGTCATGCGGGTGCCCAGCTATCCGGGTGCCCAGCTATAATGACCCGTTTCAGATTCGTCATGTCTTCGCTTGGTCCACTTTCTGGGCCCGTTCTTGTTGTCGGGGCCGGCCCGGCCGGCGCGACGGCGGCCCGGACGCTTGCCGTGGCCGGGGTCCCGGTTTGCCTGCTCGATCGATCCGCCTTTCCCAGAAACAAGCCGTGTGGCGGTGGGATCAGCGCTCGAGTGCTCCGACGATTCCCCTACCTTGAGCACGAGCTCGGGAGCATCGCCACCCATCATGTGAGCCGCCTTTACCTCGAAGGACCGCGCGGCGAATCGACCCTCCTCAAATCGGATCGGCCCGCCGCCTTGATGATCCGTCGTGTCGAGTTCGACCATCTGCTCGTCTCGCTGGCCCTTGCCGCGGGCGCCGAGCTCGTGACGGGCGCCGAAATCGTTCAGGCGCGCGCCGAGCCGGATCGGGTGGTGTTGGACGCGCGCGACGGCCGGCGCTTCGAGGCGCCCAGCGTCATCGCCGCCGATGGCGTGCACAGCGTGATTGCGAGGCGACTCGGGCTGAATGCGGGCTGGCCGGCCACGTCGGTGGCGCTCGACATGATGGAGGAAACGCCGCGCACAACGCTGCGGGATCTCGATCCCTCGACTCTCTGGGTCGCCTACGGCGCGGGGCGCGGGCCGGCGACCGACGGCAGCGGCCGGCGTGCCGCCGAGGGCTACGCGTACGTGTTCCCAAAGCGGGATCACGTCAACGTCGGCATCGGCTACGTGCTGTCCTACTATCGGCAATCGGTCGACGAGGCGCCCTACGATGTGCAGCTCGGGTTGATCGACGCGCTTCGCCGCCGCGGCGTTCTCGCCGGCGAGTCGGTTCAGCGGAACTTCACGCCGTTCCTCATCCCCGTCGGCGGCCCGCTGCGGGAGCCTGGGCGCGGCCGCGTGCTGCTGGCCGGAGACGCGGGCGGATTCGTCAACGGGTTCACCGCCGAAGGCATCTATTACGCGATGGTGTCCGGCGACCTCGCGGCGCGGGCCGTGCTCGACTCGTCGCCCGACTCGCTGCCGACGCTGGCCCGCCGGTATCGGCGGGCCTGCCATTACGAAATTGGCGCCGAGCTGCGAGATTCAGTACTCCTCCAGCGCTATCTCTTTGCGGATTGCCGTAGAATTGCGCGGGTCATCGAAGGCGCGGGTTGTGAACAGGGAATCACCCGGCTCGTCCTGGACCTCGCGGTCGGGACGCGCGGCTACCGCGACGTTCGCCGGCGCGTGCTCGCCCGATCGCCGCTGCTGGCCGGCCGCCTCGTCTGGGAACGGATTCGGAAGAAGGTCTTGCCGGAAGGACGTGCCGGCACTAGGATCCGCACAGTATCGGAGTGAGCGGGATGGCGCGTAACCCGGATCACCAAATCGAACATCTGCTGCGACGGGCCGGTTTTGGGGCGCGTCCCGACGAGCTGGACGTCTATCGCGAGATGTCGATCGCGCAGGCCGTCGACACCCTCGTCAACTACACCCAGATTCCCGACACGGTCGACGACAACCTCGGCAAGGCGGGGTACGTCGGGATCACCACGCGCGGCGCGTTTTCTCCCCAGTCGAACATCACCGACTCGCGTCAGCGGTGGTTGTTCCGGATGGTCCACAGCGATCGTCCGCTGCAGGAAAAGATGACGCTGTTCTGGCACAACCACTTCGCCACCGGCTACAACAAGATCGCCGGCGCGATCGGGACGACCGAGGCCGCGCGGTACATGGCGGCGAAGGCGTCGGAAGATCCCGGAAAGGTCCGCGGCCAAATCGAGATGCTGCGCGACAACGCGCTCGGCAACTTCCGCGATCTCCTCCTCGACGTCGCGAAAGACACGGCGATGCTCGTGTGGCTCGACGGGCGCGACAACAGGAAAGCGAAGCCGCAGGAGAACTTCGCGCGCGAGATCATGGAGCTGTTCACGATGGGCGTCGGTCACTATACCGAGCCCGACGTGTACGCCGGCGCGCGAGTGTTCAGCGGATGGAACCTTCAGACCGTGGGCGCCGCCAACGACGCCGCGCGGCATCAGGAGTTCTTCTACAACGCCGCGCAGCACGACACGACCGCCAAGACGTTCAGCTTCCCGATTTACGGCGACGGCACCAACACGATTCCGGCGCGTTCCGCCAATCAAGGGATGCAGGACGGCCTCGACCTCGTTGACGCGCTCGCCGGCAATCGGAACACGGCGCGGTACCTGGCCGCCAAGCTGTACCGGTTCTTCGTCAGCGAGTTCGGCGCTCCAGACCCGGTGTTCGTGGACCACATCGCCACGGTGTACCTGCAGAACCGCTACGACATGAAAGCGGTGATGCGCGAAGTCCTGTTGACGCCGCAGTTCTGGGACCCGAGCGTCTACTTTGCGCGCTACGCGTGGCCGGTGGAGTTCGTCGTCCGCGCGCTCAAGGACATCGGCTGGACCGGGTTCTCGGTCAACGACGCGTTGACGCCGCTGTCGAACATGGGGCAGATCCTCTTCGAGCCGCCCGATGTGGCCGGGTGGGACGCCGGGCAGACGTGGTTCTCGACCGGCGCGATGCTGGCGCGCATGAACTTCGCCGCCGCACTGTCGTCCAACCAGAAGTTCAACCTGGCGAAGTCGGCGAAGAGCTACGCGCAGACGCCCGAGTCGTTGCTGTCGTACTTCCTCGGCCAACTCGCGACGACGACGCTCGACAGCGGGGTCATCGCGGAGCTGGGGACCTATCTGCGCTCAACCGGCGCGTGGACCGCCAGCGACGCCCAACTTCAGGCCAAAGCGCCTGGTCTGGTTCACCTGATTGCGGGCTCCCCGGAGTACCAATTCGTATGAACGTCACCAGACGGCAGTTCGTGAAGGGCGGCGTCGCCGCGTTCACCGTGACGTTTGCGGCGCCCGAGTTCCTGTGCGACCTGGCGCGTGCGCAGGGTGCGCACGTCCGCAACCTGGTGGTCCTGTATCTGAGCGGCGGCAACGACGCGCTCAGCATGCTGGTTCCCTACAACGATGCTTTTTATTACAGCCGCCGGCCGACGCTCGCCGTCCCCGCGGCCAACGTGCTGCAGATTGGCACCGACTCGTCGAACGTGGCGCTCGGGCTGCATCCGCGCCTGACCGGGCTGAAGCAGATTTTCGATCAGGGCCGACTCGCGTTCGTTCAGCGCACCGGCTACGACAACCAAAGCCGGTCGCATTTCCTGGGCACCGACATCTGGTCGACGGCCGATCCCAACAACTCGGCTGGACTTGGGTGGGTCGGCCGGTATCTCGACTCGCTGCCCTCGCCGGTGGATCCGCTCGTCGGCTGGAATACCACGTCCAGCCTTCCGCACGTCCTGCAAGCCGGCCACGTGTCGGTGCCGGCCATCGCCAGCCCGGCGGGTTACGCGTTTTCGAGCCCGAATTCGGGCGCCGAAGCGGCGGCCGAGCGCGCGGCGGCCGTGCGCATCAACTCGCACGTGCCGGTCGATCGTCCGGAAGTCGCCTTCGTGTACGGCAGCTCGCAGGCCGCGCTGGGCACGCTCGATCGCGTCGCCACGGTCGCCAGCTACAGACCGGCGAACGCGTATCCGACGACCGGATTCGGTCAGGCCTTGCAGGCCGTGGCCGGCGCGATGGTGAGGAGCATCGGCACGAAGATCTTTTACGTGACCACCGGCGGCTTCGATAACCACTCCGCGCAGAACGTCAACCAGGTCAACGGCGCCTATTTCAACCTGATGGCGACGCTCAACGACGGGCTGCTCGCGTTTTACAACGATTTGCGGAGCCAGGGATTGCTCGATGATACGCTGGTCGTCAGTTTCTCGGAGTTCGGCCGGCGCATCAGCGAGAACGGCAGCGCCGGCACCGACCACGGTGCGGCGTCGGTGATGATGGTCATAGGCGGCAGGGTGAGCGGCGGGTTGTACGGCACCGCGCCGGTTCTCAACACCGATCCCAAGAACCCGACGCTCGAAAACAACGCCGGCGACGTCCACTACGAGACCGATTTCCGATCGGTCTACGCGCGAGTGATCGATGGATGGCTCGGCGCCGACTCGCGATCGATCCTTGGGGGCGATTTCCGCAAAGCCAGCCTCACGTTCGTCTGACGGCCCCGGTTGACTTACAATCCTGCCATCTTGCTGATCTACAATCCTGCCATCCTGCTGATCTACAATCCTGGCAGCCTGCAATCCTGCCATCCTGCAATTTCGTAGAGCCTTATGTGGTTCTTATGGGCGGTCATCGACCGCTTAGGCCCGTCCGGCCGCCGGACGGGGGACGGCCTGCTCGATGAGGCGGCGCTG
>JAHFUJ010000017.1:32863-34807 GCA_023265105.1 Acidobacteriota bacterium
CCTGCAATCCTGCCATCCTGCAATTTCGTAGAGCCTTATGTGGTTCTTATGGGCGGTCATCGACCGCTTAGGCCCGTCCGGCCGCCGGACGGGGGACGGCCTGCTCGATGAGGCGGCGCTGGAGCGGATTGCCCGAGGCGATCACGACGCGCTGGCCGAGCTGTACGACCGCCATGCGCGGCCGGTCTACTCGCTCGCGCTGCGGATCCTCCAGAATCCCTCCGACGCGGAGGACATCGTCCAGGAGGTGTTCTCGCAGGCGTGGCGGGAGGCCGCGCGTTACGACCGATTGCGCGGCGCGGTGGCCGCGTGGCTGCTGACGCTGGCCCGCAGCCGCGCCATCGATCGGCTGCGCGCCCGCCGGGCGCGTCCCGAGAACGCCGCGGACCATCGCGCGGTCGTCAACGTCGCCGATCTCGGCCTCCCGCCCGATCTGCAGGTCCTTTCGTCTGAACAGATCGCGTGTGTGCGCGCGGCCCTCGGCGAGCTGCCGGTGCTGCAGCGCGTCGCGATCGAGCTGGCGTATTACGAAGGATTGACCCACGTGGAAATCGCCGCCCGGCTGGAGCAGCCCCTCGGCACCGTCAAGACGCGGATTCGTCTCGCGCTGATCAAGTTGCGCGATGCGCTGGCAGGCGCCGTGTGATGGCCGGACATGACCAGCTAGACGAGCAGGCCGGACTCTACGTCCTCGGCGCACTGACGCCGACCGACCGGGCGGCGTTCGAGGCGCATCTGGCGACGTGTGCCGACTGCACGGCCGAGGTCCGCTCGTTGTCCTCCGTCGCCGGCGCGCTCGCGCATGCCGTGCCGCAGAGCGAGCCGTCGCCGGCGCTTCGCGCGCGAGTGCTCGCGTCTGTTGGTGCGGCTACGGAGCCCGAGGTCCGGCTGACCGCCTCCGCCAGGGCTACGGCGAGTCTCGCCGAAGCGGAAACGCGAAGGCGGAAGCCGGACGCTACGACTGGCCGGGTCCCGGTCCGGCTGAAACCGGACGCCACGACTGTGCCGGACACTACGACCGTCCGTGCGCACACGTTCGTCCCGTGGCTCGCCGCTGCCGCATCGCTCGCGCTCGCCGTCGGACTCGGCGTGTACGCCGCCCAGCTTCGCACTCGCGTCGGCGACCTCGAAGTACGGCTGCGTGAGGCCACGCTGCGGGCGGACGCGGGCGATCGGCAGATTGCCGACGCGCGGCGCACGGCCGCCGACGCGCAGTCGCAGGTGGCGGTGCTCTCGGCACCCGATCTCGCGCGGATCGATCTCGCCGGGCAGCCGGCCGCTCCGCAGGCCGCGGCGCGCGCGTTCTGGAGCCGATCGCGCGGCCTCGTGTTCACCGCCTCGAATCTGCCGGCCCTGCCGGCGGGCCGCACCTATCAGCTGTGGGTGCTCACGGCGCAGCCCGCGCCCATCAGTGCGGGGCTGCTCAGGCCCGACACGAGTGGCCGCGCGAACGCGGTGTTCGACACGCCGCCCGATATCCCCAGACCCACCGCCATGGCTGTCACCATCGAACCCGACGGCGGCGTGCCCGCGCCCACGGGCGACAAATATCTCGTCGGCCTCGCCAACTAACCACCAGTCACCATCAACTTTTTCCTGTGCTCGCGGGGCCCCACCCCCGCTCGCCCGCGCTCGGCGGCGCGGCTGACCGCGCTTCCCTCCGGCGCCTCGCGCTGGCCGCAGGCGCTTACATCCAATCCTCGCTTCGGCGCGTAGTGAAAGAGGACGCGGACCCTGCGACACGCGAAAACGAGGTGAACCTATGCGAAAGAGTCTGTATTTCCTGACGATCGTAGTACTTCTGGTCGGCTACCGGATGCTGCCCGGGCACGCGTCGAGCCACCGCGAGGCGCCGCTCATCAGCGGCGACCCGCAGGCTGACGCGACCGACGTCTACGCGTTTGTCAGCCCGGACGCCCCCGACACGGTGACGCTCATCATGTC
>JAHFUJ010000204.1 GCA_023265105.1 Acidobacteriota bacterium
CGCGCCCCTCGGCCAGCAGCATCGCGCGCTCGATCGCGTTCTCGAGCTCGCGGATGTTGCCCGGCCAGTTGTACCGCATCAGCAGCTTCTGCACGTCGGGCTCGAGGCCGTCGATCTTCTTCTTCAGCTCGCCCGCGAAGCGCCGGATGAACGTGTTGGCGAGCGGCACGATGTCGTCCTTGCGCTCGCGGAGCGGCGGCATCTCGATGGACACGACATTCAGGCGGTAATACAGGTCCTCGCGGAAGTGGCCCGCCTGCACCATCGCCGACAGATCGCGGTTGGTGGCCGCGACCATCCGCACGTCGACCTTCAAGGTTCGCGTGCCGCCGAGCCGCTCGAACTCGTGCTCCTGCAGCACGCGCAGAATCTTGGCCTGCGTGCTCGCGCTCATGTCGCCGATCTCGTCGAGGAACAGCGTCCCGCCGTCCGCCTGCTCGAAGCGGCCGATGCGCTGCTTGTCGGCGCCGGTGAAGGCGCCCTTCTCGTGGCCGAAGAGCTCGGACTCGAGCAGGTTTTCCTGCAGCGCCGCGCAGTTCACCTTGACGAAGTTGCGCGAGGTTCGGAGCGAGTTGTGATGAATCGCGCCGGCGATGAGCTCCTTGCCGGTCCCCGTTTCGCCGCGGATGAGCACCGTCGTGTTGCTCTTGGCGACCTTCTTGACGATGTCCAGGACGCGCTGCAGCGCGGGGCTCGACCCGACGATCTTGTCGAACTCGTAGATGTCCTGCTGCGTGCCGCGGAGGTAATCGAGCTCGTGCCTGAGGCGCTTGACCTCGAGCGCCTTGTCGATCTTGACCTCCATCTCCTCGATCTCGAACGGCTTCTGCACGTAGTCGAAGGCGCCGATCTTCATCGCCTCGACGGCGGTGTTGACCGACCCGAACGCCGTCATCAGGATCACGGCCGTCGTCGGGTGCAGCGCGCGCGTCGTGCGGAGCACGTCGAGGCCGTCGCTCCCGCCCATCTTGAGGTCGCTCAACACGACGTCGAAGTAGCTGTCGGTCAGCCGCTCGATCGCGGCGTTCCCGTTGGACGCTTCCTCGACTTCGTGGCCGGCCTCGGTGAGCCCGCGCACGAGGCCGCGGCGGAGCGCGTCGTGATCGTCGGCAACCAGAACACGGCCCATATCGTCTATGCCCCTATTTGAACCATTCACTCGTGCTCGACACAGGCAGCGTGACGCGGAAACACGTGCCGGCGGTCGGGCTGCTGCTGAGATCGATCCAGCCGTTGTGCGCGTCGACAATCTTTCTCACGATCGCCAGGCCGAGCCCCGAGCCCTGCGGCTTGGTCGTGAAGAACGGATTGAAAATCCGGTCGGTCAAGTTCTCCGGTACGCCCGGACCGTCGTCGGCGACGTCGACCACCACAATCGGCATCGGTTCCTCCGGCTCGCGGCCGAACGCCGGATCCTGCTCGACCACCCCGGCGGTCGCCGCGATGGTGATCCGGCCCTTCCCGTCGAGCGCCTCGAACGCGTTCGCCACCAGGTTCGTGAATATCTGGCACAGCTGGTGATGATCGCCGTCGATCACCGGCAGCTCGGCCGGTATCTCGACAGCGACCGACACCTTGCCGCGCGGCGCTTTGGTCTCCGCGAGCGTGACCGCCTGGTGCAGCACGTCAGCCAGCACGGTGCGCTCGACCTGCAACCGCAGGGGCCGCACGAACTCGAGCATCTCGACGACGATCGCGTTGGCCAGTTTCGCCTCGCTCATGATGTCGGCGAGCAGCGATTGCGCGTCGACCGAGTCCGGGACCTGCCGTTTGAGCAGCCCCGCCATCACCTCGATGCCTGCGAGCGGGTTCTTCAGCTCGTGCGCGATGCCGGCCGCCATTTCACCGAGCGACGCAAGTCGATCGCGCAGGCGCTCGCGTTCCTCGAGCTCCTCGACCTGGGTGAGGTCCTTGAAAAACATCACGGCGCCGGTCGGCTGTCCGCCCCCGTCTTTCACCTGGGACAGCGTGTAGCCGATCACCCGATCGAGATCTTTCAAGCGCAGCTCGGCGCGGTTCGGCAAATGCCTCAGCTCGAACGCGCCTCCCAACACGCGAATCACGTCGGGGCGTTTGCGGAGGACATCGGCGAACGCACGACCGATGTCGCCAGCCTGCCGCGTCAACGCGAAAATTCGATACGCCTCGTCATTCATCAGCGCCAGCGTGCCGTCGCGGCGAATCGCGATGACGCCGTTGCGCATGCTGCTGACAATGTGGCGGAAAAACCGGTCGTCAGCCGCCGCAGTACGCCGACCCACACGCCGTCCCGCCGGAGACGGAGGAAGGCGACGACCGGGGCGCGCGTCGCGACGCTGGGGGATCTTGGGCATGTCGGCGCGCTGTCTTGCTCTCCGCGACCGTCCGCTCGGCAACGGTTGGGGGCAAACCGTGTGCCCGAGCCTGAGTGTCGGGATCAGGCAGAAAAGCGCCTGAAATCAATCGGTTACAAGAAACAGACGGCCGTCATTATAACAGAATTGTAATCGACTGACAGATTTGTGGACCTAGGTGGAGGCGGCGGCGATGTCCGCAGACTGGAGCTGTTCCCACTGGCGCATCAGATCGCCGACCGTCCACATGAGGGCCTGATGGCGATCGATGATCGGCTGCGCCGCCGCGCGATCCTCATAGAACCCGGGCGTGGCCATCGTGCGCTCGATCTCGCGGATGGCGTGCTCGCAGTCGGCGATGCGCGACTCGAGCTCGTCGATTTGCGTGCGCCGTGCCCGATCGACGCGCGACCGCCGGCGCGCCTCGGCGTCGGCACGTTTTTTCGGCCCGCGATCGTTTTCGACCTGCGCGGCTATTCCCTGATGGTGTCGACTTTTCTTACTTTCTCGCGGGGCCCCACGTTCCCCATGGCGCCGGGGTCCCACCCCCGTCGCTTCTGGCTGACGGCTGCCGCTCGCTGACGCCTCGCCCGCTGCGCGCTCACGCGCTTGCCCGCCGGCGTGGCCGCGGGCGCTCCCCTCCCGCCCCTCCCGCGCCTGCGGATGCTCCTTGTGCCACAGGAATTCCTTGTAGGTTCCGGGGTACGCGAGGGCCGTGCCATTGCCGACCTCGATGATTTTCGTCGCGAGCCGCTCGACGAAATAGCGATCGTGCGAGACGAAGACGAGCGTGCCGCCGTAATCGACAAGGGCATCGAGAAGGACTTCCTTCGAGTCGAGGTCGAGGTGGTTGGTCGGCTCGTCGAGGAGCAGCGTGTTGGACGGCCGCAGCAGCATACGCGCCACGGCGAGCCGCGTCCGCTCGCCGCCCGACAACACGCGCACGGGCTTGTAGACATCGTCTCCCGAGAAGAGGAATCCGCCGAGGATGTTGCGGATGGCCGGGACCATGTCGTTGGGCGAGCCCGACGCCAGCGTTTCGTACACGGTCGGCGCCGGGTCCAGGCGCGTCGCCTCGTCCTGGGCGAAGTACTGCATCACGAGGTGGTGGCCGTCCAGGCGCTGACCGGCATCGGGCGCCTCTTCGCCCGACAGCATTCGCATCAGGGTGGACTTGCCGACCCCGTTCGGACCGACGAGCGCGATCCGATCGCCACGTTCGATGTGCACGGTGAGATTGTTGAAGACGACGAGATCGTCGTACGCCTTGCGTGCGTGCTTGAGTTCGAGCACGGTGCGGCCGCTCTTCGCGCAGACCGGAAAGTTGAAGTGGATCCGCTTGCGTTCCGGCGGCACCTCGATCGGGACGACTTTCTCGAGTGCCTTGATCCGGCTCTGCACCTGCGAGGCCTTCGTCGCCTGGTACCGGAAGCGATCGATGAACATCTTGACGCGCGCCACTTCCTCGTCCTGTTCGCGCTTGGCTTTCCGCAACTGCTCGATGCGCGCATGGTGCTCGACGAGGTAATCGCTGTAAGTGCCCACATAGTCGGTCAACGTGCGCAGCGTCAGATCGGCGATGCGCGTCACGACGGCATCGAGAAAAAACCGATCGTGGGAGACCAGAATGACGGCGTACGGGTACTCGTTGAGATAGGTTTCCAGCCAGTTGCGGGCTTCGAGATCGAGATGATTGGTCGGCTCGTCGAGCAGCAGCAGGTTGGGTTGGCCGAGGAGCAGCTTCGCGAGCGCGATCCGCATCTGCCAGCCGCCGGAAAACGTGTCGGTCGACCGGTGGAAATCCGACGCCTTGAAGCCGAGGCCCTGCAGCACGGTCGCCGTCTTCAGCTCGATGCCGTAGCCGTCGCCGTGCCGGAAGCGATCCTGCAGGTCGCTGTAGCGCGTGAGCATCAGTTCGTGCTCGGCCTCGGGAATCGACGGATCGCCGAGGCGCGCCTCGAGCGCGTGCATCTCGGCTTTCATCGCCAGCAGCGCTTCGAACGCGCTGCTCACTTCTTCGAAGAGAGTGCGCCCGGCGTGCGACAAACCGTCCTGCGGCAGGTAGCCGGCAGTCAACGCGGCCGGTTTCAGAATGGCGCCCGAGTCCGGCTCGTCGAGCCCGGCCATCATGCGCAGCAGCGTCGTCTTGCCCGCTCCGTTCGCGCCGCACAGACCGACGCGTTCGCGGTCGTCAATCTGCCACGTGACATGATCCAGAAGGGCACGGTCGCCGAAGGATTTGGTGAGCTCGGAGAGTTGGATCATTCAGGAGCTAGCGGCCCTCGCCAACCCCTAAGCATAACAGACCACACGGGTTGTTCGAAGGAGTGTCGGGACACCCCCTGCAGTTTTCTCACATCGGGGCGTCCGGCTTCTGGTACGCTGCCCTAGGAAGCGATACATGCCGCCGCCCTGCCTGCGAAGGATTCCGTGGAGAGTACTAAATGAAACGCTTTGTTCTGATCGCCCTCCCGGTGGCGTTGACGGCGGTCGCGTGCAACAACGGTAGTAGCAGCAGCCCGACGCCGACCACCGCCACGTCACAGACGTTCACGACGGAGGTGCTGACGGGGACCGTGCCTGTGCCGGTGAATGGTGTTCTGCAAAGCGAGTTCAAGCCTTTCACGGTCGGGCAAGGTGGCGGGCAAATAAGCGTGACGCTGACGTCGGCCGTGGAAACGCTTCCTGGAGGAACCCTGCTGACGACGGTCACCATGGGTCTGGCCATCGGCACACTGAGCGGAACGACGTGCACCATTATCCCCAACGCCTCTACGCCGGCCCAGGGGGGCAGCGTCCCACAGCTCTCGGGCAGCCTCGCGGCGGGAACGTACTGCGTGCAGCTGTCAGACATCACCAACCAGGTAGGCCCGGTCGCATACGCGGTTGCCGTCGTCCATCCGTAACTTCTACCTTTTGCCTTTTACCTTCTGCCTTTTAACTTTTAACTTTTAGCTTCTACTCGCCCAGCGCCTTGGCGGCCGCGGCGAGCACTTGGGGAACGCGGAAGGGTTTGGTGAGGTAACCGGCGACGCCGAGGTTGACCGCCTCGATCGCGCTCGACTCGGTGGAGAAGCCGGTGATGATGAGGACCGGGAGATCCGCCCTGTACCGCTTCGCCTCGCGAATCACGGTCAAGCCGTCCATCCCGGGCATTTTCAAGTCGGCGATCAACAGATCGTAAGGGTACATCCGCATCCGTTCGAGCGCCGATCGGCCGTCGGGCGCGACGTCGACGTCGTATTCGGCCAGCGCGAGCGTCTTCGCGAGCAGATCGCGGATGCTCGCCTCGTCGTCGACGACGAGGACACGGGGCCGTGTCGTTCCAGACGGCTGGCGCACGGCCGCGGCCGGCGTGGCACGGGTGCCGCCGCCGCGGGGGCGCTGGCTATCGAGCCACGCGTCGATGTCCCGCTTGCGGAACCGCCATTGACGGCCGACGCGCACGGCCGGAATCTTTCCGGCCTTAATCAACCGATAGACGGTGCGAAGGTTCACCTGGAGGTACTCCAGGACTTCCTCGGTCGTCAGAAACGTTTCGTCCATCATGATGTTCGCGCGGGCGCCGGCGTTGTCGGCAGCTCGACCGTGATCACGGCGCCGCCGTCGGGGTGGTTCGCTGCGGCGATGTGTCCGCCGTGCTCCTGCACGATGCCATACGTGATGGCCAGGCCCAGCCCGGTGCCTTTGCCGACGTCCTTCGTGGTAAAGAACGGTTCGAAGATCCGCGACAGCACGTCGGGCGACATCCCGCCGCCGGTGTCGCGCACGGTCGTGACGACGCGATCGCTGGATTGCGGAGCCGTTATCGCGATCGCAATCTGTCCGGGGCGCCCCACGGCGGCGATCACCTGCTCCGCGTTCAGCACGATATTGAGGAACGCCTGATGGAGCAGCAGCGGGTCGCCTTGCACGCGCGGCAGCTTCTCCTCATAGTGTCGCACGACTTCGATGCCGGCGGCACGGAAGGCCGCCGCTCTGAGTGCCAGCACTTTCTGCAGGACCGCCGTCAGACTGGTGGGACGCGGCGCCAAACGCCGCGATCCCGCGAAGACGAGCAGGTTGCGCACGATCTTCGCGGCGCGATCGGCTTCGCGGAAAATCGTCTGCACGTCCCGGCGAAGCGGCTTGGGAAGGCCGCCGGTGGTGCGCAAGAGCTCGAGATGCCCGAGCACGCCCTGCAGCGGGTTGTTCAGCTCGTGGGCGATGCCGGCCACGAACACCCCGAGCGCGGCCAGCTTCTCGGACTGCGCCAGCCGCCTGCGCAGTTCCTCGCGCTCGGCTTCGAGCTTGGCCTGCGGAGTCAGATCGCGCGCCACCAGCACGCTGCCGGCCCGCTCGCGGTCGTGGTCCAGCAGATCGGTGACCGTCACGATGAACGGGCCGTTCAGGACGGGATCCACGACCTGGCAGGTGGCCGGCGCCTGTCCGTCGGGGCGCACGGCGGCCGACTCGTGCGCGGCAAGCCAGGCGGCGAGCTCCGGGCCGACGCACTCCGCGATCGGACGGTCGAGCAACTCGTCGCGGGAGCGGCCAAGGCGGCTGGCGAAGGCTTCGTTGATGTGGACGAGCCGACCGCGGCGATCGGACACGGCGACCAGGTGCGCGATCGAGTTGAACGTGTTCTCGAGCTCGCTGCGCGATCGCGCCACGTCGCGGAGGAGGTTCATGGTCTCGATGGCGCTGGAGAGCTGGCGGCCGAGCTCGTCGGCCCGGTCGAGCAGATCGAGCTCGCCGCCGGTTTCGACCCGGACGTCATCGAAGACGATCGTGCCAAGCGCCCGCCGGCAGCCGCGCAGCGGGACCGTGACCCTCGACGTCACGGCCTCGTCGGACGTCGAGATGATCTCCGCGCGAGCGCGCCGCATGGCAACGGCGGCGGGAGCCAGGGCGTCGTCACTGTTGACGTGGACGCCGCGCGCGACGTGCTCCGGATCGGAGGACGCGTGGAGCACGAGGTGCCGCGCGCGCCGATCGTGGATCCACACCGACGTGCGATCGGCCCCGAACAGGCGGTTGGCGCCATGGCAGAAGATGTCGAGGCCCGCCGCAAGATTGAGCGTCGCCGACAGGCTGCCGGAGAACTCGGCGACGAGCTCGCGGAGATCGCGCTGCACTTCGTCGCGCTGGCGAAGGCGGAACAACTCGAGCGCCGTGACAAACACGTCGGCGATTTCAGACCCGTCGCCCCACGCGGCGGTGGTCGATGGCGGCTCGAGAAAGCCGACCGCCAACATCCCGACGCGCTCGGTGCCCTGCACGAGAGGCACCAGCAAGGCCGAGCGCGTGCCGAGTCGCGACGCCAGGTCGGGCGTCTGTCGCTCCCCGTCGGCCACGAGCGTGGCCGCGTGGCGCCCGAACGCGCTGTGGACGAGCCGCGCTTCGTCGGGGCCAGGCATCCAGGGATCGACCTGCAGCCCGTCCAGGCCGTAGCCCGAGGTGGCCTGCATCACGCCGTTGCGCGGGTTGTGCTCGAACAGCAGCGAGCAGGTTCCGCCGGTCATGTCGATCGCATATTGGTGAAGGTGCGGCAGCGCATCGATGAGCCGCGCCGTGCTGGCCAGCAACGAGACGAGCGGAGGCGCCGCGGTCTCGGTGGCGCCTTGCATCGACAGCGCCCGGGGGGCCGAATGCGTGAGTCGGCGTGTTCGTGTGTCTCGGGGCATCGATTGTCGGCACGGGGCGTGAGGGCGCCGCTGGCGGGCGATTGTACGCCATCGATTGGCGGGGCGCCAACTGCGGCGGCGGCCGGCGGGCACGGCTCAGCCGCTAAGTATCAGAATCACCGACGCTTACCGAGCCTGCCCGACCGTTTAACTATAATAACGTTTGCGGGTCCGCACCCCCGACCGTCCTGTGCCGTCAACCGTCTTATTATTGAAAAGAGAGGGCCTTCCGCGCTCCGCATGACGTGGACGGACGAAGAGCTCGTCGCGCGATCGATCAGCGGCGATGCCGACAGTTTCAACGAGCTCATCCGACGATGGGAACGCCCCATCTACGCGCTCGCGTACCGGGTGATCGGCCGCGAAGAGGATGCGCGCGACGTGTGTCAGGAAACGTTCCTGCGCGCGTTTCGCGCGCTCAAGGGCTT
>JAHFUJ010000205.1:0-1585 GCA_023265105.1 Acidobacteriota bacterium
GCTCGTCCAGAGCGGCATCCAACTCGTTCAGCAACACGCTTCGCGCGTACGCCGCCTCCGGTCCAGCATCCGGCGACGGCAACAGGTCTTCGAACAGCAGCACCTCTCCATCGTCCGCGACCGCCACGGGTCGACTTGTCGACGTCTCGGGCCTTCTCTTGCGGAAGAGGTCCGTGATCCGATTCCGGGCCACCCGAAACATCCAGGCGCCGACCTGCTCGACCGGCTTCATCAGCCGGGTCGCCTCCACCAGCTCGTAGAAGACATCCTGCAGAATGTCTTCCGCCTCGTCTATGTCGGCCACCCGCCTCCGGATGAAGCTCCGAAGCCGGCCCTCTTCCCGCTCGATGGCCTCGGAGATTCGCTGGTCCTGGTCGGTGACCGTCAATGCGATGCTCAGTGCCGCCTCCTTCATCTACAGCCGGTTTCAACACCCCACGTGGTGTCCGGCTTCAGCCGGACCCGCGGCGATTTCTTCGGCTTCTACTCTTATAGACGAATGAGCGGCGCAAATATTTTAGGGGGTATCTTGGAGGGTGGGAGACGGCAGCAACGCGCAAAACGTGCTGCCGTCCGGTCCGCTGGACTTGACCTGAGAAGCTTCGGTCAGCGCTCTTTGATAAACGTGCCGGCGCGGAGCTCCGCGTACGCCTGCTTCAGTTGTTCCTCGGTGTTCATCACGATCGGCCCGTACCAGGCGACCGGCTCCTCGATCGGCTTCCCCGACACGAGCAGGAATCGGATGCCCTCGTCTCCCGCCTGGACCGCGACTTCGTCGCCGCTGTCGAACAGCACGAGCGAGCGATTTCCCGTCTCGCCGGGACCGGCAGCCGTATCGGTCTGGCCGACCTCTTCAGTCCGGACTTCACGCGGCTGAGAGGCATCGCGGAACGTTCCGGATCCCTCGAAGACGTACGCAAAGGCGTGCCGTGACGTCTCCACCGCCAGGCGTTTTCGTTGTCCCGGCGGAACAGACACGTCGAGATATCGCGGATCGGCCGCGACGCCGTCCACGGGTCCGGTCTTTCCCCAGAAGGTTCCGCAAATGACCCGAACACGTGTGCCGTCGTCGTCGATGGCTTCGGGAATGTCGCCCGACGAGACATCCTGGTAGCGCGGCGCGGTCATCTTCAACGACGAAGGGAGGTTCGCCCAGAGCTGGAACCCGTGCATCCGCCCGCGCGCGTCGCCCTGCGGCATTTCCTGGTGAAGAATGCCGCTTCCCGCCGTCATCCATTGCACGTCGCCGCCGCCGAGATTGCCGCGATTGCCAAGACTGTCGCCGTGCGCCACCGTGCCCGCGAGCACGTACGTGATTGTCTCGATCCCTCGATGCGGATGCCACGGGAAACCGGCGAGATAATCGTCAGGGTTTTCGTTCCGAAAATCGTCCAGCAGGAGGAAGGGATCGAACTCGGTGGTGTTGCCGAAGCCGAACGCGCGTCGCAGCTTCACGCCCGCGCCTTCGAGCGTGGGTTTCGATTGAAGCACCCGTTTGATGGGTCGGATTGACATCCTGTTCCTTTCGGTACGTCGTGAGCAGTACGTAGTGTCCGGCTTTAGCCGGACCGTGATCGGTACGTAG
>JAHFUJ010000205.1:1685-8396 GCA_023265105.1 Acidobacteriota bacterium
TTATGACGCGGCGGTCGCCTGCCCCGGTTTCCGCCGAACCGCCAAACTTACAACGCCGCCGAGGACGCCGATGGCGAGCACGCTCGACGTGAGCGCGGGCGTCCACACGGACGCGATGCCGAGCAGCGCGTCGAGCGAATAGCCGCCAGGTCCCGTCAAGGCCAACGAGGTGACGCCGGCTGTGTAGACGAGGTTCAGCTCGATCCCGTTCGAGGTCGCGAACAGGCCGTTCCGCCAATGCACGCTGAACGCGGCCACGATCATCACCGCGAGCACGAGCGCGGATCCGATCGGGCCGAACAAGCCGAGCGCCACGAGCAGACCGCCCGCAAACTCGCTCAATCCGACGGCCGCGGCGAACAGCCGGCCGGGGCGGAAGCCGAGTTTCTCGAAGAAGCCGCCGGTGCCGGCGAGGCCATAGCCGCCGAACCAGCCGAAGAGTTTCTGGGCGCCGTGGGCCGCCATCAGGGGCCCGAATACGACCCGTGCCAGAATCACACCTGTGTCGATCATGGAATTCCTCCCGGGAGACGAGGCAGCATGCCGCCGCGTTGGGGACTATATTATGCTGAGGAACGTCCTGCAGACCATGAGGGGATCGGTCGATATGGCGTGTCGGAGGCTTGCGATCGTGCTGCGGTCAACATGCCGGCGCGCTGGGTTCGGGGGCGGCGTTGCGTGCCTCGTCGCGCTGCTCGTCGTCGCGAAGACGGGGGCTCAGTCCGCCGATCTCCTGCCGGGAATGCCCCCTCTCGTTGATCCGCACGACGTGTACGCGGCCACCCGCCCGGGCAATCTCAACCCAGTGGTACGCGGATTCCCCGAGCGTGTGTACGTGCCGAACAGCGGCTCGGACACTGTCGACGTGATCGATCCCCACACCTTCAAGATCGTCGATCACTTCGCGGTGGGAAAGCAGCCGCAGCACGTCGTGCCTTCCTACGATCTGAAAACTCTGTGGGTCCTCAACGACCTCGGCGACAGCCTGACGCGCATCGATCCCGCGACGGGGCGCAAGCTCGAGACCATCTACGTGCAGGACCCCTACAACATGTACTACACGCCCGACGGCAAGTACGCCATCGTCGTCGCGGAGGCCCAGCGCCGGCTGGATTTCCGCGACGCCCAGAC
The DNA here is from genome assembly GCA_023265105.1 of Acidobacteriota bacterium. Taxonomy (GTDB): domain Bacteria; phylum Acidobacteriota; class Vicinamibacteria; order Vicinamibacterales; family CAVVIG01; genus JAHFUJ01. Next base: position 2,817 of record JAHFUJ010000205.1, read on the forward strand.
CATGAAGATGGTCGACTCGGTGCCCGTGCCCTGCCGGGGCGTCGACCACCTGGACTTCGCGGCCAACGGGCGCTACCTTATTGCGAGCTGCGAATTTTCTGGCGAGCTGATCAAAGTGGATGTCGGCACGCGCAAGGTGCTGGAGACGCTCCAGCTCCCCGAGCACGCGATGCCCCAGGACGTGCGCGTGACTCCGGACGGCAGCATCTTCTACGTCGCCGACATGATGGGCAACGGCGTGCATCTGATCGATGGCGACACGTTCAAGACGGTCGGGTTTGTCCCCACCGGCAAGGGGACGCACGGCCTCTACTTCAGTCGCGACTCGAAGTGGTTGTATGTGTCCAACCGCGGTGAGGGGACGATCGCCCTGCTCGACGTGCGGACGCGGAAGGTGGCCACGAAGTGGACGATCCCCGGCGGCGGCAGCCCGGACATGGGCGGCGTGTCGGCGGACGGGAAGGTGCTGTGGTTATCGGGACGTTACAACGCCGAGGTGTACGCGTTCGATACCGCCGATGGCCACCTGCTCGCGCGCATTCCAGTCGGCAAGGGGCCGCACGGCCTCTGCGTCTACCCGCAGCCAGGCCGCTACTCGCTGGGTCACACGGGGAACATGCGGTAGGGGTTCCTGCCTTCTTGTGATGACCGTCGTAGGCGTCGAGGATCTCCTTGATGGTGGCGGGCGCCGGGAGCTCCGCCCATTCGAGCGTGCCTTTCTCGAGCCCGTCAGTCAGGACGATTTCCTCGCGCACGATCAACCAGGCGATCTCGCGGGCGGTGCGTGATTTCGGGTCGGGCCGATACTGCGACCCCTCGGGGATCCGTGAGATCACTTTCCGGGTCGCTGGGGCCTCTTTCTCCCAGAACTTCAGGAACAGCGTCTTTTCGTCCATCGCGTCCTCCACGTTGTGTCGCTCCGATGCGGGCCGCGGCATTCTACAGCAGCTTGAGTTTCGCGAGATCGCCCTCGACCAGCGCTTTCTTCTTCTGACGGCTCCAAGCCGCTACGCGTTTGGTTCCCGAACGCTGATTTGCGGCTCAAACAGTCGCGCGTTCCGACAGGCCGGACATTTGCTCGGTTTCGAGAGTTTCCGCTCGTCGAAGGTAAAGCCGCAGGCTTTGCAGCGCGCTGGAATGACGACGATCCGATACCCGGCGGCCTCGGCCGACCGAATGGCGTGGCGGAGATCCTCTTCGACGTCACCACGCTTCAAGCCAAGCTCGCGCGCAATCGCCGACACCGATTGCGGCTGATGGGTGAGCAACGCGATCAAATCTTTCCGAAGGGTCATGCCTCACCGCGCATGCGTTCTACTTCAGTGCGTTCCAGAGCAAAGCTCGTTGATCCATGCTCGCGATCCTTGCGCCACAGCGTGACACTCTCGGTCAGGGCGTGACCTCTCCTGTCACAGCTCTCAGGTTACACTAGCCGCTACATGCCCGCAGTCGTACGTGCAGGTGCGCCTCGCCCCCCGCTGAAGTGGGCGGGCGGCAAGCGATGGCAAGTGCCGTATCTTCGGCCGCTCTGGGAACCGCACGGCCGCAAGCGTCTGGTCGAGCCTTTCTGCGGTGGTCTGGCCGTGGCGCTCGGGTTGGCACCCGATCGGGCGCTGCTCAATGACGCTAATCCGCATCTGATCCACTTCTACCAGTGGCTGCAGCGAGGACTCCGCGTCAAGCTGCGGATGGAGAACGACGAGGCGCTATTCTACCGGCATCGAGATCGATTCAACCGCTTGCTGAGCAGTGGCCACGCCGACAGGCAGGAGGCAGCGACGCTGTTCTACTACTTGAATCGCACTGGATTCAACGGCCTGTGCCGGTTCAACCGGCAGGGCGAGTTCAATGTGCCGTTCGGCCGTTACGCGCGCATCGGCTACACGCGTGACTTCTTGGCCTATCGCGACGTGTTCGCACGCTGGACGTTCACCAACGCCGACGTCGAGGCCGTGGCGGTTGAGCGCGGCGACTTCATCTATGCTGACCCGCCGTACGACGTGGAGTTCACCCAGTACGCGAAAGAGGGGTTCACCTGGGAAGATCAGGAGCGGACGGCCACCTGGCTCGCCAAGCACCGCGGTCCCGTGGTGCTCGTGAACCAAGCGACCGCGCGCATCGAGGCCTTGTATCGCAAACTCGGATACGCGGTGCAGTTCTTGGACGCCCCACGACGGATTAGCTGCACCGGCGATCGTACGCCCGCACGCGAGATCATGGGCACGAGGAACCTGTGACGCCGCGCAACACGAACACCGGCGGCGTGCTGGAAGCGATGATTCTGCTGAGCAGAAGGTGCCATTCGAGGTCATGTGCCTTGCGGATGCGGTGCGATCGGGCACGGCGCAGTCGGCGGCTATTCGCTCGGGCCAATTCGTTTTTTCTTTGACAAAAACGTGCCGCCGCCGCCGTACAGGTGTATCATCTGTCCGGTTTCCTGTGGCCCACATGGACATCACTCTCGTGTTCTAGAACGAATGGAGGCAGCTTGTGGAAAAGCTAAGACGGTTCGCAACAGTTGGTGTCGCCGCTTGGGGCGTGCTGTTCGCGTCGGGCGCCGCCTACGCCGAGGACATCAGCGGCACCATCGTGCGAACGCTGATGCTCTCGGAAACATCGCGGCTCGTCGGTGATGTCACCTGTCAAGTGACGGGTGCCCCCTGCATCGCATTTGGCGCACCGAACATTGCGTTGAACCTCAACGGCTTCACGATTACTGGACCGAACGATCCGGCAACCGGGTGCAAAGGGGCGAATACCGGCACCGAGACGGGGATCAGCTCGAATGGTCAGAACAATGTCGGGGTCCGTGGGCCTGGCGTGGTCCAGCGGTTTCAAGGCGACGGCATTCTGTTCGCCGGTACATCCACCGTGGGCTGGGTGCAGGGGGTCACGATCACGACCAACTGCCTGTCCGGAATCCGGACCGGTGCCGCTGCCTCTCGAATCAGCCTCGAATCGAACGTCTCGGTGAGGAACGGCACTGCAGCCGCGGCGTGTGGCGGCATATGAATTATAGGAAACAATAACTCGCTCCGGTGGAACGAGACGAGCGGAAACGGCTACGCAACAGGGCCGGCGACCAATTTCGGCATCGGCATTCAAGGCACGGCCAATAACAACCTGGTCGAGGGAAACACTGCGATTGGCAACTCGAACGGCATCGTGGTGTTCGCGGGCGCGGCCAACAACACGATCCGGCAGAACGTCGTCGTGGGCAACCCTCCCATACAAGTCTCCAACAGCGTCCCTGCTGGCGGCGGCGTCGATATCTGGGATCAATCGACTCCTGGCACCAACAGCTTCCTTGGCAACATGTGCGCGACCGGCATCAACGCACCCTGCCCAACCGTGTCAACGCAGGCCGTTCCCCGGAAACCTCCCCAATGATGGTCACGGGCGCCCTCCTCACGACTCGTTGGCGAGTTTCTGGGATTCGGCTTGAACGGAAGGTGGGCACATGATGCGCCGTTCGGCGGTGATCGTTCTGGCGGCATGGCTGGCATGGCCCGCACCGCAGGCGTTTACGCAATCGCCAGTCACGACGGTAGCGTCTGTTCTGCAAGATCTGCGCGGGGTCGCCCCACTACGGTCGCAGTTCGAGAGCGATCGCGACAAGGTGAGGATAGTCCTTCTACTGTCACCGACGTGACCCTACTGCGTGAGTGCCGCCCGGTGGGCGCAGCAGGAACTCCTCGAACCCTACCGACAAGCCAATATCAGCATCTACGCGGTATGGTTCAACATGTATCCGGAGGACGCCCGGTCGAAGTGGCCCTCCGCGCTGTTGACCGACCCGCGCGTGGTGCATTATTGGGATGAGCCACGCGCTATCGGCAGGCTCTACCTGTCGAACCTCCCGGCGATGATCGACCGCAGGGTCGTCGGGACGCTTCAGCCGACAGACGATGTCCTGTGGGATGCGTTTTTTGTGTATGCACCTGGCGACCGATGGCAGGAGCCGCTGCCTCTACCAGTCGCATGGGGCTATCCGATTATGGTCACGCGCGATCAACTGCTCCGTCAGGTTGTGGCGCTTGTCGGGAGGTAGGAACGCTGTTCATGCCCGGCATGTCGCATCGAAGGAACGATTCACGCCATGAGCGAACAGGTCGATTGGAAGCAATTGGAACAGCAACTCAGTTCGGCCGTGAAGTTGTCGCGCCGCCCGGTCGCGGTGTCTTTTGTGGATGCCGTGCCGGGGGATGTGAACGCATTTGAGGGCACCGAGCCTGCTGGTTGTAGCTTCTGGCGCCTGGCCGCCCAATTGACTACCCAATTCGTCCGAGAGCTTCTTGACAGCTTGGCCGATGATTTCGAGCTTGCGCAGCGTGGCGTCCTGTCTCATGTGCTCGGCGAAGAACGCGTCGCGCCCCGCGCCGGTGTACGCGGCGATGTCAGCGAGAGCGTCGCGGATATGTTGCAGATAGACGTTGTCGTCGCTCACAGCGCCTGGGCTTCGGTGAGAATCCGTTCCTGCAGGTAAGGGTTGAGACCGCCGTCCGTCAACACTTCGACTCGGCGCCCGAGAAGTTCTTCGAGGTCCTGCTCGAGAGCGATGACGTCAAGCAAGCTCCGGCCCGGCTCAACGTCAACCAATAAATCAACGTCGCTCCTCGGGCCATCGTCACCGCGCACGGTCGAGCCGAATACACGGACATTGCGCGCGCCGTGGCGAGCGGCTGCTTCGAGAATCGCTCGGCGGTGTGAACGGAGAGCCTCAAGAACCATTGAACCATCATAGCCATAGGATGGCGCGTCGCCAAGGAAACGGCTGTCCGGAGATAAATGTGGAGGCGGCGGAACAGGAATCGCCGGCGGCCCGAAGCAGCGACAACTGGTGCAGAATCGCGGTCCGCGCTCGTACGAAATAGGCCTGGAGGCGGCGGGAGTCGGGGCTTGACATGGGTTCCAGGTCAATGCCTTGTAGGGTTTGCAGCCAGCACGTTTCGCTCAAACCGTTCGAAAGCCGCTAGGCAGGTACAAAACAGTACAGCGTTGACCTCGGCTCGGCCGTACGGTATTGATTGCTCTATCCGGCAATCGTGAATCTGTTGGAGCAACAGTTTGCCCATCGGTGAAAACAACTCAATAACCCTTCCGGTTTGAAGGCGGAATGGGCGGCCCTTCGCAGAGCACCTAGCCGGATCCTCGCTCTCCCAAGGTCCCCTCGCACCGCTTCAATCCGTCGCTAGGAATTGGAGTTGTGCACTCATGGCTCTCGAAACTGGAACCCCGCTCTCCACCCCGCCCCCCGGCGGCTACCGTTTCCCCCGATCGACCCGAACAAGTGGTACTCCGTGCAGGAGGTTGCCCTGCGCTATTCTTGCGGCGATGATTTCGTCCGCCGGACCTTCCGGGCTCTCCGGAAGGAGGCTAGTTTCGTAGCGCCGCTGCGCGAGCTTGACCGATGGCCATTCTCAGGTGGGTCCTGAGTCGGGCTGTCCCGATTGCATATGCAATGGGGCGCCTTACTACCGGGCTCCTTCGGGAGCCCTTCTTCTTCTGCCTCTTCTTTCCTGTCGTGACGTCCTCGGGGCTCCGTCTTGCATTGTCGAGTAATTGCGTCTAAACTTTAGA
>JAHFUJ010000206.1 GCA_023265105.1 Acidobacteriota bacterium
GCCAAAGTCCGGCTCGCGCACGAGCACCGACGCGAGAATCTCGGGGGCTGTCTCGCCCGGAAACGGCTGGCGCCCTGTCAGCATCTCGTAGAGCACGCTGCCGAACGAAAACACATCGCTCCGTGAATCCGCCTGAGATCCTTTCGCTTGTTCCGGCGACATGTAGGCGGCCGTCCCGAGGATCATCCCGGCCTGCGTCGCCATCATGCTCAACGTTGGCGAGTTCGTCGCCAGCGCGTCGGCAGCGCTCGACCCACGCCCCCCAGGCCCGAAGGCCTTGGCGAGCCCGAAATCCAGCACCTTCACGTTCTCTTCCGGCGTGATCTTCACGTTCGCCGGCTTCAAATCGCGATGGACGACGCCCTTCTCGTGCGCGGCCTCGAGCGCCTCACAGATTTGGTGCGCGAACTTCAGTGTCTTCTCAAGAGGTAGGCCGGGTCCTGTGGACCCGGCGGTGCGCAGTGGCGGGTCCGAAAGGACCCGCCCTACATTCGACAACCGCTCGGCCAGGGTCTCACCCTCGACGAGTTCCATCACGAGAAAGTGCCGGCCGCCGGATTCCTCCATGCCGTAGAGCGCGGCAATGTGCGGATGATTGAGCGAGGCGAGCACTTTCGCTTCGCGCTCGAACCGGGCCACGCGGTCCGGATCGAACAGAAACGCCTCCGGCAGCACCTTGATCGCGACCTCGCGGCCCAGCTTCGTATCGCGCGCCCGATAGACCTCGCCCATCCCACCCGCGCCGAGGGCGCCCACGATTTCGTAGTTGGCAAGGCGAGTTCCGTTCGTCAGCGGCATGGACCGTGCAGATTGTAGCTCAGCCGGACGATGAAGCGAGGGGATTGATCCAGCGGAGCTCCGCGAATCGCGCGAAGTCGCGATCGGTCGTGTACAGCGTGGCGCCATGCTCGATCGCGATCGCCGCAAGGGCGGCGTCCATGACGAGAGGGCCGGTCGTCTGGCCGCCTTGGGTCAGGCGGCGCAGGATGTCCCAATGCCGCTCGCCAGGCTCGAGAATACCGGCCGCCGGTTGTGCGAGCCACGACGAGACGGCCTGTTCGGCCTCCGCCATCGACAGTGGACGTTCGAACACTCGCGAGTTGGTCGAGATGCGGAGAAACGCCCACAGCGTCAGCCACGCGAATCGCACGAGCGGCGATCCCGATAAGCTTGCTTCGAGCCAGGCCTTGCTGGCCTCGTGCTCCCGGGACCGCGGATCGTAGGCGTACAGCAGCAGATTTGCGTCGATCAGGATCACCGGTGGACCGGACCTTCGACCTGCTCGAGAAGATCCGCGACGCTGTCGAGACTCAGGCCCGGCCTGAGGCTCCCTAGGTCGCGGGCCTGCACTTTGAAGGGCTCACGCGCGGGCACGGCCGGGGGGCGCGCCAGGCCGCGCCGAAGCGTGTCGTTGACCAGGTCGCGGAACGCCCGGCCGCTGCGCCGCGACAGCGACTTCAGCTTGGCCGCCACGTCCTCGTCCAGCGTAATCGTCGTCCTCATGTATTGATGCTAAGTAAAGAGCATCATGATGTCAATCGACTCGCATCGAGAAACAAGCACCAGATCAGCATGGCGGCGGCCATCAACGGTCCGGCTGACCGCTTACGGTCTGGCTGCCGGCTTCGCGCGTTGCGCTCCGGCGAGCCTCGCCGAAGCGAAGCGGCGGCGGGAAGCCGGACACTACGTACTGAACGTACTGAAACGTTGGCGAAATTCCCTGCACCCCGGCGGGTGCGTCGAGGGCGAACGTGGCGAGGCTACCGTACAACGGCGGGGGGCGTGGGGGCGGGCGGCGCTTGCGGCGCCTGATCTCTCGGGGGTTCGGGCGGCCTGGGCAGCTCGATCGGCAGTGGCAGCTCGACGAGCGGGGCGACCGAATCGCGTCCGACACGGAAGGGCCGCAGGTCCGCCTCCGTGAGGTCGAGGATGCGAATGATGTGCGGCGTCAGCGTGAGGATGATGTCGGTCTGCTGGGTCTGTTTCTGCGAATGTGCGAAGAGCCGGCCGACGACCGGCAGATCGCTCAGGCCCGGAATCCCTTCGAGCGTGCGCCGCTCGTCGTCTCGAATCAGGCCGGCGAGCATATTCGTCTCGCCGTCGCGCAAACGGATGACGGTGTTGATCTCGCGGTTGCCGAAGGTCGGCAGCCCGCCGAATCCCGATCCTGAGATGCTCGTGACCGCCACCTTCAACGCGAGCGTCACATCGTCGTTGTGGTGCGTGCGCGGCGTGATATCGATGTTCACGCCGATGTTCTCGTAGTTGAACGAGGTGATCGGCTGCTGCGGCGTGCCGCCAGTAGCGATCGGGGCGAACGTGGTCACCGGAATCGGCACGCGCTCGCCGAACCTGGCCTGCGCGGGCGAGCCTTCCGACGTGCGGAGCTGTGGATTGGCGAGGGTGCGCGTGTTCGTATCGGTCTTCAGCAGACGATAGTAGAGACCCGGCAGGCTCGCGAGCAGGATGTCGGACTGCGAAAGATTTCGCAGCGACTGCAGGTTGAGCGTCTGGTTCTGAGGGGCCGGATTGACGGTCGCCGATCCATTGACGCCCGGCGATCCGGGCGACGCGATTTGCAGGCCGTATTCCTGCAGCCTCGTCCGGTCCACCTCGAGAAGCTCCACGTCGATGATCACCTCGGGCCGCGCCTTGTCGATGGCGGAGAGCACCCGCGCCGCCGCGGCGATGTGCTCGGGCGTGTCTTGAATGGTCAGCGCGTTGGTGGCCGTGGTCGGCGAGATGCGCCGCGCGTCGAGCACCATCCGCAGCAGATCCATCGTCTCTTTCAAGTCGGCGTTGCTCAGATAGAACGTGCGGACGACCACTTCCTCGTACTCGCGGCGCTTGGCGGGCGTGTCGGGAATGACGATGACCGTTTTCGGCGCGGTCACGCGGAAGAACGTGCGCGTCGCGCCGGCGACCGTGTTCAGCGCATCGTCGAGCGTGGCGTTGCGCAAATCGACGGTGACGGGTGCTTCGCGAAATGCCGGATCGAAAATGAGGCTGATGTCGGCGAAGCGCGCGATCGAGGTGAAGACGTCACGGCTGCTGGCATCGCGGAACAGCAGGGAGGTCGGCATCTTGACGTTTTGCGGAAGATCGAGGCCCGGCGGAGGAAGATCGCGCGTCCGCTCGATCAACGTCTGCAGCTCGGTCTTGCCTTCGCGCGCGACGGCGACTCTCGATCGGAGCTTGTTGCGCGTCGAGCGCAGCTCCTCGTCGGTGATGCCGCTGGTAGGATTGAGCTCGGCGGCCAGCTCGTACTCGACGAGCGCTTCGTCAAGCTTGCCGGTGGCCGCAAGGCGGCGGCCGCGCTGGAAGTGATCCTCCGAGGCGCGCAGCTTGGCACGCTCGAGACCCAGCCGCGCATCGGCATCGTCGGGCCTCAGCCGCAGCGCTTTCGTGTATTCGACGACGGCGCGATCGTAATCCTGGCGGTGTTCGGCGTCGCGCCCATGACGCGCGGCGGCCGACGCGGCGCATCCGGCCGCGAGCACGCAGAGCAGCAGAAGCGCCGCATGCGCCAGGCGCAAGCACACACCTAACGCGCGGCGGCGTTCAGCGAAGGGGAGCATCAGCGACAACATCGACACCACGAGGCATCTTAAACGCGAAGTCCTTATCGGCCAAACGGACGTTTTCCTTCAGATTTGTGAAGGAAATGCTCGATGTTCCACCCTGGGCGTCGACGGTGACGAGACCGCGGAGGCCAAGCGAGGCGGCGTCGACGACCAGGATCAGCCAATCGTAATCCCGTTGCGGAGATTTGGGGACCAGTTTCAGCGCCCGGCTCCCGTCGGGCGCGCCTGCGGGAAGTTCGCCGAAGCTGGGCGTGAAGTCGCGCGTCAGGCTGCCTTGTCCCGCCAGAAACAAGGCCGGCATCGTGGCCTGATCCTCCCGCGGCACGTTGCTGACAATCACCTGCCTGTCTTGAGGGATGTACGAATACATCTTGACGCCGTCGGACACGAAGAGTTTTTCCTCGGGCCTCGTGTACTCCCAGCGCATCTTCCCGGGCTTCTTGACGAGCAGGCGGCCGCCCTCGGTGATCTGCTTGCGAAGCACTCCGCCTTGGTAGGTGTGCACGAAGTCGGCGGAGAAGTCCTTGATGCCCTCATACTTTCGCTGAAGCGCCAGCGCGAGCTCGGGCGCGGTCAGGTCGGCGGCGCGTCCGATCGAGCAGAGCACCACAACGATATACGCCGCCACGGCCGCCGCGGATGTCGGTCGAGCTGAGCGCACGGGTCTAACGATAGCACGCCACCCACGGTCCGGCTAACCGCCTCCGCCAAGGCTACGGCGAGTCTCGCCGAAGCTTCGTGCGAAGGCGGAAGCCGGACGCCACGTACCATAGGCCGGACGCCACGTACCACAGGCGGGACGCCCCCTACCACGGACGCTTCGCAAAGGGTCCGGCCAAAGCCGGACGCCACGCACAGAGGAGACATAACCGCGAAGACGAAAAACACGAAAAACAAGGCGTATTCTTCGTGCCTTCGTGTTTTCGTGGTTGCATTTGAGTCGCACCTACCACTCTCAGTCGTGGTGTCCGGCTTCAGCCGGACCTACCGGATCACATACCGAGCCTGGGGGGCGAAGATGTTGGCGGCGTAACCGGTGCGGATCGCGCGGCCGGAGTCGTCGAACGCCGTAAAGCTGACGCCGCGCTCGACGATGAGGGTGTGGCGCCGCGCGGCAATCACGTGGCCGAAGCCCATGCGCCGAATCGTGTCTGCTGGTAGCCACGATTCCATTCGGATGTCCACGGGCACGCCGCCGAGATCAATCTGTCGCCGGAATGGATCGCTCGATCCGACGGCGAACGGCGGCGACTGCCCGACGATGCCCGCGACGACGGCAAAGTCTCCCTCGGGCATCGAACCGAGCGCTCCGCCACTCAAGGTTCGCAAGGCAAGTCCGAGATCCTGAACGTCGAGCGTGAATGCGCGCAAGGGCCGCAGCACACAAAGTGCGTACCTGGTCCCCGCGGGCAGGCCGCGCGCGAGATCGGCGATCGAGGTCACATGCCCTTGAGGATCGGGCTCGATTGACAGCAGCGGGCCGTACGCGCGTGTCATTTCCCGCCGCGCGCGTTCCGTGAGCACGACGTCACGTCCGATCTCCTGGTTGTTACGGACGAGCCCGGGCGCAGAGAGGAGCACGTCGGGCATCCGCGCGAACGCGATGTTGGGCTGCACCTCTTTCGAAAAATACGCCAGGCCGTTTTCGAGCTCCCAGTCGAGATCGGCCAGGAGGATCGCGTGTCGATCGTCGAGTCCCGACGTCAGGGTCGCCAGCACGTCGGTCGGCCGGCGGTCGTTGCTTCGATCGAGCGCGGGGTAGTCGCGATACACGCGCGCCCCTCCGTAGACGATCAGCAGCGCCGAAGCGAGAGCGACGAAAGGGGGACGGGAGCCCTTTCCAGTTTCCGGGTACGTGAAACCGCATCGTACACAGAAACTGGAAAGGGCTCCCGTCCCCCTTACAATCCCCGGCGCCACGAGCAGCGCGATGCACAGATGCGAGGGCAGGTAGAACACGTGCGCATCGCCCACGTTGTAGCTGTACGCGAACAACAGGTTGGTGACGTAGAGCGTGAGCATGAGCAGGCCGCGATGCCAATCGATGCCAAACAGTTGTACGAGCCCGAGCGTGGCCAGAAGCGGTCCCGTCCAGCCAAACTGCTGACGGAGATCGAAGAGGTACATCAACCCGTGATCGCCCAACATCGATCGCGGCACATGCATCACCAGCGTCTCGCGCCAATCCGACTTGGTGACGTCGAACCAGAAGGTCTGCAGCGCGTCGACCAACCCGTGCGGTGGGGAGGGCGACACCCACAGCGCGCGGAAATTCCAGGCGTATTGCAGCGCGCCGGCGCCCGCAATCGCCAGCGCCAGCGCGACGACGCGCGGCGACAGCATCGACCGCCATCCGCGCGGCGCCGCGGTCAAGAGAAACAGCGCGTACCCAGGCGCGAGCAGGATCATCGACAGATGATTGCCGAAGCCGAGCGCGTAGACCGCGAAGAATGCCGCGAGTCGCAAAAGGGTCGGCCGCCGTTCCCATCGAAGCAGAAGCCACAGCGTCGCGGCGACAAACAGCATGTGGAGCGCGTAGACCTCCGCGATGATCGCCTGACTCCAGAAGGTGTAGGACGCCGCGAAGAGCAGCGCCGCGCCGATGGCCGGCAGCAGCGCGCCGGCGAGCTCCGCACCGGCCAGCACGACGACGCCACACGCGAGCGCCCCTTCGATCGCCGACACGACATTCAACGTGTGGGCAGGCTCGGCGCGCGCAACCCACCGCGCGAAGTTGCCAAGGGCGAAATACAGCGGGTATCCGTCGCGGGGCGTGATGAGGGAGGAGCCGACTGTCGTTTGGAGCGATCCGGTGTCGCCGAAGTCGAAGCTGGGAAGCAAGGTCGCGAGATACAGCGCGAAGGCGAGGACTGCGATCGCGAGGGCTGCGCACAGGTCCGGCTCAAGCCGGACGCCACGTACAACCGGCTGAAGCCGGACGCCGCGGACCATAAGAATCGGTCACCGCCCGCGCTTGCGGGCGATGAGCGCGCGAATCTCAGCGAGCGGACGCGTGTTGACGACGTGGCGCCGCTCCACCCATCCGCGTCGCGCCGTCACGATGCCGAGTTGCATCTGCCAATCGAGCAGGTCCGCGCGATGGCAGTCGCTGCCGATCACGACCGTGACGCCGGCCGCAATCGCGCGCCGCGCCATCGCGCCGTCCATGTCGAGATGCACCGGCGCTCCGTCGATTTCGATCAGGGTTCCGGTTTCGACCGCGGCCTCGAAGAGCCGGCCGTAGTCGAGATCGTACCCCGCTCTATGCGGGACGAGGCGGTTGGTCGGATGCGTGATGAGCGTGACCAACGGATGCCGGACGGCCCCGAGGTAGCGGCGGAGCAACTGATCCCCCGAATGACCCGCGCCCTCGTGCAGCGACGCGAGCACGATGTCGAACCGCTCGAGGACACGGTCCGGAAAATCGAGGCGGCCGTCGGCCAGGATGTCGACCTCGCAGCCGTGCAGAATCGAGATGTCCGGAAACTGCTCGCGCAGCCGGGCGATCTCCTCGCCCTGGCGCTTGGCATCGTCGACCGACAGCGTCCTGCTGGCTGCCGCATGGAGTGAATGATCGGTGATCGCCAGGTACTCGTAGCCGAGCGCGCGACACGCCGTGACCATGGCCTCGATCGAGTCGCGCCCATCGCTCCACGTCGAGTGCATGTGCAGGTCGCCGCGGATGTCAGCACGTGAAACGAGCACGGGAAGCGTGCCGGCTCTGGCGGCCTCGATCTCATTGTCGCCGTTGCGAATCTCCGCTGGAATGAACGGCAGCCCGAGCGCGGCGTAGATCTCCTCCTCGGTGGCGGCCGGCCGCTCCAGCCCCACGCCTCGCTCGAGAGCGATCGGGCGCAGTGCGGCAAGATGCGCGGCCGATCCCGTCAGACGGAAAAGCGTGCCGCCTGCGTCGGCCGATTCGGGAAAGTGGATGCCGAGCTGCACGCGATTGATCAGCAGATACAGGCGTCGCTCGCTCCGGTGCAGGGCGCGGACGACATCGTGAAGATGGCTCAGGTCTTCAATCGCTGCCGCTGGATCGTCGGCCGACGCGACGAGCTCGATATCGCCGACCGTGTCCTGTCCGCGCCGCAACGACCCGACGGGCAGCGCCCAGTCGACGCCGGGCAGCGACCGCACACGGGCGAGCACCGGCTCGGCAATCGCCGTCGCGCGTCCCAGCGGGATTCTGGGAATCGCGGAGCGCAGCGTCGGCAGCGCCTTGGCGATCGCCGCTTCGACGGCTTCGTCGAGGCCCGGAATGTGGCGTACGGCCTGCCGTTCGACGGCGGCGGCGAGCTCGGCCGCCGACGTCGCACCAAGTGCGGTGTAAATCGCCGCGAGTTGTGCGAGCGTGACGGCGCCCGACTCGAATAGCCAGCGCAGGTCGGCCGGCAGGTCGGCAATGGCGGACTCCATCAGGACCCAGGCGCCGGCGTGGTACATGTGCTGGAGGCGCTGGCGAACCTCGGCATCGACATCAGCAGACGGCGGCGCCTCGACGAGTGGGCCGAGATCGGCATCGGACTCGATGTGCCGAGCGCGGACCACGGCAGTGCCGCGGGTGAACAGCGCCGCCTCGGCGGCGTCACCGCGGATCGTTGCCAGCAAGGCGAGCCGCTCGAGCGTTCGGTCGAGCGGAACAGCGACAGCCGCGCGCGGATCGAAAGGAATCGACGGGCTAGCCTTTCAGTGCGCCGGGCTCGGGAGCCGCCTGGCGCGGCGCCTCCTTGGTTTCGGTGGGCAAGTTGGCGGCAAGCCACTCGCCAATGCCGCCTTTGAGCGCTACGGCGCGATATCCCTGGCGGAT
>JAHFUJ010000207.1 GCA_023265105.1 Acidobacteriota bacterium
GCATGAAACTCAGCGCCCGACCAAGCCCTCGATCGGGCTGCTCGCGCTCGCGTACGCCTTTCGCGGAATGCGTCCCGCCAGATACGCGAGGCGTCCGGCACGGACCGCGAGCTTCATCGATTCGGCCATCGCCACCGGATCCTGCGCGCCGGCGATGGCCGTGTTCATCAACACGCCATCGGCGCCCAATTCCATCGCCAGCGCCGCATCGGACGCGGTGCCGACGCCGGCGTCGACGATGACCGGCACGCGCGCGAACTCGCGGATGATCCGGATGTTATTGACGTTCTGAATGCCGAGCCCCGATCCAATCGGCGCGCCGAGCGGCATCACGGCCGCGGCGCCTGCCTCTTCGAGCTTCCGGCACGCGACCGGATCGTCGTTGGTGTAGGGCAGCACGACGAACCCTTCCCCGACGAGCACGCGCGTCGCCTCGAGCAGCTCTTCGTTGTCGGGGAACAGCGTGCGCTCGTCGCCGATCACCTCGAGCTTCACCCAGTTCGACAGGCCGGCTTCGCGTCCGAGCCGCGCGGTACGAATCGCCTCCTCCGCCGAGTAACAGCCGGCGGTGTTCGGCAGCAGGAAGTATTTCGACGTGTCGATGTAGTCGAGCAGCGAGGCTTCTTTGGTTCGCGTGGTCCCGCCGGCGCCCGGCACCGAGATATTCACCCGCCGGACGGCGACGGTGATCATTTCCGCGCCCGAAGCCTCGTGCGCCTTCACCATGACGGCCGGCGACGAGTACTTGCCGGTGCCGACGATGAGTCGCGACGAGAAGGTCTTGCCTGCGATAACGAGGTTGTCCATGGTGTGAGACGGCCCATTGAGGGCCGGTCGGTTGGCTCATCCGCCGCCAACGAAGTTGACGATTTCGATCTGATCGCCCTCGCCGACGATGGTGGCGTCGAACGCCGCCCGCTTGAGCACGACGAAGTTACGCTCGACCGCGACGCGGCGCGAATCGATCTCGAGCCGGGCGAGCAACTCGCTCACCGTCAGCGGTCCGGGCATCTCCACCGGATCGCCGTTCAGTTGAATCATCACGGAATACACGGATGGGATGACGTAATCTGGGGAGTATTCTAGCGCAATCGAGAGGCAGGGTGTCCTATCGATTGTGGCAGGACTAAAGTCCCGCGCTACGACAGCAGGAGCGCAGGCTTTAGCGACAGTCGTAGCGCAGGTCTTCAGACCTGCCTTATGTCTTTTTCTCCTTCTGGACGCCGATCGCCAGCAGCGTGCCGTCGGATTGCTTGGTCGCCTTGACCTGCACCTGATCGCCGTTGGCGAGCGTGGCGCACGTCGTGCCGCGGAATTCCGTCTTCGCGCTCGTCACGACCCGTGACGTGCCGACCGTGAAATGCAGCGAGGAGCACGATCCAGACAACCCCGCGACCTGGCCCTTCACTTCCACGCCCTGACCGTCTTTCGGGTGGTCGTCCTTCGGATCGTCGTCTTTGGGCGGCGTCGGTGACGTCGGAGGGGGCACCGGCGCTCCCGGACTGCCGGGCTGACCGGTTTGCCATTCGATCTCGATTGCGGTGACGCCTGCGGCAGTCTTCATCCCGCGCACGTGCACGCGATCGCCGACGTGCACATCGGTGAACGCCACGGTGGTTCCACCGTGCCGAATCGGTGTCCCGGATGGGACGAGCACGTCTTTGTCGGCGACGCGCAGCGTCTGCCCGCTGATCAGTGTGACGCGGCCTTCGAGCTCGACCTTGCTGTCAACCTTCGTGCGCGCGTTCTCTTCCAGCTCGGCCGACGATCCATTCACGCGCACGGTGATGTGAATCTCTTCGTGCTCCGCCACGTCATCCAGATCGAGGCGCGCGTCCACGCCGGAAGCCGAAAACTGGAGCTGCACCCTGCCGGATGGGACGCCGCTGAGACTGAACTGGCCGCTCGCGTCGACCGTCACCACAATCGACGTGCCGACCACTCTGACGGTCATTCCCACCACGCTGGCGCGCCGCGCCAGCGACGCCGTGCCGCTGTTGCTCAGGACCATGCCCGCGATCGTCGCGCTCGCGCTAGGCCCGACGGGCGGCGGAGCGGGCGCCGGCGCCGGAGTTGCCGCAGTCGGCGACGTGGGTGCCACGAGCGAACCTGACACTTCGCTGCTCCCGCAGGCCACGAGCACGAACGCCGAGGCGAGCGCGGCAACCGACGCGGAAACACGAATGGTGGTGATGCGCATTGCAATCTTGTGCGCAAGCGCGATGCCATGAGCTCGGCCGCGTGTGACTTGCCTTGCAGATCGGTTGGACCGTTCGATAATCCCCGTGCTTTCGTCCTTTTTCCGACGGGTTACTTGCATCCCTATGGCGGTCGGCCCCGCGTTCGCGCGGCCCCGCCGGCTACCAAGCTTGCGTGGGAGGTTACACTTTTGCCAATCTGCGACCTGATATCATTACGCCTTTGCCCAAGCGCGGCAGAAAGGTTCAATGCGCATCGTAGTGCCCAGAGAGAGCGCTCCTGGCGAGCGGAGGGTCGCCCTCGTCCCGGAGTCGTGCAAGAAGTTGATGCAGGTTGGTTATGAGATTGCGATCGAGTCGAAGGCGGGTGAGGCCGCAGGTTTTGCCGACGCGGCCTATCGCGAGCTCGGGGTTGCCGTGGAGTCCGATCCCGCGACCCTGCTCGGTTCCGCCGATCTGGTGCTGAAGATCGCGGCGCCGGCGACTGGTGATGCCGGGCGGGACGAGACCGAGTGGATGCGGCGCGGCACGATCTACATCGGATCCCTCATGCCTCTTCGGAACCTCAAGGCGGTGCGTGCGCTTGCGGCCAGAAAGATCACCGCGTTCGCGACCGACGCCCTCCCGCGCACCACCCGCGCACAGTCCATGGACACGCTCTCCTCGATGGCCAGCATCGGCGGCTATAAGGGCGTGCTCCTCGCCGCGTCCGAGCTCAATCGATATTTCCCGATGCTCACGACCGCTGCCGGGATGGTCTTTCCCGCCAAAGTGTTCGTGATTGGGGCCGGCGTGGCCGGACTCCAGGCCATCGCCACCGCTCGCCGCCTGGGCGCCAACGTCGTCGCGACCGACGTACGGCCCGAAGTCAAGGAGCAGATCGAGAGCGTCGGCGCCAAGTACGTGGGTATCGAGCTCAAAGAGAGCGCAGCCGCGGGCGGAGGGTACGCCAAGGAGCTGTCGGAGGACGATCGCCGCCGCCAGAGCGAGCTTCTGGCACAGGAGTGCGCCCAATCCGACGTCGTCATCACCACGGCACTCATCGGCGGCGTGTTCGCGCCGCGGCTGATCACCGCCGACACGGTCAGAACGATGAAACCGGGATCGGTCGTCATGGATCTCGCCGCGGACGGGGGCGGCAACTGCGAGCTGTCGAAACCCGGCGAGACAGTACACGTCGGTGGCGTCACCATCCTGGCGCCGCTGAACCTCCCGGCGACGATGCCGTTTCACGCGAGCCTCTTGTTCTCGCGGAATCTGACGGCGTTCGTCCAGGCGTTCACGAAGGACAAGGCGTTCCAGCTCGACTTCGGCGATGAGATTCAGCAGGGCGCGCTCATCACCCACGAGGGCGAAGTGAAGCACGCGCGGACAAGGGACGCACTGCAGAAGAAGGAATGATTTTCGATCTGGTAGCTGTCAATTGTCGATTTATTTCGAAATTTGATTGACCAATAAATCGACAATTGCCAGATCGACAATCGAAGATTGACTGATTTAAGGAGTAACAGTGGATTTTTGGGCCACGCTCTACGTTTTCGTGCTGGCATCGTTCATCGGACTCGGTGTCATCCGCAAGGTGTCTCGGCTTCTCTACACACCACTGATGTCGCTTACCAACGCGATCTCCGCCATCGCCGTGGTGGGCTCGATCCTCGTGACGGGCGGTGATTATCCGCTCCGGATTCGCGTCCTCGGAGCGATTGCCCTCTTCGCCTCGATGACCAACATCGTCAGCGGGTTCCTCATCACGAACCGCATGCTGAAGATGTTCAAGACCGGCGACCACCGCGGCGACCCTTCGACAAGCTCAGGGTCGTCCCAAGCCCGGTCGAGGGGCGACGGGAACCGGTCATGATGTTCGCGATCGGCCAGCTTGCGTACATCGTTGCTTCAGTCTGTTTCATCTTCGCGCTCCACTGGATGAACACCCCCGCGACCGCCCGAAAGGGCGTGTACGCGGGAGTGGCGGGCACCACCATCGCAGTGGTCGTCACCTGGGCCGAGCCGACGGTCATCCACCATGTGTGGATCGTTCTGGCGATCGCGGCCGGATTTGTCGTCGGCGTGCCGCTCTCGATGGTGCCGCTGACCGCGGTGCCGCAGCGGACGGCGCTCTCGCATGCCTTTGGCGGTCTCGCGGCCGGCCTGGTCGGGAGCGCCGAGTATTACCTTCAAGTGTCGGAGAACCCCGGGAACCTCACGGCGTTCCGGATGGTGGCGCTCATCGCTGAAGTCATCCTCGGATATCTCACCTTCACCGGCAGTTTGATGGCTGCCGGAAAGCTGCAGGAAGTGAAGTGGATTCCGCAACGACCCGTCACCTATCCACTGCAGAACGTGATCAACCTCCTGTTGATCGGCGTCGCCCTGGCCCTGGGAGCCGCGCTCACCCTCCACCCGACCGCCGGATGGGCGCCGGCGCTCTTCCCCGTGGTCATCGTGCTGGCGCTGCTGTTCGGCATTCTGCTGATCATTCCGATCGGCGGGGCCGACATGCCGACCGTCATCGCCATCCTGAACTCGTACGCGGGACTCTCCGCTGTCGCCATGGGGTTCGTGCTCGACAGCAAGCTCCTGATTACGGCGGGGGCGCTCGACGGAACGAGCGGCCTCATTCTGGCGATCATCATGTGCAAAGCGATGAACCGGTCGTTTACCAATGTGCTGTTCGGCGCGTTCGGCCAGGTGCAGCAGGCCAAGGCCGCCGGGGAACAGAAGGTCTACAAGCCGGAGACGCCGGAAGGCGCCGCGCAGATCCTGGATCAGTCCAGTCTGGTGGTCATCATCCCCGGCTACGGCATGGCGGTGGCTCAGGCCCAGCACAAGGTGCGCGAGCTCTACGATCAACTCAAGAAACGCGGGATCACCGTGAAGTTCGCCATTCATCCCGTCGCGGGCCGCATGCCGGGACACATGAACGTCCTGCTCGCCGAGGCCGACATCCCGTACACCGATCTGGTGGAGATGGATGACATCAATCGCGACATGCCCCAGGCGGACGTCGCGCTGGTCGTCGGGGCCAACGACGTCGTCAACCCCGCGGCTCGGTCCGACAAGGCGAGTCCCATTTACGGGATGCCGATCATCGACGCCGACAAGGCGCGGACCGTGTTCGCCATCAAGCGGAGCAAGAACCCTGGGTTCGCCGGCATCGACAACGAGCTGTATTTCTCCGATCGCACGTGGATGCTGTTCGGCGACGCGAAGAACGTGATTGGCGAGCTCGTGAAGGAGCTCGCCGGCGGCTCCGGCATGCACTGAGCCGCGGCGGCAATCCACTTGCTCATCTGAAAAGGCTCTACCACTGAGGACACGGTCACGCTTCGCCCAATCGACGGAGCTCACGGAAAACTCAGGTTATCGGTGACCTCCGTTCGTCGTCCGTGTTCTCCGTGGTAGTGCTCTACCACTGAGGACGCGGTCACGCTTCGCACGATCAACGGAGCTCACGGAAAACAGGTTGCCAGTGACCTCCGTTCGTCGTCCGTGTTCTCCGTGGTAGTGCTCTACCACTGAGGACGCGGTCACGCTTCGCACGATCAACGGAGCTCACGGAAAACAGGTTGCCAGTGACCTCCGTTCGTCGTCCGTGTTCTCCGTGGTAGTGCTCTACCACTGAGGACGCGGTCACGCTTCGCACGATCAACGGAGCTCACGGAAAACAGGTTGCCGGTGACCTCCGTTCGTCGTCCGTGTTCTCCGTGGTAGCGCTTTTCGTGGCCGCTTTCGCAGCGCCGTGGACGCTCCCAACCCGAGCAGGATCACAAGCGACACCTTGATCGTGCTGTCCACGAGCAGATTCATCGTGGTCCATCCTTTCGCGCTTTCCCGACGAGCGCGGCCAGCTGCTTAGCGCGAGGTGCTCGAGGTTTGTCCTTGCGGATGAAGGATCAACTTCTGCACCCGCCAGTTGGAGGTTTCAGCCGCGTACACTTCGTTCTCCGAGGGGCACGCCAGCTGGTGAGCGCCGGAGAACTGCTTCAGCTGGCGCCCGGAGCGGCCGATGACTCCAAGCACCGTGCCGTCGAGCGAAAGCTTGAAGATCCGCCCCGGGAAGGTACTTTCTCCCACGAACATCACCTGCGTGGGGCCGGGCGTGATGCAGATCGAGTTGGGAGCCCCAATTACCGCGGCCAGTCGCTCGCCGGTTGGCGTGTTGCCGTTGACCGCGCGGGTTCCGGGAGCAGGAGGCACGTCAATGGTGAACATCCGCAGAAACTTGCCGTCGGTATCGAACACCTGTATGCGCCGGTTCGACCGATCGCCCACGTAGATGTTGTTGGTGCGGTCCACCGCAATGGCATGCGGGAGGTTGAACTGCCCCGGGCCGGTGCCGCGATCGCCCCACGATTTGACCCAGTCGCCATTCTTATCGTATTTGGCGACGCGTGAGTTGATGTATCCGTCGCTGATGTAGATGTTGCCCTCCGAGTCCCAGGCGACGTCGGTGGGCTGGCGGAACAGTCCGTCCACGGCGGGAAGAGGAGGGCTGACGTGCTCCCACGGTTTCGTTTCCTCGTCCGCCGATTCCTTCCGGCGGCCGAAGGTCATCATGACCCGGCCTGCCTGGTTGAACCTGATAATCATGTCGGAGCCTTTGTCGACGGCCCAGATGTTGTCGTCCTTGTCGATGCGCACGGTGTGAGCGAAGGACCAGGCGTACAGGCCCTTGCCAATTTCACGCAGGAACTCGCCTTTGGGACCGAACTCCAGCAACTGCGCCGCCGAGGGAGCGTAGGCCGGACCGCCGGCGCTGTTGGAGCGCGTGAACACGAAGACGTGGCCCCTGGAATTGACGGCGACGCCCGAGACCTCCCCGAAATTCATCCCTGACGGAAGCTTGAGGAAATCAGGAACGGAATCGAAGGAAAGTTCAGGCACGCGTTGTTGAGCGAACGACGGCGCGGCGAACAGCACGAACAATGCGAACAGACAGGTTTTCATCGAGGCCTCCAGGCTGGTCCGAAACACCTATTTCATTCCAGCGAACGGACCGACTTCCGGCTTGGGCTGCGTGTTGGCCAGCGGGCCGAGCTCGGCGGCCACGCCGCGCGCGATCGCTGCGGTCTCGTTGCCAGCCTGGAAGCAGGTGAAGTCGGGCCGGTCGCGCCATGCAAGCGGACCGCACAGCCGCTTCCCCGCTTTGATAGTGGCATCGTGCACGATGTTGATCGCGCGCTCGTAATCCGGCGTGCCCTGCGGGAAGCCGGAGAAGTTGGCGAGGTCGCCGCTCGCCGCGAACAGCGCCGTCACGCCAGGAATCTTCGCGATCTCGTCAGCGTTCTTCAAGCCTTCGAGCGTTTCGATCATGAGCACCAGCACGATGTTGTCGTTGATCGTCTGGCGATAGCCGCCCGGCACGCCGCCCCACATATTGGCGCTGAAGGCTTGACCGCCGCCATTGCTGCGTCGTCCGAGTGGCGGGAAATAGGTCCAGTTCCGTGCGGCCGTGGCCTCTTCGACCGTATCAACCGTCGGGACCACAACCACCAGCGCACCTGCATCGACGGCGTGCTGGATCTCCTTCTCGTCGGTGTAAGCCACGCGCGTGCCCGGAACGGCCTTCGCGTTCGGGCAGGTGGCCCACATCCTAGCCACCGCCGACCAATCTTTCTGGTCGTGCTGCATCTCCGTCCAGATGAAGTCATAGCCGGCATTGGCCATGGCGCAATAGAGGGCCGGGTCGGTGGCGTTGAAGAGCGTGCCGCCCGTCACTTTGCCGCCCTGCATCATCTTGAGCTTCACCGGGTTCCAGACTTTCGAGCCGGCCGGTGGGTTGAAGGCGCTACCGTATTTCCAGGTGGCGACGTCGAATGGTCCCTGGTTGACAGCTCCTGGAGGCGCCGTCCGGATGGCACCGCTGTCTTTGCCGGCGGGAGCCGCGAGCGGGAACGGGGTGGCTCCAGGCGGGTTCGGCCCCTGGGCCCTGAACGTGGCGATTCCCAACGCTGCGGCGATGGCCACGGCAAAAAGCAGGCGTTTCACGGTCATCCTCCTTGCTATGCGAATTGTTCGCAGGGGGAGAATATGCACCTTCTGTCCGCCCCAGAGCAAGCCCGCGCGACGAAACAGCCCGCGCGACGAAACATTCTCGCCGCACGTGAGGGACCTCGGTGTATAAAGGTGCACACCCGATTTCGTGGCGAGCAGGAGGACGCGAATATGAAGACGAAAACAAGCGTTCTTGTCAG
>JAHFUJ010000208.1 GCA_023265105.1 Acidobacteriota bacterium
CCGCGACCGCCGCGCCGCCGCGGCGGACCACGTGCGTGTCCGGGGCCGCGGCGAGCAGGGTGAGGTAGGTTTCGACGATCGCGTCGTTCCAGGAGAGTCCGTCGCGGCGCGCCCGGTCGAGCCCACACGCGCCGGTCTCGAAGGTGACCTCGAACGCTGTGGCGTACTCCCGCGCGATCCCGTCACGGTCGGCAGCAAGCCGCATCACGTCGAGCAGGGTCTTCGTCGGGTCGTCCGCGACATCCTGCGCCTCTGCCCGTCCGAGTCCGCCTGGTGCGGCACGGCGAATTGCCGCGTACACTTCGCGGGCGTCGTCGACTGTCGTCGCCTCGAGCACTCGGCGCAGCGCGTCGCGGAGGTCCGTGAAAAGGGGGACGGGAGCCCTTTTCAACTCGCGGTCTGGAAAAGGGCTCCCGTCCCCCTTTTCACGCGATTCCACGAGCGCCGCGCGCGCGAGTGGAGCCAGGAGGAGAACGATGCCGAGATTCGTGTTCGAGCGCGTCCAGCGCGCTGTCGCCTCGACGGCGAGGCGCACGGTCGCGCCGAGGGGGCGTGTGCCGGCGCCGGCCAGCGGGTGCCCAATCGCGGCCGCGCTGGCAAGAAAGTCCTCGTAGCAGGCGTCGGCAAAGTGGCGCCCAGGCGAGACGTTGCCCGGCTTCGGGGCGCTCGCTTCGAGGAGGCACGCAAGCTGCGCTGCGGCCGAGACGTCTGTCGCCGCAACAACGCCGATCGAGAGCGCCGCCGCTCCGCCGCTCGTCATGCCGGGAGCTCCGTGGCGGGCCTGAGCGCGGACCCGTCCCCGGCTCGCACTCGGCCCACCAGATGATCCACGATCGCCCCTGCGACGTCGATCCCCGTTGCGTGCTGCAGCCCCCGCCATCCGGGGATGCCGTTCACCTCCAACACGAACACCGTACCGTCACGCGATGGGAGCAGGTCCACGCCGGCATAGTCCGCGCCGACCGCTGCCGCGGCGCCGAGCGCGAGCGGCTCCCACTCGGGCGGCAGCTCGAAGGGCCGCGCCGATCCGCCGCGCGAGACGTTGGTGCGCCAGCCGCCGTCCGACGCCCGCCGCTCGATCGCGCCCAGCACCGTCCCGCCGATGACGAAGACGCGCACGTCGCGCCCGCAATGGTCCACGGCGCGCTGCACGTAGAACACGGCCCGCACCTGCTCGAGGGACTGCACGACGCGGAAGGCCACGTCAGGATCGCTCACGCGCACCATCCCGTGCCCCATCGAGCCGAAGATCGGCTTGACGATCACGTCGCCCATCGCCAGCACCGCCGCCATCGCGTCGGCCGTACTCTCGCACACCACCGTCTCGGGCGTCGGCAGTCCAGCCTCCTGCAGCAGCGCCGTCGCGTAGAACTTGTCGACCGAGCGCTCGATGGCGCGCGGCGAGTTCATCACCGGCACGCCGCGCTTCTCGATCCAGTGCAGCGCGTCCATCCGGTAGATGATCTGCTCGAGCGATCCGTTGGGAATGAACCGCGTGAGCACGGCGTCGGCGTCGAGGAGGGCCGTGCTCTCGCTTGAGAGCCCGCCGGCGACGCCGCGTCCGGTGCCGAGCCGCGCCACCAGCCCCTCGTACGGGAGCACCCGGCCGGTGTGCCCGCGCTCGGCCAGCGCCCGGCACAGTTCGTTGGAGTGCCAACCGGCGGGTGTACAGAGGATGGCGACGTGCATCGAAATGTCAGGTGCCGGGGCGCGGCGCGCCTCAGCTCTTGAAGAGCGACGCGCGCAGCACGTCCAGGTCGAGTCGCCCGGCGTGGAACGTCCGTCCGCTCGTCGCGCTGGTGAGCCACACCTCGGCGGGACTGAAGAGCATCGGGTCTATCTTATAGAAGTCGTTGTCGTAGCGCTTGAAAATGTCGTGGAAGGGCGTGCCGTAATCGGCGGAGGCGGACGCCGGAAGACGCGTCGCGAGCTCGGCGAGCTCGGCGTCCTCCGCCCGCACGGTGTAGCGGGCCTGACCGCCGTAGAGAATACAGTCGTTCGTGCGGCCGATCGCGCGGATGTCGCTCCGCGCCGGCGGCGGCAGCGGCGCGGTGCCCATCGCGCTGACCACCCGCGTCACGTCGAAGCCGATCGTGTCCATCTTGTGCAATCCCGTCTCGAGCACGCGCGCCACAATCTGGACGCCGCCGGCGAGACTCGCCGTGGGCGCGACGGCGAAGGTGAGCGCATCGGGCGCGACGCCGGCCTTGCCCGCCACCCACGCCGCCACATCATCGGTCGGAAGCGTGCGCCCCTCCAGCACGAGCACGCCGCGGGTCGCGTCCTCGGCGTAGCCGAGTTTTGCGAACAGCTCCCGCTCCACCCGCGCTTTCGCGCGCAGCGGGCCTGAGCCCATCGCGAAAAAGCCCACCGGGTCGATCGCCCACCCGGCGTACTGCGACGCCATGCACGACGCGGCCGGGTGGTCGGTCCACACGTGCACACCGGGCCACGCCTCGCCGCCGATGGTGAGCGACGCGAACTCGACGTGCCCGAGGCCGCCCATGCACAGTCCGGCCAGCGCGAGCCCCGCGGCGAAGCCGCCCGGGACGCCGGCCCCGGCGTCTACCACGCGTGCGCCGCTCGCGAGCGTATGAACGGCGATGCGCAGGTCGGCCGCCCGCTCGACCGCGCGATCGGCCAGTGCCCACGCGCGCTCGTTCATTCCGAGGTCGGTCATTCTGCCTCCCATTCGTTGCGAGCCTGTGAAAAAATCGCTCTGACGTGGTGTCCCGCCGGCGATTTCTTCACAGGCTTTGCGGCCTGGCTCGAGCACGGTCACGACAACGTGACACAAGTTTATCCCGGACGTCACTTGACTTGGCGTAGCTGTCTATCAGCTATCAGCTATCAGCTATCAGCTATCAGCTATCAGCTGTCAGCTATCGGCTGTCAGCTGTCAGCCAACGCGTGCTGCTGAGAGCTGAAAGCTGTGAGCTGAAAGCTGAGAGAGCTGATAGCTACGTCGACACAAGAGCGTTTTCGAAGTAGGTTGAGCGGGGCGCGAAAAATCTAGCCGGACGCGGAGGGCTCGGTGTATAACGGTGCCCAGGGTTGGCCACGTAACCGGACGGAGTGACAAGATGCTGTTGGCACTGATCCTTTCATTCTCGCTGGCGGACACCTTGATCACTGGCGTCGTCAAGGATTCGACCGGCGCCGTGGTCCCAGGCGCGACGGTTATTGCGCAGGCCCAGTCCGCGTCCGCGCAGACCGTCACCGGTCCTGATGGCCGCTTCACGATCGACAAGGCGCCCGACGGCGCGGCAACCCTCATCGTCCGCGCCGGCGGATTTGCCGAGAAGAGGCAGCCTCTGTCGGGCCCGAGCGAAATCGAGGTTGTCCTCTCGCCCGCTTCGTTCCTCGAAACCGTGACGGTGACGCCGACGCGCACCGAGCAGCGCCTCGGCGACATCCCCGCGAGCGTCAGGGTCCTGACCAGCGACGAGATCAAGGCGTCGCCCGCGGTCATGGCCGACGATGTGCTGCGGCAGATTCCGACGTTCAGCCTCTTCCGCCGCTCCAGCAGCCTCTCCTCCCATCCGACCAACCAGGGCGTGTCGCTGCGCGGGATCGGGCCGAGCGGCCAAAGTCGCACGCTCGTCCTGCTCGACGGCGTGCCCTTCAACGATCCTTTCGGCGGCTGGGTGTATTGGACGCGGGTGCCGCTCGTCAGCGTGGATCGCATCGAGATGTCCGAGGACACGAACTCGAGTTTGTACGGCAATTATGCGATGGGGGGCGTCATCAACATCATCACGAGCCGAGCCACCCGGCAAACGATCGAGGTCAAGCCCCAGTACGGGAATCGAAACAGCCCGAAGGTCGACTTTTTCGCCAGCGACAGATGGAACAGGGTGGGCGTTGCCGTCGAAGGCAGCTTCTTCAACACGGACGGATTTCCCATTGTGGCGGCCAGAGAGCGTGGGCCGATCGACAACAACGCCGACGTTGACTACCGGAACGTCAGCGCCAAGCTCGAGTACACCGCGACCGACCGCCTCAACGCATTCTTCCGGGGTGGCTACTTCACCGAGAATCGAAACAATGCCAAGATCGGCGAAGTCAACGACACCAGATGGACGTCCGCGAACGGCGGCGTCCGGCTCCGGTTGCCGGATGAGAGCGACCTCCAGGCACACGTGTTCGTCGACGTCGAGAAGTTCCATAGCACGTTCCTGGCCGTGACCAACTCGGCCACGACACGAAACCTCGTCCGCTTGTCGACCGATGGGCGCGTACCGACCAACGGGGTGGGCGGCATGGTGCAGTGGTCCAAATCCATTCGCGGGTCGCATGTGTTCAGCACGGGCGGCGACTGGCGCTGGGTCGATGGCGACAGCCAAGAGGATTCTTACGGTGCCGCAACGCCGACCGTGATCGTGCCGCCCGTCACGATCCAGCCGGTGCCGACGGTCCAGCGCGTTGGTGGAGGGACTCAGCAGAGCCTGGGCGCGTTCGCGCAGGACGTCTTCACGCCGGCGTCGAAGCTGGTGGTCACGCTCAGCGCACGTGTCGATCGCTGGCGGATCTACGATTCCCATAGCCTGGAGACTACGGCGGCAACCGGCCTGCCCACCGCAAACAACAGGCCGTCACTTCCGGACAAGGACGACACCGTGGTCAGCCCGCGCGTCGCGGCGCTATACCACGTGTCGGATCGCGTCACCGGGTGGGGAGCGTTGAGCTCGGGATTCCGCGCGCCGACGCTCACCGAGCTGTACCGCCAGTTCTCGGTGGCCGCGGTCGTGACCCGTCCGAACAATCAACTCGGGCCTGAGCGTCTGGTGGGTGGGGAAGCTGGCATCACGGTCGCGCCGGCGCGCAACGTGACCGTCCGCGCAACCTGGTTCGACAATCGCGTGCGCAATCCCATATCGAACGTCACGATCGGCGTGAACCTGCAGCAGAAGCAGAACCTCGGCCGGACGCGCATCTGGGGCATTCAGAGCGACGTGGAGTACCGCATCGGCTCGTCCTGGAGATTGTCTGGCGCGTATCTGTACGATCAGGCCAAGGTCACCGATGGCGGCATCACGAATGCAGCGCTCGTGGGAAAGTTCCTGCCGCAAGTGCCGAAGCACCGGGGATCGGCGCAGGTGGCGTATTCGAATGCGAAGTACGCGAACGTCGCCCTCGGCGTCCAGTTCAGCGGTCTGCAGTTCAACGACGATCTGAACGTCAATTTCGTGCCGGCGGCCACGTTGACCGAGGCCGGGTATTCAACGTCCACCCTCGTCGGGTTGCCGAAATATGCCGTCGTCGATCTGACGGCATCGCGCGACATCGGGCCCAATCTACAGGTGTTTTTCGGCGTGCAAAACCTGTTCGACCAGGTGTACTTCGTCCAGACGAATCCGTCGACAATCGGGACGCCCCGTCTTGTCAACGGAGGCGTTCGCATCCGCTGGAGCGGTCGGTAAGGAACGCGTTGTCTTCTTCGTGCGTTCGTCTTCAGAGCGATTCCGGATTATCGCGAACCGCGCGCGTTGTTTGATTCCGGCACCGCCTGACGGGTCGTGGCACCGGCCTTGGTGGCATGAGGAACGTTGCGATTCGCCCAGTTCAGCATCACGTCGGCGATCTGCAAGTTCTTCGCGTCCAACATCATCATGTGCGTCACCCCGAGTATCCCCATGTCGTCCAGCTTGAGATAGTCCGCCTTGGCGGTTCCAAGCTTCGACGCGCGCCGGGCAGTGATGGCGTCCACGGTCTCTTGGCACACCGTGCTTGTGTTGGTGTAGTCTCCCTTGAGGGCCAAATAGGGGATCTTGTCAAAGTCCGCAGCGGTGAGGCCGCTGTTCGAAAGCGAGCAGGATCCCTCGATGGTGATCAATCCCTTCAGCAGATCCAGGTGACCCCGTTCCTTCAGGATCCGGGTCATATGATGACCCATGATCCCCGATTGCGAATGGGTCGCGACGATGGCTCCGCCGAGCCGTTCGACGAGCATCGCCAGATTCTGCGGCGTCCAGGTATTGGCGGGTGACAGCACCTGCGGATCGCAGGTCGCGCATGTGGAACCCGGAAGCGTGACCTCCGCGTTGGGAACCAACTGCTTGTAATACTCGAGCGCGAAGTACTCACCGGGTCCTCCCGGCGTGGCTCCTATCGCCCCTTCACGCGAAACGAATCTAGGATCCTGGGTGTCGGTCGGGAACAGTGGTTTGCCGTGTGGGTCCGCCGTCAAACCGAGGTTTGGATCGCCCGGATCGCCATGTCGAATCAGTTTGCCGGTCAGAATGGTCGAGTCGGCCGGCACGAGGTGTCCGAACCAGTTGGTCCAGGCGCCATCGTCGGTGATGCGCCCGATGCGCGGCATCAACAGCATGCCAGTCGTGACGTCGCCGTTGGTGATCCTGACCTCGCCCTCATGGACCGCGGACTCGTCGAATCCCGAGCGCCCACGTCCTGCCTGATCGACGATGTACGTCGAGCTTCCCTTGCGCACGAAATAGGGATACCAGCCTTCACGCCCGTCCGGTGTCGACTCCAGACACGCCGCTGTGTGACTCGACCCATGCACCATGATGACGGGCCACCCCGTGCCGGCTTGTTTCGCCGGAATCTGGAACTGCACGTACATCTGGCCGATGGTGATCTGGTGCGGGGCCGGGGTGGCTACGGGTGGACCCGCCAGGGCGTTCGGCGCAAGGCCCGGCGTGCCGGGAACCGCGGGCAGCGTCGCGTAGTCGGTGACTTTGGGCACGCCGCCGATGAAGAAGCTGCCCTGGTCTTCGATCACCAGTGGCGCACTGAGGAATTTTTTCTGCGGCTTGGGGCCCGCCTGGCTCGATTGGCCCGCAACCGTGTGGGTGGTGGTCAACGCCGCGATGAACAACACGACGAAGAATCTTTGCGTCACAGTACTCCTCCTATAAGCCGACAGATCGCTCTTGGCCGTCCGGGCCACATACGGTTATACATCGAAGCCCTTCGCGCGCGGCGAGTTTTTTCCAAGTCCTAACGGTATGTGTCCTGGTCGACGGTGTTCCCTCCGGCGGGCACCGGGACAAACTTCTGAACCCGGTTGCCGGTAGTAATCTCGCCCGTGTACAGGTTCCCGGCCGAGTCCTGGGCCATCGCGTGTATGTGGTGAAACTCGCCGGCGTTGCGACCCTGGCGACCGGTCTTGCCCAGGACGGCGCCGTCGCTTCGACGGAGCTCCCAGATCACGTTGTTTTCGCCGTCCTGCACGAACAAGTACTTCTGTTCCTTGTCCCGCGAGAAGGCGATGTTGTACGTGGATTGGTTGCCCAGCGTCAGTGGGGCCACGATGAATTCCTTGACGAACCTGCCTTGCTTGGTAAAGACCTGAATTCTGTCGTTGCCTCGATCGCACACATAGACCAGCTCGTCGTTTGACAGTCCAACACAGTGGAGTGGCCCGAACTGCCGAGCCGGAGGTTGGCCGGGTCTGTACTTGAGGTCGTTGTCTTCCGGCGGATTGCCGTAAGCGCCCCACATGCGCTTGAACGTTCCCGTCTCGGAGTCGAACACGATGACGCGCTTGTTCAAGTAGCCGTCGGCAAAATACACCTCGTGGGCCTTCTCGTCGACAGCGATGCCAGCGACACGTCCGAGCATGGTCGTGTCCAAACTGTTCGCATCACTGCTCTTTGCCGCGGGGCCGGGATGGCCAATCTCGAGGAGGAATTTTCCATCACCGGTGAACTTCAGCGCGTGCCGATCGGTGTTGCCGTGTCCGGAAATCCAGACGCTGCCGCTCTGCTCAACGAATATCCCATGCTCTGTCGCCGGCCAGTCATAGCCCGGACCGGGGCCGCCCCAGTATTTGAGAAGGTTGCCCTGGGTATCGAACACCAGCACGGGCGGCGCCGCGAGGCAGCAGATGGAACGCGGCGGATTTTGCGCCGCGCCCAGCTCGTCCTCGGCAAGAGAACGTGGACGCTGCAGGACCCAGATGTGATTGTCCTTATCAACAGCAATCCCACTGGCCGGCCCCAAGATCCAATTGTTCGGCAGCGGCTTTGGCCAATCCGCGGCGACCTTGAAATGCGGCGCTTTATCATCAGCCGCGATCGCCATCGGGCCAGCGCCAATCGCCCAGAAACAAATCCCTGCTGAAAACGCAGCCGCGTACGTCCACCTGCCGAAATACTTCATGGTGACTCGCCGCTCACTTGTTAGGGTATTTCTTGCTCATGACTTCGTACTCTTGCTGATCGAAGTAACGCTCGTCAGCTCCGTTGGCCGTCCGCGATATTCTCGGCATCGGAAGCAGCCCGTCCGCGACATCCGGGAGATTGGTGCAATACAGTTCCTCCAGCTCCTTGTGCGGCGACCACGTGTACCTCGCGACAGGAGACGTCCAAGGTTTCGTCAGCACCTTCGGGTCGTCTATCGTGAATTGATAAAGGAAAGTCCTGG
>JAHFUJ010000209.1 GCA_023265105.1 Acidobacteriota bacterium
AGGTCCGATGTCCGCACCCGGTGGCCATGTCAGGTCCGCGTAGACGGCGGCATTCGGCTGCCATGTCTCTGACGGGTGCGCGTATCCGACGCGCGCGTAGTACGAGCGGCCCAGGTCGAGGGCCAGCAGCAACGTGACGGTGAGCACGACAAGGCGCGCGCGCATGCCGGGGCCAGTTTACTCGCCGGCGATTTGAGTTCAAATGGAGGCGACGTTCACTCCGGTTCCAGCTCCATCATCCAGACATCACCTCTGAAGTCGCCGAGCACGAAGATAATCTGATCGGATATGGCGATTGGCGCTGTGCCACTGAGGAACGCCGGCATCACCATCTCGTTCGAGGCGTACACGGCAATCGATTCGCCCTCCGGCAGCCCGGATGGGCGAGCGAAATGCCGTGCACGGACGACGCTGCGAATCACCGAGTTCGCGCCCGTCGGTACGTAGTACAGCAGACCGCCGTCGGCAGACCAGAATGGATGGCTCACCGAGCGATCCACAACCACCCACGCCGATTCCGGGATCGGCGAGCATTCTCCGAGCGGAGCGACGAGCACGCTCGGCGATTCACCCGGCCGTGCCGCATCGAAGGCGATCCACCGGCCATCGGGCGACACACGCGGATTTTTCAACGACCGCTCGGCGCTCGCCAGCAGCTCACGTTGTTCACCGCTGATCGTGTCGATGATCGCAATCGTGTTGAGGCGGGCGAACCTCTCGATGACGAGAAAACGTTCATCCACCCACTGGCGCGGCCGGCCGCCGCAGTCGTCGCCCAGTTGTCGCGACGTGCCATCGGACAGGTAGTCGATGAAGATGGGCCGCATCGCGCGAACGCCCGATACCCTCATGCCGTACGCCAGTTGGCGTCCGCTTGGCGAAATCGCCGGAAACCCCCTGCCGTCTGCAGTACTGTCAGCGACCACCGTCTCGGAGCCGGCGTCGAGGTCTCTCAGGAAGACGTCACCACGTCCGAGACGAGCCGAGAAATAGGCGAGCGTCCGGTTGTCTCTCGTGACTGTAAGGAAGCCCAGGATGCCCGGTCCTCGCGTCATCCGGCGCAGGGGGCCGTGCGCGACGCCGCTCGCCGCGTCAACGGCCACTGACCAGAGATTCGCGTCCGCGTGGGTGCTGGCGAACGCCAGCCGTCTACCGGCTGCCGCAGGAAACCAGGCCGCCTCATTTCCTCTGGTAAGCCGCTCACGGTCACGAGCCACCTGGAAGGTCGAGGGCACGATCCGTTGCCGCCAGAGACTGACGCCGTTAGCGTCTGCAGCGGAGAACACCAGTGAGTCGTGCACCCACGCTGCGGCCATCCCCAGACCGGTCAATCCGTCTTCGCGCACCTTTCGGAAGATTCCCGTGTTCGTCGGCGAGCGCCCGTCCAGCGGAGCGATCCACCAATCCGGTTCGAGCGCCGGATCAGGGTGAGCACAAACGAGCAAGGCCCTGCTGTCCGCCGACCACACCACGCATGCCACATCAACCAGTTCGGACGCGATCGTGCGAAAACCGACTCCGTCCCGCGCCGCGATCCGCACACCTCCTGGGGAGTCGATCGACACATAGGCGAGCCAATGACCATCGGGGGAAAACCGGGCGACGCTCGCGGCTCGTTTCAAGAGACGCGGTTCGCCTCCAAGGGTCGGGACCTCGTACACGTTCTGAGCAGCGTCATCTCGGGCAGTGAAGATGATGCGGGTGTCATCCGCCGAGAACGAGAGATTCGAGTACTCGCGCGGACTGTTCGTCAACCGCATCGCCGCGCCGCCAATCTGCTGGAGCCAGATCTGCGCCGCCGCGCCGTCCTGCCCCGCGTCCGAAACATAGGCGAGCATGCGGCCATCGGACGAGAGCGCCGGCCAGAATGTCGCGGCCGACGTTCGAGTCACTCGCTCGAGGGATGGCGCGACAGGCGTCTGGTCTGTCTCGTCGGTCGCGCGGGCCGCGAGCGTGCGTCGCCGGCTTTCCCACCAGGCAGCCAGCTCCTCCCTACGCGCATAGACGCTGCCGCGTTTTTCGTGGGCGAGTCGATGCACGGGAAGCCCTTCCTCGCGCTCCCATCGCTGCACCGTACGGATGCCCCGGCCGAGATACGCGGCAATCTCCTTCCAGGAGTCCAGCCGACCCTCTGGCGACTGGCCTGAGCCCGGCGTCGGTTTCGCGTCCGGTCTGTCGTGCATGAGGACGACAGGATAGCGCAGACATGCGCCAAAACGCGCCACGGCGTCAGTTCCATCTCATTGCGCTTGAGGAGGCGGTGATGCCGCCACAGACTGACCGTTATTCAACACAGGACGTTCTTTAAGGAGGTCACATGATGTTGACGACGACGGTTCAGCCCATTGCGCCGCAGCGTTCGGAATGGTTTGCATCCTGGTTTGACTCCTCCCACTATCACAAGCTGTACGCGCGCCGGGACGGGACGGAAGCGGCGCGATTTCTCGACGAACTGATCGCACGGCTCAGGCCCCGCCAAGGGGCGCGCGTGCTCGACCTTGGATGCGGCGCCGGACGCCATTCGAGGTACCTGGCGTCGAAGGCCCTCCGGGTCACCGGCATGGACCTGGCCGCCACAAGCATCAGGGAAGCGAAGAGGTACGAGCAGTCGCGCCTCCGCTTTCTCCGGCACGACATGCGAGTGCCGTTCGGCCGCAATGCCTTTGACTATGTCTTCAACTTCTTCACGAGCTTTGGTTACTTTGAAGAACCTGGCGAGCACAAGGCGGTCGTTCGAAACATCGCAACGTCGCTGCGAGACGGCGGCAGGCTGGTGCTCGACTACCTGAACGTCCGCCACGCTGAGGCCAGGCTCACGTCCGAAGAGGTCAAGGAGATCGACGGTGTCATCTACCGACTGACACGCTGGACGGACGCCGATCACTTCTTCAAGCGGATCGTGGTCGAAGATGGCGCCGCCCAGCCGCTCGAGTACGTGGAGCGCGTCGCCAAATTCACGCTGCAGGACTTCGAGCGCATGTTCGCGTCTCACGACCTGACCATCGAGGAGGTCCATGGCGACTATCGCCTGAGCCCCTACGATTCCCTGAACTCACCTCGGATGATTCTGGTGGCGAGGAAGAGGAGCGTAGGCGTCGATGCGGGCTACTTCCGCGAGAGGCTCTTGCGGACGCCGCCAAGCATCTCCGGCGACACGCCGCGGTACGACGCGAGCATCCAGTGAGGTAACCCCCATGCGTGGCATCACGTCTGCTGCTCTAAGCGCGACGCTCTTCGCAGTACTGTCCGTGCATGGCCAGGACGCACCGAAGACGCTCGTGACAGTTTGGGCTCATGCTGATGATGAGACCCCGGTTGGGCCGATCCTCGCACGCTACGCTCGCGAGGGCGCTCACGTCTACACCATCATCGCGACTGACGGCTCGCAGGGCGGGGCAAATACGTCGATTTCTATCGGATTCCGCAGCATGAGCGAATGGTGCATTTGCTCGCCCGCCGGGCGCAGACGTGCCTGAACCGCCATGTGCGCGGGTCAGCAGCGTCGGCATTGAGCGAACTACCGCTTCGAGGCCGAGAATCCGTCCACGTGAACGTCGAGTTGGTGATTGACCCGGACGCCATAGATGCCGTCGGTCTTCGCTGTCGGCCCGGTTTTGGGCGTCGTATGCACGGTCACACCGTTGACGACGTACTCGATCTTGTCGGCCTGCACGCGCACCTCGAGCGCGTTGGTTGACTTGCCGGTGGCGTCGGGCCTCTTCACCGTGTCGTTGGCCGCCTTTGCTACATCGCTCGTCGCCGTACCATCTCGGCGCTTGATGAGCCAGGTCCCGTCTTGCGCCACCGTGAAGTAGACATAGTTCTGCCCAACGCCTTCGAGCTCGCTCCCGCCGAAGACAAGGCCGTAGTAGTTGGTATGGCCGCTCGGTTTCAGCAGGGTGAACGTCCCCTTGAGCGAGTAATTCCCGGTGACCGTATGGCCCGGGTTCCAAAAGACGGCCGCTTGGGGATTCGTAGCATGGAAGCCCGTCCCCATCGTCACGAACTTGACAGCACCGGCAGCGTCGGGATCCGACGCACTCGTGCTGCGATCAGCGCGCACCCTCCAGCCTTGTGGCGTCTGTGCGATTAACGGTACGACGGCGAGCAGCGCAAACATGGCGAGAGAAACACAGCGTCTCATCTCAAACTCCTCCTTTGGAATGAATCGCACAATCATACCCTTGTTTGTACGGGCCTTTGCAGAGTCCCGTAATTCCGAAAACATCGGGTGTCGTGCGCCAGATGCGTCACCACTGAAGCACGCAGACCGGGGGCGGACCCAGCGGTAGACGTCGCCCGCCTGCGCGTATGTTAGCGTGTAGCGCATGGATGCCTTTCTCTCTGCCGACGGCCTTATCGCGCTCGCCACGCTCACGTTCCTCGAAGTCGTTCTCGGCGTCGACAACGTCGTCTTCATCTCGATCCTCGCCGGCAAGCTGCCGGCTCCTCAGCAACGCGGGGCGCGCCGCACCGGCTTGCTCGCCGCCATGGGCATGCGCATCCTGCTGCTCCTGTCGATTACCTGGATCATGCGCCTCACGACCCCGCTCTTCTCGGCCTTCGCGCACGCCCTCTCTGGTCGCGACTTGATCCTGATGACCGGCGGCCTCTTCCTTATCTATAAGGCGACCATCGAGATCCACGACAAGCTGGAAGGTGTGGAAGGTCACGGCTCCGCGAAAGCGGCGCCGTCGTTCGGCGCCGTCATCGGCCAGATCATGCTGCTCGATATCATCTTCTCGCTCGACTCGGTCATCACCGCGGTCGGCATGGCCGACGACATCTCCATCATGATCACCGCCGTTGTTTCCGCCGTCGGCATCATGATGTTCTCCGCCGCGCTCATCAGCGACTTCGTCGGCCGGCATCCCACCGTGAAAGTGCTGGCGCTGTCATTTCTGCTGATGATCGGCCTCGCGCTGATCGGCGACGGCCTCGGTCTGCACATCCCGAAGGGCTACATCTACTTCGCGATGGGCTTCTCGGTGTTCGTCGAGATGATCAACCTGCGCGTGCGCGCGGCCCCGGCCCACCCGGTGAAGTTGCACCAAACGTTCGTGGAGTAGGCACGATCCGATATCGCCGTTTTCTCCGGGCCGCCTGGGCAGACTCTCGCAGGGCCGATCAACCCGCAATCCTCCCAAGGGCTCTCCTCAGAAGAACGAAATGTCACTCGAAAATGTCACTTCGGCCGTTTTGGCGCGAAAAACAGCGGAAATGCTAATGATTGTGCGAAAACGAAGAGTTGGCTGGGAGGCAGGGAGTCTTTGCGCGCCCTTCACGAAACCCCAATGAAACGGGCCCTTTTCGCTTAAACCTCGTCACGCCAGTAATTTGGCGTTGTCGCGTTCTTTCGTCAGCCTTCGTTTATTCGCGTCTGTTTTCGAGTTTTGCCAGCGCAATGACACTCGAAATGTCACTCGCCGCGGCGGACTTCGCCGATCGTCTT
This sequence comes from Acidobacteriota bacterium, assembly GCA_023265105.1. GTDB lineage: Bacteria > Acidobacteriota > Vicinamibacteria > Vicinamibacterales > CAVVIG01 > JAHFUJ01. Next base: position 5,453 of record JAHFUJ010000209.1, read on the forward strand.
GGAAACTGTCCGCGTCCGAGACCCCTTCGCGGTCTCTGATTCGGTGATCGCCCACGACACGTTCCGCTGAGACTGACGGCCGAGTGGGCCGACCTGCCAGCAGATATAGAATTGCGCCAGGAACACAAACATGGCACCGGTGCCGATTGAACTCGATCCCGACGTTGTGGCTCTCCTCGAGGAGATCAGGCGTCCTGTGAAGTAGGCCGCGCGCGACTCGATCGTTTTGGAGTTGTATCGGGAAGGCGTCGGGTGGCTATCTTACCGTGCCCATGCCTGCGACCTGCTCGCCGCTCGGTGCCTGCCCGCTACTGCTCAAAGGCCTTCTTCCAACGCTTCTCCGGATCGTTCGAACACGACGGTTTCCGGATCGAAGTCGCTCGGGTCGTACGCGTCCGCCCATTACCCCATCGACTCGTGCTAAAGGTGGCCGCTGCTGGCGATCGCCTGTAGCAATTGTGCGTGGCCGTGCGCACCGTGGGAGACGAGTGCGATCTTTCGTCCAGTTGCATCTGTTCTCAGATTTCTCCGCCGCGATGACACTCGACACGGCGCGCTTCGTAGGCTCGCATTCCATCGGCGAAGTGTGCGGCGGGATGGGAAGGAAGGGCACGAGGGGGGCGCGCCGGCGTCCCCCTCGGCTCTGCGTAACGGGCTGACTACGGGGCCTGCGCGATGCCCTCGCGCAGGCCGTCGATGGTGTAGCCGGTCGCCGGGGAATCGAGCGGCGCGACGCCCTGACGGGCGGCGTCCAGAATGATCCAGCTGCGCACGCTCGACGGGATCGCCCCGGGGTTCTGCTGGTAGTAGCGCGCCGCGATTCCCGCTACGTGCGGCGCCGCCATGCTCGTCCCGTTCAGCCTCGTCGTCCCGCCGCCCAGCCGCGTCGACAGGATGCCGACCGACGAGATCAGGCATGCACGGCTGACGTTCTCCTTGTCCTCCCCTGGCGCCGACACGGCCACGCCGCCGCCGTCGGTCGTGAAGAAGGACGCGGTATCCGCCGCGATGGGTGCCGACAGGCGCCGGCACTGGTTTGCGCCGCTCTGCGCCGTGGTGCTCGCGACCGCCACCACCGGCGCGTACGCCGCGGGGATCTGGCCGCTCACGTCTGCCGACGGATCGTTGCCGGCCGCGACCACAATCGAAACGCCGGCTGTGTCGAGCGCCTGCACGAGATCTCGCAGCGCCGGATTGTCGTTTACGCTGCCCGCGCGGCCGAGGCTCATGTTGATGACCTTAATCCCAGGCACCACAGCGTCGCGATTGGTCAGCACCCAGTCCAACCCCGCCATCACATCGGCGTCGGAGCCGCTGCCACTCGAATCGAGCACCTTGACGCAATAGATCTGCGCCGCCGGCGCGACGCCCACGACGTCCACCGTGTTGTCATGCGCCGCGGCGGTGCCTGCCACGTGGGTGCCGTGGCCCTCGTCGTCCTGGCAGCTCCCGCCGAACGCGTTGAACGCGTCGACCGTCCCGAGGAGGTCCTGGTGCGCGAGATCAACGCCGGTATCGACGATCGCGATACCGACGTCAGCGCCGTTCGACGACGTGGTCGGGGTCCCGACCCGCGCGACGCCGGCCGGCACCACTTGCGTCGACCCGCCCCCGCCGCCGGGCTTGCCTCCCTTGGCTTCCGCGCTCTGGATCGCGAACACCGGCCGGTTCGGCACGATTGAGATCACGGCGGGATTGCGCTGCAAGGCCGCGAGCGCCTGCTGGCTCGGAATGCGGACCGCTGCTGCGCTCACGCCCGAGTAGACGAAGCGGGCCGTCCCACCGGCAGCGGCCGCCGCCGCGCGACGGGCCGCAGCAGACGTCCCAGCTCGAAACTGCACAATGTACTCCTGCGGCGCCTGCGCGAACGCCACGTCTAACGTGCCGAACACGATGAGTGGCGCACAGGCGATGAGGGCGCAGCGAGCTGAAAGCGGTGTCTCTAGCATTGTTGTCCAAGAGGTTGCCTGCCGCGCGCCATGGTACCACGCGTGGCGCGGTGCCCGACGGGAGGGGGAAGCACAAGTCAGCGGCGAACGCACCCCGCCCTACTGAGCGATCACGGCCCAGACCGGCTGGCAGCACGGCAAGAGCAAGACACGCTCCACGTGACGGTCTTGGGCCTCAGGCGGTCTGAACGAGGGCGCTCAACGACTTGCAGTTGCGCGTGGTCGGGGAGTCGGAGTTCCCCGCAACGAAAGGTCGATCGACTACCGACTTTCGTCTTCTCATGTGGTCCGGGCATCGGGCCGAGACGGAGCGTAGGGGTCGACTCTGCAGCAGGGCGCGTGTCTCGGCCACGAAGAGAGCGCCGGTGTGAACGACAACCATCTGCCCCAGGGGGAATCGCCAGATGCGCCGTTCTGGTCCTCGTTCAGCCCATAGTCCGGACCGAATGTCACTCGAAAATGTCACTTCAGCACTGCCGGCTCAGAAGTCGTCCGATTTCCTAGGGAAGACGCTCAGATCCGCGGATTGGGCTGCGAATCTGATGTTCCCACTCGCATTGAGTACGGTCGATCGTGGAAGTGGTTGAAATGATTGAGGTTCTGTCGGAGTGCGGCCCGGGTTTCGAACTTGGCTGGGAGGCAGGGATTTGAACCCCGATAACATGCTCCAGAGGCATGCGTCCTACCGTTGGACGACCTCCCAGTACCAGCGGCCGCGCGCCGGAGGGGTCAGAACTTTTCATTATAGCTCAATCCAAACCCGGACCGGCACGAAGGCGAGGGCAGCGGGCGCGCGCTTAGTGGGCCACTTAGCCCACTCCAGCCAGGTCCGGCCGGCCGCCACGTACTGAGACCGCCTGGACCGGAATTAATTCCGGCCACGCGGCGCCTCATTTCGTCTATACTTGTCGTCCTTCCGCGCGTTCTCAACGCCACTTTTTCAGTGTCTGGAGGGTCATATGCAGAAACTC
>JAHFUJ010000210.1:0-4364 GCA_023265105.1 Acidobacteriota bacterium
GCGGTGTAGACACGTGTCGCTGCCGGCTGCTGGCCGGCGACGACCGCAATGGCCAACGCGGATATTCCGGCGAGCAACGCGAGTGGAAATCGTTTCGAGTCGATCATGATCAGCGCTCCTTCAGATCCTCGACGCTCCTCCTGACCACCGAACGCGATAATCAAAACCGTCGCTTACTTCGGAGGAGTCACTCCCTCGAACCACTTGAAGCCTAGTTCTCTCAGGGTCACCGCGTTTTCGAGGTTCCCCTCGTAACAGGTCGTTTCCCAAAACTCTTTCGCATAGGGGTCGTTCCTGGCGGCGGTGCCGGCTGCCCCGACGGCGTTGATGCCTCCGCCGCCACCGGCCCCAGGAGTCCCAGCACGTCTTTTCGGGTAGGTCATCTTCCAAGGTCTGGTATAGATCGTGGGGTCTTCGATCGTCACCTCGTAGTCGATCGTATTCGCGTCGACCAACCTCAAGCGTTCTACCAAGCGCGTATTCTCGCTAAAGTAGTTCCCTGCGCTGTCAAACCACGTCCTGCCGTTGAGACTGGTGACCTCGACAACCAGCGTCTCGCCATCCCAGTGGCCACGCGAATTCCCGAAAAAGAACTTCGCGCTCTGGCCGATTGGCGGACGCCCGTCGGTCGGGATAATGCGGTAGGTATTGGCGGTGAGCATGATGACGTAGCCAGGTTGCTGAACGATCTCCTGTCCACCAAACGAGGCGCGCGGCAGACCATTCAAACAATACGCCCCCGGATCGGAGTGGAGGCGTCCGCCTGTCTCACCGGGCCATCCTCGCGCCAACCCCGCCCGAATCTCATTCCGTTTGGCCAGCGCCCAGGGCGTGTAGGGGATTTTCCCGTCCGGTGGATCAGAAACATAGCTTTCCTGGGGCGGTGTCGTCACGTCCACGTACTCATGCTCTTCGATGTCGTCGTTGCCACCGCCGATGGGGCCGCCCCACACCCCTTGGAGGTCGGGCACGCCGTCCGGTGTCCGCGGCGCTTTGTAGGGCGGGAGCTTCGCCTTTTGCGCGACCCAGGTGCTGGCCTGGGGGAATTTCGGCGTGTCTCGCGGATAAAAGGCCTGGGCGCCTCCGCCAGCCGCCTCGGCGACGCCTGCGAAGCTTGCGAGCGAAGTCGGGCCCGCGCCTGGTCCCGGCGCCGGCACCAAGATGAAAAGCACGGCCGTCGGCGCCGTCATGGCGGCGAAAAACCGATGACTCACCCCACACCTCCTCAGCGATGGACGAAAATCGGAGAACCCGGCTTGTCCCATTCCTGCTCGAGCAGGTACGCCCCGCACTCATATTCCAACAGCTCAATGTTTTTTTCCTGACGCCGGTAGAGCGGCATGCTCATCTTCCAAGGCCGCGTGAACACTTTCGGGTCCTCGATCGTGGCCTCATAGAGCAGGTGATCGGGCCCGGTCGGCGTAAAGCGCTCGACGACGTGCAAGGCGTCGCTGTGGAAATTCCCGGCCCGATCGAACCAGGTTTCGTCGTTGAAGTCGATCACGTCGACCACGAGGGCATTCCCCTCCCAGCGACCTCGCGAATCGCCCATGAACCAATCGATGTGGCCACGGGGATGCGGATTGCCGTTCATATAGATGTAGCGAATGGCGCGAACATATTCGTGCACGATCGTGACCCTGTCGGCCTGCTGAAGGATCCGCAACGGATACGGCATGTAGGTGACGCGGGGGACTCCAGGGAGATAGCATCTGGTTTCCGGATCGAGCGTCGCGCGCTTTTCGAAGTTCTCCTTTCTTTTCGCGAGCGCCCACGGCTGATACGGGATTGCACCCCCTTCCACCACGCCTTGGCCGGCGGGCACGCCGAGGCTCGCGTGATGGTCTTCGAGGTTCCACGCGGCCGTGTTGAGCACCTGCCAAATGCCCTGCAAGTCAGGCTGCCCGTTCGGTGTCCGCGGCGGCGTGTAGGTCGTCGCCGCCGAGGTCTGCGCCCCGCCCGGTGCCGGCGCGAGTGCGAAGATCGCCGCAAGGGTTATCAACGCCGCGAACCAGCGTTTCACCGGAGAACCTCCTCTCAGGTCGAATCGAAACTATCTTACCTCGACGAGCTCAATCGCAATTCGATCGGGTCCTTCAATCATCGCCGCCCGCGTGTTGCCCCACGGATGGATTTCGTCGAGGAACTTGATCCCCTCGCCTTTCAACCGGGCCACCGTCGCCGTAAGATCCGACACGCTGAGGGCCCAGTGATCGACGATATGCCCGCGCGTGCTGGCGAGGCCACCGCCCGGCCACGGCCGGATCGAGATAGAGACGTCGTCGAAGAAGACGCCTCCGGACGGCTCGCGAACAAAACCCGTCTTCGCGAACGACGGCCACGTCGGCGGGGCATAGAGCTGTGTGCGGCAGTCCCCTGCGGCCGGCGCTTCGGACGCGCCGGCACCGCGACCCTCCGGAAGCCTCGCACCAAGATGGGTGGCATACCACTCCATCGCGCATCGCGGAGACTCGTGATACATGTGCACGTGGTTGAAGCGCTCCGTCTGGCCGGCCTGAGCGTTCTCGATGAGTGCGCCGTCCGGGCCCCTGAGGTATCCGAAGCCTCCTTGCCGCGTCGGCTGCATGCCCTTGTTTCGCATGTCGAGAATCTGTTCCTGCGTCGGCAGTCCGGGGAGCGTGTCGCTCGACATGTCCACGAGCTTGCCGTCGGCGGCGTCCCACATCTGCGCGATTTCCAGGCCCATCGCCCGGAAGCGTTCGTTGTACTTGCGTGAGTCCGGCGTATTCCAGCCGAAGTGCCACACCGAGGTTTGGGGGCCCGTCAATTCCGTCATCGGCGGCGTGTTGACCTTCGTGAACAGGAGATAGACGTTGCCGGTCTTGACCGCCTCGTAGCCATTGAAGGTCGTCTTGCTGGCCGACAGAGCAAACGGCTTGGGGTAGTACTCGGCCGCAGCCGCCGGGTTCACCGCATTCAGATGAACGTGATGAAAATGCGTCGGCTCAATCGTCGCGGGCCGACCCTGTGCGTGGGCGGGCCGAAACCTCGCGATGGAAGCCGCGATCAGCAAGATCAGCGCGGTGACGATTGCGGTCCGGGCCATCAGTTTCATACGCCCACTCCAGTAGCAGCGATTGAACCAACGCCCGCGTTGGGCGTGTATAGAGATGTTGAGGCGAATGATACGAGCAGTCTTTTGTTCTGTCCAGGTCGATTCGGCAGCTCGATTCCGCGCGGCTGGGCTCGCGGCCTTACTTGGACGTGGACGATCCTTTCCGTGCAGCTTCTTCAGCCATGCGAGCCCCGTGCAGGATGTTCACGGCGGCATAGTTCCCTTCATGACACGCATATTCGTAGAGTTGCCCGGACGTCACACCGCGCGACGCCTGATCGTTGGTCAGCGGATACGCTGCGGTCCAAGGTCTGGTATACATCGTGGGATCCTCCCACGTGAATTGGTAGTTGATCGTGCGCGCATCGACGCGCGTGAAGCGCTCGACCAGATGCGTGGAGGGGCGAACGGCGCGCCAGGCATCCTGCCACCGGCCTTCCACGCTTCGAAAGTTCGCGCTTTCCACAACCAACGTCTCGCCTTCCCAATGGCCACGCGGGTTTCCCGTCAAACTAGGGATCCTGGCAGACGGTGTCCCGCTCAACGGGATGACGCGATTTTCGCGGTACAACTCGTGAAGAATCATCACATAGCCAGGTGCCTGGATGATCTCGTAATTATTGTTGTAGCCAGAGAAATACACTGGCGGCCCGTCCGTGATACACCGTTCGCCCGTATCGAGACCTAGCCACGAGTCGTAGTTGCCGTGTCCGTATGCCTCTCTGCTGCGCACCTGCGCGTTCGCGCCGTCCGGCGTGAACGGAATGCGTCCATTGGGGGGATCCACGATCAGAGAGGTTCGCCGGCCTGGGAGGACCTTCGACGAGGGGTCAAACCAAACCTGGTTGTATGTGCCGGCATCCCCTTCTCTCGGTGCCCTATCCACTGTATTCGCCAGTGCCTCCTTTTCGAGTTGGGCCGCTTCGGCTTCCGTCAGAAATTCCTTTCCGGCAAATTTCTCGGGTCGCTCCAGGGGCGTGATAGTCGACCCCGTCCAAATCCCCTGAAGATCCGGATCGCCCCACGGCGTACGATGCACATCCGCGTTTTTCGCGCCGGGCGTTATCTTCCTTGCCGTCGCGGTCTGTCCAGCGAGAGGTGCCCCCACCAGAGACACAAAGGCGATCGCAACAGCAGATGCACCCATCCGAGACAGAAATCGTCTCATCTGAAGCCTCCTTATCCTAGCAGGCCGTGGTGAATCCCAGCCCGCCGGCGATGATCATCAGCAGTGTCAGTCGCCCAACGTTTCGCACGTCATCGTCTCCTCGCTTCTGCCTTTTACCTT
>JAHFUJ010000210.1:4464-8322 GCA_023265105.1 Acidobacteriota bacterium
CCTTTTGCCTTTTACCTTCTCATGGCCTTCCTCCGGCTGGTGCCGCCCCTTGGGCGGGCGTCGGCAGGTTCTTGAGCAGCAACGGGTAGACGTAGCCAGCCGGCAACACCCGGTCGGGGTCGGGCCGGACGCTCAAATACGTCACGTGATCGGTGATTTGGCTCCACCCATGGGCCACGTTGTTCGGGATGATGATGATGTCGCCCTCCTGCACCTTGCGGCTATACGCGCCGTTACCGGCGTTGCCGGCGCCGCTAGGGCCATTCATGACGTTTGGGATACCGGTACTCGCCTTCTTGTTTTCGATCACGCCCCCCGTTGTGAGGATGCCCGATCCTGAGAGGATGATGTAGGTCTCGGGTGTGTAGTCATGATAGAGGACCTGGATCGGGTCGCCAGGTTTGTCATTGGTCGGACCCCGATGGATGATGCCGATGCCCATGTTGTACTTGCCCATGTCAACTACTCGAAGCTGCCGGTCGGGCGGGTTTGGCGGCGCATTCTTCAGAACATTATCAATCTCGGCCTTCGTGATGTCGAAGGCCACGGTCGGCGCCGCACCATTCTGTGCAAACGGGACGATCTGCCACGCGGGGAACGTGGCGAAAAGGACGCCCAGGATGATTCGCTTCATGACCTTCCTCCTTGAACCAGGATTTTCTGTTGGCTGGCGAGGAAAAACCTGCTGCGCGAAAATCGGCTCGCCCATCCTATCGCCGTAACGCTCAGTACGGTTGGTCTTTGCCTGAGCTCGATAGACGGCGTCGAAACCGGCGGCCGGATCTTTCGGTGATTGGGTGGGCAAGTCGGCGTTCATATTCGGGTCAGGTCACGTGGCCCGGACCGTCGTGAGAAAAACTCGAAGGAAGGCGGCGAATCGTCGAGCCCACGCCCGAACAGCACAACGTTCGTGGACGGGGGATCAGAGATCCCCAGATTTCATTTGCCGCCGAGCTCCTTGTAGGCGAGCGCCACGTTGTTCTTCAGCCGGTTGGGGTCCGCCGGTGCGTAGCCCGCATACTTCGCGGGAATTTTCCACGTGCTGGCAACCTCGGCGGCGGTCTTGCCGCCCTTCATCGCTGCCCGCACGTCGTTGACGAACTCCCGGTTGAATGCGATGTACTCCTTCAGATCGGCTGGCGTCATCTGCGTACTGTGGCCCGTGATGATCGTCTCGACGTTCTTGATGCCGTTGAGGCCCTTCTCGAGGGTGTCGGCGATGAGCAGGGCGCTGCCGCCGTTGTTGGCGTCGAGGAGGGGAACATTCTTGCCGGAGAAGATGTCGGCGGCGTGCACGACGCGCAGCGCCGGGAAGGAGACCCACGCGTCACCGTTCGTGTGACCGCGGCCGAAATAGTACAGGTCGATCTCGTCGTTCCCCTTGAAGAGCGTCATCTTGTCCTTGAACGTCCGCTTCGGGAGGCCGCGCCCGCCATTCTGATCGAAGATCGTCTGGGCCGGCACCGTCTGATCCGCCGCGGTGCTGTTCGGGATCATCTTCATCATGTTGGTCTTCGTGTTCTCCTGCACGATGATGTCGACCGTGGCAGGGAACTCGACGTTGCCGCTGACGTGATCCCCGTGCGTATGCGTGTTGATCAGCGTCGTCACCGGCTTGTCGGTGAGCGTCTTGATCTTGTCGAGAATCGGCTGGCCCCAGCCCGGATTCTTACCGTCCACGACCACCACGCCGTTGGCCGTGAGGAACACGGCGGTGTTGCCGCCGCCCCCTTTGAGCACGAACAGGTTGTCCTTGAGCTTCTCGACCTCGATGACCCGAGCCGGCGGCTGCTGCGCCGCGATGACCATCGACAGTGCGCCAAGGGCGGTCAACACGCCAAGAACGATGCTTCGTTTCATCTGTGCCTCCGGAAAAACATCGCGCTGATTATCGCTCAGAATGCGGTGGAGTCAAGCATAGTCAGCAGCCACCCGCAAAATGCCAGCCGGCGCCGTGGGTGAGGGTGGATAATGAAGGGCGGAGATCGAGCGGTGGCCGTTGACAGGGGCACGCTCAAGGAGGGTCTATGCGCCAGGTGCGGAGAATGCTCATCGGTCTGCTCCTGACCGCGGCCTGTTTGTCGGGCGCTGACGCGCAGGTGCGCCCGTCCCCAGGCGCAGCGGTTTTGTTCGAAGGTGCGCGGCTGATCAGTGGCGATGGCGGCGCGCCCATCGAAAACTCGGCGTTCCTGGTCGAAAACAACCGATTCACCAGGATCGGCAGAAAGGGTGAGCTTCGGCTTCCTCCGGGCGCGGCGCGCAGCGACCTGACCGGTAAAACCGTCATCCCGGCGATGGTCGATGTACACAGCCACCTCGGGTTCCTGAAGCAGCTCGACGGGAGCATGTCGAAGGCGAACTTCACCCGCGAGAATCTGCTCGACCATTTGCATCGCTATGCCTACCACGGATTCGCCGCGGCCATCAGCATGGGCACCGACATGGGGGATTTGCCGTACCAGCTACGGGAAGAAGTCCACCCGGGCGCTGCGCTCTTTCGGACGGTAGGCCGTGGGCTCGCGTGGCCAGGGTCGGGGCCAAACGACCCGGCCCGCAATGACGTGCCGTACGTGGTCACGACCGTCGATCAGGCCAGACACGCCGTCCAGGAGTTGGCACCCCACCACCCCGACTTCGTCAAAATCTGGGTGGACGACAGAAACCATACCCAGAAGAAGCTGACTCCGGACCTCTATGGAGCGGCCATCGATGAAGCCCACAAACACAATCTCCGTGCGATCGCTCATGTGTACGATCTCGAGGATGCCAAGGGTCTGGTACGAGCGGGCATCGAGGGCTTCACGCATCTGGTCCGGGACAAGGACGTCGACGACGAGTTCATCGCGTTGCTCAAGCAACACCCGGGTGTCTTCTTTACGCCGAATCTGGGGGTTACCAGCCGGGCGCTCGAGTCGGGACGACCCGCGTGGCTCGACGACCCGCTGCTGCACGAGACCATTCCTCCCAGCGAGATCAAGCGGTTGGAGAACCAATTTGCGAACAGGCAACCCGACGCGCTCGCCAACACGCGTCGGTCGTGGGACCTGCAAGTCCGCAATCTGTCGAAACTCAGGGCGGCTGGTGTACGGATTGTCTTCGGGAGCGACTCCGCCGGAGATCCGTCGCGCACGATGGGCTGGCACGCGATCTGGGAGGTGGACTCGTTGGCGAAGGCCGGGATGACACCCTCTGAGGTGATTGTCGCGTCGACGCGCCTCGCGGCGGAAACGCTGAAGCTCGATCGACTCGGGATGGTGGCGCCGGGCAAGAGCGCGGACTTCGTCGTGCTCAACGGGAATCCTCTGGATGACATCGCCAACACGCGAAAGATCGACAAGGTCTATCTGAGAGGCACGGAAGTTGACCGCGCGGCGATGAGGGCCGCGTGGACTCGCCGATAGCTGCAGATAGAAGGACCGTCATGAAACGACAACTTTGGGTCTTTGTCATCCTAAGCCGGCATCGGCTCTTCTCGTAGGATGCCATGAGTACTTCACCATCACCGATTGACATCAGCCAAGCGCGGGCGCAGGGCGTATCGCTCACAGAAGATACGCTGGTGGTCGAACTCATCGATGGTCGGACGATCACGGTTCCTCTGACGTGGTACCCCCGACTCGCTCATGGCACCCCCGCCGAACGAGCAAATTGGCGACTCATTGGGGAAGGCGAGGGCCTGCACTGGCCGGAGCTGGACGAAGACATCAGCGTCGAAGGCCTTCTTGCCGGGAGACGCTCGGGTGAAACACAGGCGTCATTGCGTCGTTGGTTTGAAAGTCGAAAGGCTGGCTAACCTCGCGCTGGAGCCGTCGGCGCTCGAGCGATGAACGCGCCGCGGCTCAGCGCGGCACGTTAGGC
>JAHFUJ010000018.1 GCA_023265105.1 Acidobacteriota bacterium
ATGCCGCTCCTCGAACGGGCGAAGAGGTCCGCACAGCCAGCAAGTCATCGTCGCGCACCGGCCGCACGTCGCTGACTGGAAGCGTCAGAAGTGCCTGCGTGCGCCCTGATGCGGTGACGAATTCCACTTCCACCGCTTCATCCCCGTACACTTGAACGATGGCGCCCAGATCTCCGCTGCGAAGCCCGGCTTCCGGCAGGTCCCGGCGAAGCACCACCGTATCGAGTTCGTGGAAGAGCGCTGTCATGATTTCGCTCCCGGATAGGCTGTCACGAATCGTGGAAAGTCCTCACCGTTGAGGACGATCCACACGACCACGACGTGTGCGACGCGTCCTGAAGGCCCCTGTATCGTACCTGGCACCACGTACTTCTGTCCAAATCGTGTCGAGCCGCCGAGCTGCGCCTCCTGAGTGGCAAAGCGGTAGATCTCGTCTCGCAGATCCGACCAGTTTCGCTGGTCAAACCCGAGCGGCGCAAAGAAGCGCGCTTTGGCGCTACCGACGCGGTGTTCTGGCGACAGCAAATAGTCCCTCACCTTGGCCGCATCCAGAATCGCGCGTTCAGCGCCAGGAATCTTCATTTCACAGTGCGTACATTCCTGCGCAGTACATTCCTGCGGCATGACGTTTCGCGCTTAGCCGCGCGCGCCCCCAGGTTTTCTTCTCGTGGGCGCCTTGGCGCGCGTCGGCTGCAGCGCTTGTTGCGCTGCGCCCGTCATGGCCCAGACGGCTTTTGTGCATTGGAATGCGGAAAGCGCTTAACGCGCTGTGTGCAACAAAGCCGCACCGTCGCTTGTTGTCGGCCTGTCGTGTGCGTGGCCGCTGTTACGCGTTCACCTGCTGTGACTTGCTCACGCTGCGCGCCAGATCGACGAGTTCCCGATTAAACCGGGGCGCATCCTCCAAGAACGGCGCATGCCCACTGTGATCATAGCGTGAAGCCACCGCGCCGGGCACTATCGCCGCAATATGCTCACCCATCGCCTGCAGCACAATGCTGTCGGTCATCCCGATCGTCATGACGCCTGCTTGCCGTCACGACTGAGGCGCGCTTTCCACAGAGACGCGCTTTCACAAAGAGTCGACTCTTGCTGTCGATTTGCCCTGTTGCTGTCAATTTGCCCTTGACCTAGCGGCCCGACGGCTATAGATTTTGGCGTCTCGCTCTCGACGATCGGCCGACGCTGAAAACGCGCCGCCAGAGCTATGGAGGGCTCGGGTGGTCCAACAGCCAACCTTCCCGGCGGCACCATCTGCCGTTGCGATGCTTCGCGAGAGCGACGCGCTCTCGCACCTCGTAGGCGACGCGCCGCGATTCCTCGCCGCCATCGAACGACTGCCGTTGATCGCGCGCAACAGCGCGACGGTGGTTGTCACGGGTGAAACAGGGACCGGCAAGGAGCTCATCGCGCGCGCGGTCCATTATCTCGGGCCGCGCGCGGAGCATCCGTTCGTCCCGGTCAACTGCGGCGCGCTGCCAGACACGCTGCTCGAGGACGAGCTCTTCGGACACGAGCGCGGCGCGTTCACCGACGCCAAGGCGCGTCGTGAAGGCCTCATCTCAGGGGCCGAGCACGGCACCCTCTTCCTCGACGAAATCGACAGCCTGACGCCGCGTGCGCAGGTCGCGCTGCTGCGCGTCCTGCAGGGCGCCACGTACCGCACACTCGGCGGCAACCGCGAGCGGCTCGCCGATGTCCGGTTCATCGCCGCCACCAACGTGTCGCTCTCTGCACTGGTCTCGTCCGGGCGGTTCCGCAGCGACCTGTACTATCGTCTCTGCGTGCTCTCGATTCACGTGCCGCCGCTCCGCGAGCGGCAAGAAGACATCCTGCGGCTGGCTCGCCATTTTCTGACGAAGTACCAGCAGGGCGCCGCGCCCCTCGAGTTGTCGGCCGAGGCCGAGCGCGCGCTCGTCGCCTACTCATGGCCGGGCAACGTGCGCGAGCTGGAAAACGTCATCCAGCGATCGATCGCGATGACCCCGGTGGCCGTCATCGCCAGCACGGACCTCGGTCTGCCGACTGACGCGCCCGATCCCCCGGCTGCGGCGCCATTTCGCCCTGCGCTCCTGCCGCTCGGCGAGCCGAACGCCGCGCCGGCCGCCCCACAGGCTCAGTGGCCTCCCTTCAACGAGGCGAAGCGCGCCGTCGTCGACTCCTTCGAGCGCGAGTACCTCGGGCAGCTGTTGCGCGCGCATCGCGGCAACGTGTCACGCGCGGCGCAATCGGCCCGCAAAGAGCGCCGCGACTTCGGGCGCCTCCTGAAGAAGCACCAACTCGATCCGCGCGCGTTCTGATCGTCGGGCGCCGCGCACCCACCTCTGGGGCCAACATCCCCCGCACGTCGGGGCACGTACACCCCACCGCTCACGCATTCTTCCCACAAATCGCGCGCTCACGGCGTGGTCCCGATGGCAGCTGACTTGCCTTTCGCCGCGTCGTGGCGGTGAGCCAGGACGGATCGGGGCACGATCCGGTGTGCGACGAGCTGCTCGGCTACCTGCGTGAGCACCCCAATGCGATGGACACCCTCAAAGGCATCGCGGAATGGTGGCTGCCGCGTCATCGCGTGCGGGTCGAAGTCGAGCGGGTCGCGCAGGCTCTGCAGACGCTCGAGGCGCGCGGATTGATCGAGCGCATCGGTGGCGAGGATCGTCCGCTGTACCGGCTGCGGCAGCAACCTGCGGCCGGCCCGGACGACCCCGGGCCGCGCGAAAAACCGTAACGCGCGTCCGCCGCGGCAGACGCAGATGTGAGTGAGAGGGCGAAGCTATATCGACGCGCCTCTCCGATGTGCGCGCAGCCGATGCCCAACGTTCCAAACCGCGCATGGCCAACATTGCCGCAATCCGATCGGTAGGGAGCTCGCTCGCGGCGTATTTGAACAACGCGTATCGCGGGGCTGCCTTCCCACCAAACGTCACCAAGCCGGAATGCACGTTCAGCCTGACGTCGATTGGCGGCGTGCGTGCACAAGATGTTCAGTCGAGTGATACCTCGGTCCGCGTGCTGATCTTCCTCTACCGCTCCAGCATGAATCACCATCTGCGAAACGCGGGACGGACGACGGACCCAGCCATGCGCCCTGTCCCCCTCTCAGTGGATCTCCATTACCTGGTCAGCTTCTGGGCTCAAAGCGGCGAGAACGAACAACTCGTGCTCGCCTGGACGATGCGGCAGCTCCATCAACTCCCGGTGCTCGACAGCTCCACCCTGAGCCGCGAGGCCGCGTGGACTGCGGAAGACCTGGTCCAACTCATCCCAGAGGAAATCGAGACCGAGGAAATGATGCGCATCTGGGACACGCTCGAGCCGAACTATCGCCTGAGCCTTTCCTACATCGCGCGCGTCGTCCGGATCGACGCGGATCAAATCCGCGACGAGCGTCCGGTGGTGGCCACACGCTTCGACTACGCCGGGCCGGCGCTACAACGATGAATCTGGATCGACTGCCGCACCGCCCGATCGAATCGGCCGACCGTCGTGTGCTCGGGGCGTTTCAATGCGTGGACGCCGTCACGCGGTTGCCGATTGCCGTGCCGGCAACGGTGGAGGTCCGCGGCGCGACCATCGCAGGCGCACCAGTGGACGTCGCCCTACACGAGCACGCCGTCCGGATTCGGCAGAACCGCGGCGGCCTCTTTGTGGTCTTGGGCGCGCCGTTTTTCGACACCTACGCCAGCACGCTCGACAACCCGCCGGCGCCGCTCGAAACCCTCCTCGCTCCGCTGCGCCTGCATCTGGCGGTGACCGACGCCGGCGGGCACCACCTGCCGCAGGAGTTTCACTACGACCTGCCGCGCGCGCTGGATCCGGATGCAGCCGACAGCGTCTTTCGGCCGCAGGCGGTGGTCTTGTTTCGCGCACCGAGCGCGCCGGTGCAGGACGGATGGGCGCTGCTGCGCGTGAGCGTGACCGAAGCTGGGGTCACGCCGCTCACTCCGCTCCCCGGCGTGCTGCTTCGGGTGTTTCGCAGTCCTCGGGGCGTGGCCGATCTTCCGATCGGCGCAGGGATGACCGAGTGGCGCGGCGGCGTCCGCGGCGAGGCGCTCGTTCCCGTCGCCGGCATCCAGCGGTTTCGACCCGGTTCGGGTGTCACGGTGATCGAAACCGACCAGGCGATCGAGTTTGAAGCCACGCGGCACAGCGGCTTCACCGGAGCCGCGGGGCAACTTCCCAATGTGCCGGCCCTCGTGGCGGGGACAGGCGCCGGGCTGATCCGACCGCCCGACCAACCACCCCTTTCGCTGCTCGAAATCGTGCGACCCGCAACCACCCCGCCAATCCGCGTGCAGGCCGGGCGGGAATATGTCGTCCACCTGGCCATGCCGTGACAACAGGAGCCACGTATGCCTGAATACCTTGCACCAGGAGTGTATGTCGAAGAAACCAGCTTCCGCGCCAAATCGATCGAGGGTGTCGGCACCAGCACGACGGCTTTCGTCGGTCCGACCCGTAAAGGGCCGGTGGCGTCCACGCGCCGCAATGCGGACGGCAATCCGTCTGCGCCGCCCGAATTGATCACCAGCTTCGGTGATTTCGTGCGCACGTACGGCGGACTGCAGGATCTGCCGCTGGGCGGCTCGCCGACCACCAACTTTCTGGCGCATGCCGTGCTGAATTTCTTCAACGAAGGCGGCAGCCGGCTCTACGTGGCGCGCGTGGCAAGCGGCGCCACCGCTGCGGCCACTGCGGTTGTGGGGACGCTCGCAACGCCGGACGATGCGGAACGGGTCTTCATTCGGGCGCGTTTCCCGGGCGACTCGGGCAACGGCCGGGTAACGCTCCGCGAGATCTACACCGCCGCCACGCGCGCGACGTTGGACGCCGCGCCGGAGGACACGCTGCTTCGCGCCCGCGGGGCGGTTCCCGCGGATCCGCCGCGTCTGTATCGGAAAGTCGGCACCGAATGGCGCGACGCCGCCAGCACCGCCTTGGCGTTGCCGGATGGCGGCAATGTCGTCGGCAATCTGATCTCGTTGCTCGTCCGAACCGACGATGCGGATGGCGAGACGGAAGAGTACGACGAGATCAGCCTGGTGCGTTCGAGCCCGCGATATATCGGCCGCGTGCTCGGCGTGAGGGGCCTCACGCGCGCCGACGGCCTGCAACGGCTGTTCGGGTTCGACATCGGTAACGGCGTGAATGCGCTGGAGCTTCACGCGGGACTCTTCCCCGCGGGCCGCACGACTGGCGACATCGTCGACGGATTCGGGGCCGTGCACACGTTGGCCGGCGGGGCCAGCGGTGGCGAACCAGGCGTTGGCGTTCCGACCGACGATGGCACCTACGCGGCTGCGCTCGAGCAACTCCGTGGTCTCGAAGACATCTCGATCATCGCGGCTCCGGGCCACTCGTCGTTCAGCACCACCAACTACCGCGCGATCCAGCGAGCGCTGCTCGGCCACGTGGCCTTACCGCGGGCCTACCGCATCGCCGTGCTGGACACCCCGCCGCACCTGCTCCCAGGCGAAGCCCGCGAGGAACGCGCGCAGATCGATTCAACCAGAGCCGCTCTGTACTATCCGTGGGTGACGGTCGCCAATCCGCTGGCGCGGCCCGGACGGGAGGACATTCCGAAAGAGCTCAACCTCCCGCCGTCCGGATTCCTCTGCGGGATCTACGCCCGCAACGATGTCGAGCAAACCGTCGCGAAGGCGCCCGCCAACGAGGTGGTGCGCGGAGCGCTTCGCTTCGAGAGCGACGTGAACTTCGCGCAGAACCAGTTGCTCAATCCGACCGGTGTCAACTGCCTCCGCTATTTTCCGGGACGTGGGTTCCGCGTGTGGGGCGCCCGTACGGCTGGATCGGATCCTGAGATCAAGTATGTCAACGTGCGCCGCTACCTGCTGTTCCTGGAAGCGAGCGTCGACCGGGGCACGCAGTGGGCGGTGTTCGAGAACAACGGCCCGCGGCTGTGGACCAACATCACCGAGACGGTCGAAGCCTTTCTCTACAACGAATGGGTGTCGGGCAACCTGCTCGGCGGCACTCCCAAGGAGGCGTTCTTCGTGCGCTGCGACCGCACCACGATGACACAGAACGATTTGGACAACGGCCGCCTCATCTGCCTCGTCGGCGTGGCGCTGCTCAAGCCCGCCGAGTTCGTCATCTTCCGCATCGGCCAGAAGACGGCCGACGCGCGCTCTTGATCCTGACTGTGGAGGACCCAGCTTATGCCAGACCGCACGACACCCTACGGCGCGTTTAACTTCCTCGTGAATCTCAACGGTCCGATCGGCGAAGACCAGCCGCTGGGCGGCTTCTCCGATGTCTCCGGGCTCAGCGCCGAAATCACGATTGCCGAGTACCGCAACGGCAACGACCGGCCGAACCACGTGCGCAAAGTCCCTGGCGTTCACAAAGTCGGCGACGTGACGCTCAAACGCGGCATCGTCAACTCCACCGACTTGTGGGACTGGATCACCCAGACACAGTTGCAAAGCGTGGCCGCCAAACGCACCGTCGTGATCACGCTTCGGGATGAAGCCGGCAACCCGGTTCAGAAATGGACGCTCGGCGGCGTGGTCCCGATGAAGTACACCGGGCCGACGCTGGCCGCCAAAGGTGGCGGCGACGTGGCCATGGAGGAGCTGGTGCTGTCGAGCGAAAGCCTCGACACCTCGGCGGTCGCATGATCTGACGCAAGAGGCGATGGACGGTCTTCAGTTTCAAGCGGCGACGCCGCCTGTGCGGAGCGACCCGGCACGCGCGGACATCGCGTGCTTTGTCGGGTTCGCGGCCTGCCGTCATGTGGGGCCGGGCCAACGCGCGCGATTGGAGCGCGCCCTTCGCGAGTTGGGGTGGACGGGACCCGCATTGCCTGCGAGCTCGCGCGTCCTTCCCGAGCAGGTGCTTCCGTCGGGAGATTCGCCGAACGCATTCTCCGCCTGGTTGGAGCGCGTCGAATGGCGGCCCACAGGAAACGCGATCGCGGCCGTCGATCTGTTCCGCCGGGCCGCCGGTCGATTGTTGGGCGAGTCGCTGGTCGAGTGGTGGGTCGAGAATGCGTGGCTGTCGCCGGTCTCGGGACGTCGCGCCGCGGACCTGTTGGAATTGATCGACGTGCCGGCGCCCATCGACACGTGGGACGCCTTCGACGCGCTCTTTGCCTGGGACGAGCGACCGTTGGTGGCGGGAACGAGCCGTGTCGCGGACACCATGTTGGGTGCGGCCGTGCGTCGCTTCTTCCTCCATGGGGGGCGCAAGTGTTACGTCATTCGCGTCGGAAATCCGTGGCCGATCTTCACCGATCTCCCCACGCGAGCCCGTTTCCGCGACCGCCTTCTTGAAGCAGTACCGGCGCCCACTCCAGTGGATCGATCGACATGGCAGGGCGTCGGCCACCTGTTCGGTCTGCCGGACGTCTCGTATCTGTGTATCCCGGATCTGCCGGAGTTGTTCGCCGTCGATGCCGGGCCAATCGCGCCCGAGACCGAGGCGGAAGGGGAAGAACGCTTTGTCGAATGTGCCACGCGTGTGAACCCACCGACGTCGCGCAGCCTTCGCGCCTTCCCTGCGCCGCGCTGCGACGAGGACGGATTCCGGGACTGGGCCGCATGTGTCACGCGTATCGGGAGCGTGCTGCAACGCTATTGCCGCGAAGTGCAGTTCGTCGCGGCGGTCCCACTGCCGGTCGATGACGCGCTACTTCGCGCCCGTCCGGACGTGGTCCGATTGCCGCCCGCCGAACGTCGCCGCGCGGTGGCCGCTCGGGTCTTCGCGAGCCGCGCCGCGCAATGGGAGCATGCCGCGTCGATTCAGACCGCCTTCGTGCAACTTGTCTATCCATGGCTGCAGACGCACCAATCCATGCGGCTCCCCGGCGCGTTGGAAGCGCCGGACGCGATGCTCGCGGGCCTTTTGGCCAACAACGCGCTGACCGTCGGCGCCTGGCGCAGCGTCGCTCGCGAACCGGTGGCCGGCGTCGTTGATTTGGAACCGAACCTTTCCACGGCGGAGCTGGAGCGGGAGCTCCCGTATCGCGGATCCGTTGGAGCACGACGTCTCCCGCGCGTACTGCGCGAACGGATTTCCGTTTTCACGCCGACGCCCATGGGGTTTCAGCTGTTGTCCGATGTCACGACCGACGATGACGAATCGTATCGGCCGGCGAGCGTCAACCGCCTGGTGGCCTGCATCGTCCGGGCGGCTCGGCTCGCCGGCGAAGACACCGTCTTCGCGAACAACGGCGAGGCGGTGTGGCGACGGCTGCGTTCCGGCCTGGAGGAATTGCTGCACGGCCTGTGGGGCGACGGCGCGTTGACGGGCGCGTTCTCGGCGGACGCGTTCGAGGTCCGGTGCGATCGGTCGACGATGACGCAGGCGGATCTCGACCTGGGGCGCGTCATCGCGCGGGTGCAGTTCACCGCCGCGAGCCCGATCGAACGGATCACCGTGGTGTTTGCGATGGATGAAGGAGGACAGGTCAGCCTCGTGTTGCCTCAACCCCAGGACGTGGTGGAGGCATCGGTGTGAGCGATCCCCTGTATCCGTTTCCGCTCTTCCGCTTCCACGTCGAGTTCCGGCGCAAGCAGGACAACGACGTTCAATTGGCTCACGGAGCGTTCTCGGAGTGCACCGGCCTCGAGGCGACGATGGAGCCGAAAGTGATCAAGGCCGGCGGCGCGAATTACGGGGCGTATCAACGTGCGGGACACGTCACCTTCGCCACGGTCATCCTGAAGCGCGGCATTACGACCAGCCGCGATCTCTGGAAATGGTTTTCGCACATCAACGAGGTAGGCAAATACGCCTTCCGCCTGGATGTGAAGATCACGGTGCTCGGGGAGACCGAAATGGCACCGCCGCCTGGCGAACCGACCACATCCGCTGAACCTTCGACGGATCCACGCCTCACCATTCGGCTGTTTCGGGCGCTGCCGGTCAAGTTCAAATCCGGCGACCTGAATGCAAAGGCGAACGAAGTCGGCATCGAGGAGCTGCACCTCGCCCACGAAGGGCTCACCTTTCTCTAGATCATGGCGGAGTCGCCGACAAGCATTCCCGGGCCCACGCCCGACGCGCCGAAGATTGCGGTGGCCCGGTTGGGCGTCGTGACGGGACGAAACGATGACGTGTCGGAGTGGATCGACGTTGATTTCAATCCGGCGTCGCTGCAGCTTCAAGTCAGCAACGAGCTGAAGGACACGCGCAACAACGAGCGCAAACAATACATCGCGAAAACCAACGCCAAGCTGACCATGGAGCTGCAGTTCGACACGACCCTCGACGGTCAGGACGTCACGCAGACGACGCGAAAGCTTCAAGCCTTCATCGCGCCGCCGTCGCCTCCGGGCCAACCGGCCGACCGCCAGGTGCCGCCGCCCCTCGTGCTCTTCGAATGGGGCAGGATCAAGTTCAAAGGCATCGCCGAAAGCTACAAAGAGACCATCGACTTTTTCAGCGCCAATGGCGTGCCGCTGCGCGCGTCGGTGAATCTCACGCTGTCGCGGCAGGATCAGGTGTTCGACGATGCCCCGGGCTCGGCGCCGCAGAATGGCGGCGCGACGGGCGACGACGACGCGCTGGACACGCCCGCGACGAGCGCCGCCGACGTCGCCAACGCCGCGGAGTCGCCCGACGCGGCCCGCGCCGTCGCCCAGGCGAATGGTCAGGAAAGCCTGCGCTTCGGCAACGGCTCTCCGTTGACCGTCAGCGCGTCGATCACGTTGAAGCCGCCGGCGGCCTTTGCCGCCGGCGGCGGCGGCCTCGGCATTGGTCTCGGTGCGAGCGCAGGCATCGGCATCGGTGGAACGGCAGGCATCTCTGGCCTGTCGCGTCTCTCGGCGACGGAGGGCGCGTTTGACGGGCTGCGCGTCACGGCACGCGCCGGCGCGTCGACCGCCCGGCTCAACACCTCGCGACTCGTGCCGCAGGCCCGGTCCGCCGCGTTGTCGACCGATCGCAACGCGAGCTTTCGAGTAGGCGGCAAAGCCACCTTGGAAGGAGTCGCCGGTCTGAGCGCCGATGTCGGCGGACACGGTGCCCTCCGCGGAAAACTCAGCTTCGACAATTCTTGAACCATGCCCATCGCCATTGACGAAGTCACCGCCGAAGTCGCCGCGCCCGAGGGTCGTGGTCAACAGGCGCAACATCCCGATCCGCAGACCGCGTCGCCTGCGGAACTGCGGCGCCAACGCGAGCAGCTCGAGCGCATGCAGCAGCGTGCGGCTCGTGTCTGTGCCGACTAGCGACTAGCGGTTGCTCACTTCATGCCCGAGTCCCAACTCAGTCAGCTTGCGCTTTACACCGCCCGCCCGACGATCCGCATCAACGGTTCGGAGCAGGAGCGCGTCACCGGCCTGCTCCTCGGCATGGAGATGACGGAGCGGGAAGACGGCTTGAGCACGCTGGAACTGCGATGGGACAACATCGCCAGCGACGGATCGGGCGACGCCGATTTTGCCTTCGAGGACGAAGCGTCGTTCAAGCTTGGCGACACCGTCACCGTCTACTGCGGCGAGGAATCGACGCCGACGGAAATCTTTCGCGGGATCATCTCCGCGCTGGAAGCGGAGTTTTCCGAGGACGGTTCGCCGCGGTTGCTCGCGTTGGCCGAGGATACGCTGCAAAAGGCGCGCATCAAGCGCCGCACGCGCACCTATGACAATCAGACCCTTGCCGACATCGCCCGGAGCATGGCGAGCGATCTCGGGTTGACGCCGCAGATCAACGGGTTCACGCAAACCATCGGCACGCAAGTGCAGTTGAACGAGAGCGACCTGGCGTTCCTCCGCCGTCTGCTGGCACGGTACGACGGTGACCTGCAGGTCGTCGGCGCCGAGCTGCACGTGTCGCCGCGTCGCGACGTCCGGCGCGGCGCCGTGGAGCTGGCCTTACACAGCCAACTCCGTCGCGTGACCGTGCTGGCGGACCTGGCGCACCAGGTGAACGAGGTCACGGTCACCGGTTGGGATCCGGCGCGGGGCCAGCGCATCACCAGCCGAAGCTCGGGATTCCAACAAGGACCCGGCCGCGGGCGGCGGGGGACCGATGTGCTGTCGAATGCCCTTGGCCGCCGCACGCACCAGATCGGACACCTCGTCGTGAATACCGACGACGAAGGCCGCGCGCTCGCCGATGCACATTTCGACGAACGGCAACGCCGCTTCGTCACGGCGAGCGGCACGGCAGAGGGCAATCCGGCGATTCGCGCCGGTACCCACCTGCGTCTCACGGGGCTCAGCCCCCGCTTCAACAACACGTACTACGTCACCTACTGCTGTCACCGCTTCGATCTGGAGCGGGGATACGAAACCGACTTCACCGCCGAAAGCGCGTTCCTCGGGCAACCATGATGCGCGCTCGCCAGCTTCTTGAAATCCCGTTGCCGGGCCTCTTCCCTGGAGGCTATCTCGCGGAAGTCGTGAGCCTCGACGATCCCGAAAGCGTTTCGCGCGTGCAGGTGCGCCTGCTCAACTTTGACGGTGTCGACAACCACGATGGGCCGGTCTGGGCGCGTGTCGCGTGTCCCTTCGCCGGGAACGACCGCGGGGCGTTCCTGTTGCCCGACGTCGGCGACGAAGTCTTCGTCGTCTTCGTCAACGGCGATCCGCGACTGCCGATCATCGTCGGCGGGTTATGGAACGGCAGCAGCACGCCGCCCGAGACGATCTCGGGCGGGCACAATCGCCGCAAGGTCATCCGCTCGCACAACGGCGTGAAGCTGACGATGGACGATCAGGACGGCCAGGAACAGTTCATCGTGGAAACGCCGGGCGGGCAGAAGATCACGCTCAAGGACGGTCCGGGCGCGGTCCTAATAGAGGATAGCAACGGCAACTCGGTCAAGCTGGAAACGGCGGGGATTACGGTCACCGCTTCGGCGAAAGCCACCGTGAACGCCAGCACGGTCGAGATATCGGCCGGCATGGTCACGGTCAACGCCGGTTTGTCCAAGTTCAGCGGCGTCGTCCAGGCCGATACCGTGATCAGCAACAGCGTGATCAGCTCCTCCTACACTCCCGGAGCGGGCAACATCTGGTGATGCGGTGAACGGCCACGAGATCATCTGGACCCAGCCGCCGGCGTTGCTGGGCGGCACGGCGGCGCGGCTGCTGCCTGTCCCGCGTCAAGCGCTGCACAGGCCGGCGATCCTGCGATTCAACAGCGACTCGTTCATGCCGGAGTTTCTCAATCTGCTCGACACCAACCCCGAACGGCTTCGCGACTATCAGGTCCGGCGCGAAACCTGGCGTGGCTTCACGCCGGCGCCGATTCCCGAGGCGCCGAAAACGCCGTCGATGGTGCTGCAGCGTTTGGGGATTTTCCGCAGAAGCGCGCCCGGAGCCGTCACGGCCTCCACGACGTCGGCCGCAATCGACACCGTGCCCGCCGGCACACCGCTCAAGCTGTATCAACCCGCCCATCAGCGGCACTATCTCGTGGCCTGCTCCCTCGTCTGCAAGGTGCCCGGCTTGCCCGACCGAGGCATGGAGCCGGGCAGAGGCGAGCAAACGGCGTTCGTGATTCGACGTCTGCTGCCGCCCGCGGTCGGACCGGCGGGATCGGTCGAGAGCTGGGACGAGCATGCGTGGGTCGCCGTCCAGCAAGGGCCCGCCTGGCGAAACGTCGGAGCCGATCCGCTGCAGGTTGTCGACAACGAGGAGAGGCTTCCGCTGTTCGCGGTGCACTTTGCCGAGAACGATCGGCGCCGGCGGCGTCTTTTGGCCGGCGTGATTCCCGTCGGCAAGCGCGAGGCTTACCTCGGCGCTCCGAAAGCGAGCGGCAGCGCCACTCCCGGCGTGACGCCTCGCACCTCGCGCAAGATTCTCCTTCGCAAGGAAGTGGTCGAGCCGTGGAAGAGCCTCGTTCGCCGGGCACAGGGCGTTCAAAAATCCTTCTCTCTGCCGGTCATCCCGTCCGGTCTGCCCACCCCGCCCGATCGCCTCCCGACGGGCAGCGAAAAAAAGGCGCGACTGAAGCTCGAGCGCGAACAGATCCAGACGGTCTCGTGGTTCATCCTGCTGGATTTCGCAAAGTACCTGGCGACGTATCTCAAACCGGTGTGGCGGGCCGTGCTGGATCCGTTACGCCGGGACCAGTTGACGGCCCCGGAGCGCGATCTTCTCGATGCGTTGACAAACGCCACCATTTCCTTGGCCCTGCGCGAGACGCTGCGCCGGGACGCGGAGCTGACCGCCACCGGAGCGGTACTGTACGCGCTTGGAGATGTTCCCGTCTCCTTGCGAGAGGCACTGGCGAAGTGTGGCGCGTCGCCAGACGGCCTGAACACGGAGCTCGAACGGCGATTGGAGAGCGTCGACCGATCCTACAATCGCTACAGCGCGGACAGCCGGGCGGCGTGGCCGGGCTTTCTCTTCCCTCTTGCCGATCCGAACGCGCCGAACGACGCGCCGCTGCCGCCCGTTGCGGCGCTCGCCACGTTGAACCCGGAAGAGCAAAGCGAGTTGACGCTCGATGACAACCCGGTGGCTAATGACCCGCTGGAGCGCCTCGACAAGCTGACCGTCCTCGTCCTGCGCGCCCTCCGCGACGATAATCCCGATCCGGCGCCTGAGCCTGCCGTTCCAATCGCGGCGATTGCCCCGGCCAACGCACTCGAAGGGTGGTTCGTGATCCGGTGCGTGTATGAAAGGCCGGCGTGCGAGCCGCTGCACGGCGAGGTGATGAGCGGCCCGACGGAGCCCTTCCAGATGGCCGGCTTCTTCGATCCGGACGCGCCCGCACGACCGATTCGGATCGGACTGCCCATCGACACAACGCCTGGGGGGCTGCGGAAATTCGACAAGAACACCGCGTTCCTCATTTCGGACACGCTGTGCGGTCAGATTGGGCGATTGAAAGGTCTGACCCTCGGGGATCTGGTCCTTTCCGTTCTACCGTGGCCGTTTCACAAGGATCTTCCCAGCCTCGGATCGGAAGGCGAACCGTGCAAGACGGACGGTGGTGTCAGCCTGGGCATGATTTGTTCGCTTTCGATCCCCATCGTGACGATCTGCGCGCTGATCCTGCTGATCATCATGGTGTCGCTGTTCGACTTCATTTTCCGCTGGCTGCCGTACTTCATCATCTGCTTCCCGCTGCCGGGGTTGAAAGCCAAGAAGTAGCCACGACGTGGTTCTCGACAGCAAGCCTCGCGCACCATCGATCGGGTGGCCGCTTCTTCCTTTTCCCGATCAACACGGCGAACTGGCCTATCCGTCCGTGCTCGCCGAAAGCGTGCGCCAGCAGCTTCAGGTGATCTTGAGCACACGGCCCGGCGAGCAATTGATGCGTCCGGGGTTCGGCGCGGGGCTCACCGAGTTCCTCGGCGAACCCGACACCATCACCACGCGCCGCCGCATCTACGATCGCGTGACCGAAGCGGTCGGCCGTTGGGAACCGCGTGCCGAGGTGGACCGGGTCGAGGTCAGCGATCTGCCCGGCCGCCCGGGTTGGCTGCGCATCGAGCTTGGCTATCGCCTCCGCCGCACCGGCCAAATCATGACGCTCGGCGTGAACCTCGAACTGTAAGCGACCGTTCGCCCATGTCTTTCCGACCGCCACGCCTGGACGACCGTTCGTACGACGACCTGGTGGCCGAACTGGTCGCGCGCATCCCCGCGCACACACCCGAGTGGACCAATCCGCGGCCCGGGGATCCCGGCCGAACCTTGATCGAGCTGTTCGCGTGGCTCGGCGACGCGCTGCTCTATCGCGTGAACTTGATTCCGGAACGCCAGCGCCTGACCTTTCTGCGGCTGCTCGGCGTTCCGCTGCGGCCGGCGCGGCCGGCGCGCGGGATGGTGACGGTGTCCCTCAGGGAGAACGAGGCCGTTGCCGCGCTGCCGATCCGGCCGCCGGCCACGCTGAACGGTCCGGTTCCGTTCGAAGCCCGGGATGAATTCACGGTGCTGCCGGTGTCCGCCGCGGCGCATTACAAGCGCAAGACCGACCCCAACGAGTTGCCGCCCCAGCTCGAAGTCGCGCTCTCGGAGTTCCACGCCAACGGCGGCTCGATCCGCACGTACTACACGACGCCGCTCTTTACGGGCGGCCACGCGCTGAACGAAGGTCTCGACATCGTGGCCGATACGGCCGACCGGTGTCTCTGGCTCGCGCTTCTGGCCCCACAAGCCCGGCCGCCCGAGAATCAGGCCGCACGCAACACCGAAGTGCGGCACGCGCTGGGCGGGCGGCTGCTGAACGTCGGGTTTGTTCCGGCGTTACCCTCGACCGATCCGCTCGAACCGGTGACCGCGCGGGCGCGCGTTCCCCACGTCTGGGAGATCACGGTCAACACCACCACCGTGCCCGTGCAGGACGCCAATCCCTGGCGGCCGGAGTACCTGGCCCTGGACGAAGTGGCCGACACCACGGCGGGACTCACACGACCGGGACTCGTGCGTCTCGCTTTGCCGCGAGAACAAGTCATTCACGCGCCGGCCAACGACGTGCGGTCGGATCCGGAGGCCGGAGTCGGCGACCGTCCGCCGCGACTCGACGCCGCGGCTCTCGCATCCAGGCTTGTCGCATGGATTCGCCTGCGGCCCGCGCCGCCGCCGCCCGCGCCGGCGCCGGAAACACAGTTCAGCACCGGGCAGGGCGCGCCGTCGCTTCAGACGTCTGAAACCGGTGCGGTCCCCAGGCCTCGCGAAGTCGAACACTTGCGCGTCGTCTGGGCGGGCGTAAACGCGATCGAGGTCGAGCAGCTCGTCACGCACTCGAACCTGATCGTCGGCGAAAGCAACGGCGCCGCCGACCAGGAATTCCAGCTGCCGGCCACGTCGGTCGAACCCGAAACCTTGGTGCTCGAGGTGGAAGCAGAAGGCCGTTGGGATCCGTGGGTGCGTGTGGACGACCTCGCGACGCTCGATCCCGACGCCGATCCGCGAATCAACCTGGACGCCGCGCGCGATGCGCGCGTGTTTCAGCTCGACGCGTTCGCCGGAACGGTGCTGTTCGGCGACGGCGTGCGCGGCCGGATTCCGCCTGCAGGACATCGCATCCGTGCGCGCCAGCTTCGCTCCGGAGGAGGCATCGCCGGCAACCTTCCCGCCGGGACACTCAAGACCATCGCCGCTGCGACGCTCACGGGCGAATCCGCGGGGAGCCGATTAGTCGTGGCGCAACCGATGGCGTTCGGTGGCAGCGCCGACCCCGAGACGCTTCGTGAGGCCGAACGCCGAATTCCGGCCCGATTGAATCACCGCGAGCGGGCCGTCACCGGCGACGACTATCGGGTGCTTGCGCGCGAGACGCCCGGAGTTGACGTGGGGCGCGTCGAGCTGTTGCCGCGGTTCAAGCCGCAGACGCGGCACGCGGAGATTCCCGGAATTGTCACGGTGATGGCGCTGCCGGATCGCCCGCTCGGTCCTGCTCCCAACCCGCGCGCGGACCGGCCCTTCCTCGAAGCCGTGCATGCGTGGCTCGATAACCGCCGTCCGTTGGCGACCGAGCTCTACGTGATCGGGTGCGAGTACATCCCCGTTGCGCTCAGTGGCGTCGTGACCGTCGCCGAGGGTGCGCCGCCCGACACCACGTTGCAGTCGGTGAAAGACGCGTTGAGACGCGTCCTGTGGCCGTTGGCTGGGGGCGGTTTCGATCGCCGGGGCTGGCCGCTCGGACGTGCGTTGAGCAACCGCGAGCTCGCGGTCGAAGTCGCGCGTGTTCAGGGCGTCTCAGAGGTCGGAGGGCTGAATCTGTTCCGTCGCAATCCCTCCTCCAGCGACTGGGAGCCGCTCGGAGATTCGCGCACCGGCCGCGAGCAGAATCTGGTGCTCGAACGCTGGCAGCTGCCCGAGCTATTGGCCGTGACCGTCGTCGCCGACGATACGGCGACTGGCGCACCGCTGTCGATTTCCGGCGGAGCCGCGAATCCGTTTGCCGATCCCAACGCAGTGCCGCTCGCCGTGCCCGTCGTGCCCGATCTCTGCTGAGCATGGACGCCAACCACCAGCGCTTCTGGATGCTCGCCGACCGAGAGGACTGGAGCGATGTGCCGGCGATCGAGTACGACGGCGTCTGCCGGCGGCTGCGGTTGCGCGACCGCCGACCGCGCCGGCCGCTCGCCGGCGTTGCCAACGCGAGTACGGTTCAAGCACTCCTCGGCACGCCCTCTCGGGCGATCGACGCGTTTGGCACCACCGCGTACTGGGATTCCGGAACACGCAGAGTGCTGGCCACCGGCGGTCTGGGAGACATGGCCTCTCCCGTTGCGCTCTGGGTGGCACCGGTCAACACGCGCGTCGCCGACCTGGCCATGGGTTTCGACGATGTGTTGTACCTGGCGCTCCAGGAAACGGATAACAGCGGGCACGTCGTTCGCGCATCGGTCGGCTTGTTCGATCCGCGCGGTCGCTGGCGCCGGCCGCCGGTGTTCGCGCTACCCCTCACGAGCTTCACACCCGATCGCATGGCCGCCGATCCCTTGGGCGGTGCGTGGGTGCTCGATCGCGGTCGCCGGCTGGTCGGGCGCGTGCGCGGACTGCCGCTCGGCGACGGTCTGCCTCCGGAGTTTGCGCCCACCACGTTTCGTCCGGTCGTCGAGAACGTTGACGAACCGCGGTTTCACACCGGCGCCGTGCAGCCGCGGTGGATTGAGCCGACCGAACTGCCGGTGGCGTTGTCGTGCAGCCCCACGGGACGCCTGGCCCTCATCACGTGGGGCACTGCGGCGGATTCCGCGTCGCAACCGGAGCGCCGCACGTTCCTGCACCTGCGAGAAACGACAGGCGACTGGCAGCCGCGGCGAAGGCTCCTCGATGCAGGGCAGCCGGCGACCGTGGCGTGGTTCTCCGAACAACGCATCGTCGTGCTGCCCGCGCCGCGAACCGTCGATGGACAAACGCGGCAACCGACCGAGGCCATCGCCTACGACCCGGACGATCAGTCAGCCGAGTTGATTCCCGCCGGCGGATTCATTCCGGTGCGAAGCCTGACCGAGCCGCTGTTCCTGAATGGCGTCACTCTGCCGCCGCACTATCGCAGTGATGGAGGTCGGCTCGCCGCGTTGCGGCCCCTCTCGGTGGCCTCGTTCGAACGAGAGGGCGCCGCGACGGCGAGTCGCTCTCTGGACGGCGGGCAACATCAGATATCGTGGCACCGGCTGTACGTGGAAGCCGTGCTGCCCCCGGGCTGCGGTGTGTGCATCGACCTCGCCGCGTCCGACGACCCGGACTTTGTCCCAACCGTCGACGATTGGCATCCGCATGCATTTGGGGAGATCCGCGGCGCGGAGTCGCCCGCGGCTGACGCGAACTGGCGAGCGCCGGCGCGTGGAGCGTGGCTGCCGGATCGTTCGGAGGTCCCTCATCATCCCGGCCTGCTCCGGCAGCCGCCCCAGGCGAACCGGGCCGGGCTGTTTACCTGCCTGGTGCAGCGCCCTGGGCGGCGCGTGCGGCGATTGAACGGCCAATACCTTCACGTGCGAGCCCGGTTGTTCGGCACCGGTCATCTGACCCCGGAAATCGCGGCGCTGCGCATTTACGCGTCGCGGTTTTCGTACCGCGATGAGTATCTGCCACAGCTCTACCGCGAAGAATTATTTGGCAGCGACGGCGACGACATCGGACGCGCCACCGGCTCGGATTTCCTGGAGCGCTTCCTGGGCTTGTTCGAAAGCGCCCTCACGCCGTTGGAAGATCGTGTCGCCGCAGCCCATGTGTTGATGGACCCGCGATCCGCTCCAGACGATGCGCTCGAATGGCTCGGCTCCTGGATTGGCGTGGCGTTCGATGCCTCGTTTCCGGCGGACCGCCGGCGCGCCTGGATTGAGGCGGCGCCGCGTCTGTCCCGAACCCGCGGCGCCCTGGCCGGTCTCCAACTCGCGTTGGAAATTGCGACGGGAGGACGTCTCGTCAGAGAGTTTGTCAGCGCGAGCGATCTGCGATTGCACGGGAAGGCGGTGCCCACCGATCCGGCCGAGACGAGCCACATCGAGCTGCGCCAGCATGAATTCCCGCGCGGGGGAGGAGTGACCGGCGGGGAGATTCTGGTCATCGAGGATTTCCGACTGCGGCGCACCTTCGCCACGATTCTCGGCGCCAACCTCAGTCTTGCCGACGACCCGCTGCTGCCGGGTCTCGTCGTCAGCGCGAACTCGCGAGTCGGCGACACGCTCTTCCTCGGTGACACCGAGAAGGCTGAATTGCTGGCGCTCTTCCGCGATGCGTTCAGCAGCGATCCCGCCAAGCGGGCGCTGGAAGAGGCGGCCGTCCGCGAATTCTTCGGCAGGCTGGCGTATCGGGTGACCGTCTTCGTGCACGACACGGTCACTCCGGTAGATTTCGGACTGGTCAAACGCGTCGCCGAGCGTGAGGCGCCCGCGCACGTGCAGATCCGGGTGGTCCGAGCGAGCTATCCCTTGATGGTTGGGTTGGCCACGCTCGTGGACGTCGATACCTACCTCGGACCGCTTCCGATCCCTGGCGTGGCGCGGCTCGATCGAAGCCGGATCGCGGAAGGCGATTTCGTGACACGGCAACCCAGCCTGGATCCGCGGCTCGGCGGAGGCACCTGGCTCGGACCACCGCTGCCGGTCGCGCGCGTCGAGGGACCGTCGATGGTGTCTTCGGCCGACTCGTTTACCCTCGACGGATCTCGATCAAGCGTGCCGCCGCCCGGAGCGATCGACCGCTACACGTGGACCCTCTTGCCCCCAACGCTCTGAACTCACACAACTCATCCAAAGAAAGGATCGCAAGCACATGCCCAAAATCTCATCCGACATGTTGAAGGTGAACGAGCCGATCGACGCCGCGGCGCCCGATGCATCCTTGATTATCGTGGTCGATCCCACCAATCCGCTGAAGGTCGGCTCCTACACCTTCCAGTTGGAGGTGATGGATGACTCGGGCAACCGCTCGAAGCCTGTCCAAGCTCGCCTCTTCATCGTGGACACGCAAGCGCCCTCGGCGATCATCAGCGCCCCGCGCTCGGTGGCCTTCGGGACAGACTTCACGCTCAGCGGCATAGAGTCGTCCGATGTGGGCGGCGGGACGATTGCCCGGTACATCTGGACCCTCATCCAGTAGGGGCAGGGTGAAGTTCGCTCCGAACAAGCCGTTTGAGACCACCAAGCCGGCGGTCCTGGTGGATGGGGGCTTGTCTCCCGGCCAGTATCGTTTCCGGCTTGTTGTCGTCAACACCGCCGGCGTGGCGAGTAAACCAGCCGACGTCATCGTCACCGTCGAACTCTTCAGGACGATAACGGTTCCCCAAATTACGAGCCCGGCGCGATAGGCGCGTCGGGCCTTCACGACCATTCCCACCATGAAACGCACTGCCGATCCCCTCGTGTCGAGCGTCCATGCCGACCGGTTGCACTACTCGACCGGTGAATTGCTCGGCGCCGACGATTTTCGCGACGAGCAGACCTATCACCGCCGCCAGCTGGCGCGCGCCCTGCTGCATCTCCACGGCAGCGGGGTCATCGCCGGCCTGCGCGTCTTCCACCGGCACCGGCCCGGACAGAGCGGCGCGGCCGACGAAGTGGAGCTCGAAGTCGAACCCGGCCTCGCGCTCGATCACGCCGGTCGTCTCATCGAGGTGCCGCGCGACGCCTGTCTGCGATTGCGCCGGTGGTTCGGGTTCATCGCGGCGCGGACTCCGAGCAGCACCGAGCTCGACGCCGGTGACCTGCGCCTGGCGTGGCGCGCCGATGGCGGGGTGACCGCGGGCGGCGTCATCGTCGCCGACGTCTTCCTGGCCTTTCATCAGTGTCCCCGCGGCTATACGCCGGCGTTCGCCAGCGGGCCATTCGACGCGCTCGATGCCTCGCAACCGTCACGGGTCCGCGACGGGTATGAATTGTCGCTGGTGCTCCGAACCGAGGCCGACCCCGACCTGCCCGTCGCGTCCGATCCGTGGGCGGGGATCGCGGGCGCCACCGTCGCCGAACGTCTGGCGGCCGCGGAGCAGTTGGCGTTCGACCTGTGGCGCCCGTCGGCGCAGCCGGCGCCCGAGAATGCGGCGGGCGTGGATCCCACCGCCGTGTTGCTGGCGCGATTGCGCATTCCCGCGGAGCAGAATCCGAACGCGGCGGAAGCGCCGATTCCCGACTGGTCCGCCGCCGTCTGGCCGACCGAACACGCGCACGTCGACAATCGCGTTCGTCATGTCCTGCTGCCGCCGGCAGCAGTCCGCCGTGTGATCGCTCCGTAGCGCGCCCGCTCGCTCACCATCCTGTTCAGGTCTGGAGGTCTCGC
This sequence comes from Acidobacteriota bacterium, assembly GCA_023265105.1. Taxonomy (GTDB): domain Bacteria; phylum Acidobacteriota; class Vicinamibacteria; order Vicinamibacterales; family CAVVIG01; genus JAHFUJ01. Next base: position 21,156 of record JAHFUJ010000018.1, read on the forward strand.
GTGGCTCTCAACACTCTTGGTTCCAATCGCGATCAACTCATCGACCTCGCTATCGCCGAGCGCGAGCGGCTGATCAATCAAGAGGTGCTGGTTGGTGACCCGCGGCGCTGGCGCCCGCGCTGGTTCGACGGCCGGTTCCTCGCGGCGTCCGATCTCCAAGGGGAGCAGAACTATTTTCTGGTCCGGCAGGCGGATCTCGGCCGTGCCGGCGGCAGTGGCGTCATCGACGGCTGCATGGTTTCCGAAGTCGTCGATCCAGGCACCGGCGCGGAACGCCTGCGGATCGAACCTGGCCAGGGTGTCACCGACACGGGTGAGCTGGTCGTGCTGTTCGACCCGCTGACCGTGAACCCGGCTGACGTGCCGGAAATGCAGCGGCTCGACGCGGCCTTCGGCCTGCAGGTCATTCCGAACGAGCCCGGACGGACCCGCACCGGCCTCTACATCGTCGTGCTGCGGCCGGTCGAATGGACCGCCAATCCGATCGGGGCGTACCCGACGTCGCTCACCGGCACGCGCAAGGTCGAAGACAGCACGATCGTGGAAGGCGTCGCGGTCTCCCTCATCCCGTACCCCGAGCAAGGCTCCGACGAAACCTGGAATCGACGCCGCGCGCGCGTCGCGCGCGAGATCTTCATCGAAGGGCGCGACCATGGGCTGATTTCGGGTGTGCTTCCGCTGGCGATGGTGGCACTGCGCGGAAACTTCATCGAGTGGGTGGACCCGTTCATGGTCCGACGCGAGACCGGCGCGGAACGACCGGCGGGCATGGACTTCGGCTTTGGCGCCCGATCGCTCCGCGAGGCGCACCTGCTGCAATACCAGCGTCATCTGGCCGACGTCATGAACGCCAACAACGATCAGCCATTTCTCGCCACAAGCTATCTGGACGGGCTGCCGCCCGTCGGGCAGTTCCCAGCCGCGACGCTCGACGCCGATCGTTTCACGCAGCGTTTTTTTCCACCCGGGATCGAAGTCGAACTGTCGTTCGTACCCGAAGACGAGCTCGCGGCGGTGATCGAGGAATCTCTGCTGGTGCCACCAATCGACCTGACGACCGGGCTGGATCAACTGAGCGGCACGGGGGTGGTGGTACTTGTTCCACTCAGTCGCGACCAGTTCGCCGAAAACCGCACCGCCCTGCCCAATTGGGACGCCGAATCGCCGCGGCTGCGCCCGGTTTTCAGCGAGATCAAGGCGCGGGCGACGCCACGAGACCTTCTGCTCTCGCGGTTGTTCACTCCAGTCGCTGCTCCCGTGCCGCCAGCCGAAGAGGAGCCCTGGCGACACCTGTTGCGCACCGGACTGAATCAGCGGCTCCTCTGGTACGTCCGGCGCCGCCACCTGCCAATCCCGACCAACGTGGCCGGCACGCCGGTCAGCGCCGATCACGTCACGGTCGCCGATCCCAGACGGCTCACCGACCTGATGAACACGGACGCTCTTCTTGCCGAGCGCATCGACCGACTGCGGAGCATTGACGTTCCTGAGGTGAATGGGCTCACACGTCGTCTGACCGAACGACGTTTCGTGGACAACCCCGCTCTGCTGCGAAGCCTCGTGGCCCGCGCGGCCGGCCCTGAAGGCACCGCGCCGACCGCGACCGATGCCGTTTCCGCGTTGGCCGCGACGACCGATCCGGCGCTCGGGAAGGGCCTGGCGCTCCTCGCGGAGGAAAGCGGGACGCTCGCCCGCACGCTGAACTCCGATCGTGTCGTCGACCTCGGTGTGCTGCCCGACGTGGACCGCCTCGCACGCGACGTGCCGGCAGAGCGTCTGGCCGAACTTGTCACTGAATTGCGAACCGCCGTGAAGGCCGGGGAAAACATCAGCGATAACCTTGCCAATCTGCGGCGCCGGCTTGTGCCGACACCATGAGAATCATTCCCCTCTCCTCCCCGCTGCCCGGTGAACACCTCGCGGCCACGTCCCCCGTCATGCGGCCGGAAACGGAGGACGCGCGCTGGCGTCTGCGGCTGGACTTCTGGGCCGGGCGAGCGCTGACCGCCGAGGCCCTCGAGCTCGAACAGGAGAATCGTGCCGCCCGGTTGGCCTGGCGTGGGCGGCTCGCCACGCCCGGTGTCGTCGGAGGGCTGGAAGTGGCGCTCGAATCTCCGGCCACTCCGGCGGCCGAGCTCGCTCCGGCGGGACACTTCGTTCACGTGTTGCCAGGACACGGCTTCCTGGCCGACGGAGAGGACATCGTGGTTCCTCGCCCGTTGCGCGTGGCGCTCGACCAGATTCCGATCCACTACGTGCGTGTCGGCGGACCGAACCATGAGGAGCCAGCCGAGGCCCCTCCCGCAGGCGCGACCGCCGGATCACCGCGAGACACCGGCGAGCTGGTCGTCAACGTGGATCGGTTCGCTGTCGGCCATGTGTCGTGGGCCGCGGTGCTGGTCTTATGCCCGGCGGAGTTCCGAACCTTCGGCGGCGTCGATCCCGAAGACCCCTGCGATCTGGATCCGTCACAGGACGCGTTCGCCGACGAGCGCCGAGTGGACGCCTGCATGTTGCGGCTGTGCCAGCTGCCCGCTCGCCTCGAATCGTTGGCGTCCCTGACCGATCGCGATGATCCACGCTGGCGCAACCGCCTGGCTCACGTCGTCTTCGCGGAAGAGGCGCGCGCCTCGGCGCGCCAGCAGGTGCGGTTTCTGCAAACGCAGCCGGTGGGTCACCGCTGGGATACGGTGCTGCGTGCCGCCGACCTGCTCGCGTGGGAGTGGCTGGGCGTGCCGCTCGCGTTGCTCAGCTCGGAACAGGTTCCTGACGCGACCGCGCGCAGTTTCTTTCTCGATCGCGCGGCCGTCGTGCGGACCGGCGGTGGCGCGCGCCCCCGCACGCGTCCCGCCGGGCGTCTCGCGACGGCGGATGACGAGGCGGCGCTAAATCCTCCCGGCGCCGGGACGCCGGTCAACTGGAGGGCGCGGGTGGACCAGTTTGCCGAGCACCTGGGTCCGCTTCCGGCGGCCGATGAAACGGCGATAGCGGCATTGACGTCGCGGTTCCAGTTCGTCCCACCCGCCGGTTTTCTCCCGCGCGGGGTGCTCGACTTCCTGACCACTTCGCAGGCGCTCGCGCTGCCGCCGCCTGCAGGTCAACCCCCCGATCGGGCCGGCATCAACCACTTCTTCCCCCCGCCGTTCGCGGTCGAAGCGGTGCCGGTTGCGCTCGAGGATCTGGACGCCGCGCTCGCCGCCAGCGCCGCGCTCGCGCCGTACGACTTCAGCGCGACAAGTGAAGAAGCCGTTCGCGTGCTGGTCCCGCTGCCGCAACGTGTGTTCGATCCGCGGCTGCTGGTGGTGGAACAGGAGGATCCGATCTTTGCCGCCACGGTCGACCGGTTCGTCGCCACGCGCCAGGACTGGCGTCAGCGGCGCGATTTTGTTCGCGGACGACGGGACGCGTTGCAGGTGCTCGGCGCCGGCCCGCAACCGGCGACGCCGGTCCCGCCGCTCGAACCGGGGCAGCTCGAACCGGAGCCGGTGGAGACGGTCGCAGGGCTCGGCTTCACGGAAGCGTTGGCCTCGCCAATCGCGACGCACGACTCCTTGGAAATCCATGTCGGTTTCGCGGTGTCGCATGAGGTGTCAGCGGACGGCACGCTGTTTTTCTGGCTGAGGCTCGACGAAGATGCGGCCCCCAGCCGGATCGAGGCCCGCTGGCAGATAAACTCGAAGGACTTTCGCTTCGCGTGGACGGCGCCCCCTGTGGCGCCAGCCGAACAAACCGGTGCGGACGGCCGACCGCTCGCATCTCCGCTGTGGCTCCGCTTGTCGGTCCCGCCTGCCGAGCTCGGTGTCACGACGGGGACGGTCACAAGCTTCACGCTACATCTCGAGGATGGCCGCGTCGCGCTCGCCGCGGTCGGCCAGGTCGTACGGGGCGATGGAGTGTTCGAAGAGGTCTTCTGGCGCGCACAGGACGGTCCGGCGCCTCGGTTCATCGGCGGCGACTGGACGCGGATCACCGGCGATCGGCTCCTCGCGCCGTTCGAGGAACTGAACGAGCCGGTGTTTCCGGATGGCAGGAGCCAGGCCCAGCGTGTCGATGAAGTTGAGACAGCGCTGAACCCACCTGGAGCGACCCAGCGGACGACCCCGATGAGCGTCGCGACCGCCGGTCTCGAACGTGTGCTCGTAGAACTGGAAGCCGAGGCCAGCCAGGCGGATGATTTTGTCGATAGCCATTTCACGCGCGCGCAGGTGAATCTCTATCGCATCCGCAAATTGATTCTTGGCGAGACCGCCGCGCAGAAACTCCTCATCAACCCCGCCATCGCCGCCATCGCCGAGCAGGAAACTGCGACGGCCTCGGCTGAGCAGCTTGGCGCATTCATCACCGCTGCCAAACGAAAGCCTGTCTCTTCGACGGACGTCAACAAGGTGCTCGGTCCTGGCGCGCCGCGAGCCGTCGGGAGGCTCGCCTTTGAGGGGATTTCGAGGTTCTCTACCGTGAATCCCCTCGTGTCCGCCGCTCTGAGGCGGGACGAGGCAGTTGCGGTCGCCTTCGAGCGATTCGACACATCCTTGAAGGCCCAGAGAATCGACTTCAAGGCGGCCGCGCTCAAGGACGTCCTGGGCGAGCGTCCGGAAAGCGGCCCAACGCTTCCGCCGCGCGGCTTGAGCATCGGCCAGCGATTCACGGAACCGCCCGCCACGCAGAACCTGTCCTACGCCCGTTCGGATCTGACCCAGTTTCTGAAACAGCTGATCGGCGTGCGGCTGCCGCTCGTCGGTGAAACGGTCCGCTCCCTCGCCGGCGAGGAGGTCTCGCTGCTCGCGCTCCAGGGCCGCGTCGCCCCACCGCCGCCGCCGCCTGCCCCGGCTCCGGCGACGACGTCAGAGACGATCCGCGAGGCCGCGGTGACGAGACTGCTCACCGCCACGCCGCTCGCCGCCGACACGGTCACCGACGAGGCCGAGGTCACCCTGGCGGCTCTGGATTTCACGGAAATCAAATCGGCCATCCTCCGTACCATCGAGCGCGTCATTCAGCAACGCCGCGCGATCGTACAGACCGGGATCGAGACGCTCAGACTGATTGGCGAACAGCGTGACGCTGCGGCGGCGCGCGTGCTGGCCCTTGAGGGCAAGCTCGTCGAAGCCCGGCATGACGTCAGTGTCGCCCGTGCGCTTCGCCAGGAAGAACAGCAGCGAGTGGCGGCGACCAACCAACGCCGCGACGGGTTGATTCGCGACGAGGTGAAGTTTCTCGCGTTCGTGCGACCGCGGGCGGTCGATCTCGTCCGTCGCCGGTTGCCCTATTGGCGGTTGGAGCCATTCGGAGTGCCGGCGCCTCTTCCTGCTTGCCTGCAGCGGCACGACGAACCGCCGCCGCCGCTGAGCGCCTACATCCAGCTGTTTCGTCATGCCCCGGCGCGCTGGTTCACGGCGCTCGAGCCGTTGCTCGCCAGGCTCGACACCCCGGACAAGCTCATCGCGCTGCTCGACACGAGCCGCGTCTCCGCAGTCTCCTTCAACACGCTGGAGGCTGTCAGCGCCGTTCGCGGCTCGTCCGACGCCGTGCAATTCACGGTGATCGGCGCCCATCAGGTGATCAGCACGCTGCGCAAGCGGACCGCGCTCATCGACATCGGCGACAAGCGGGGACGGCGCTGGAAGGATTTTCAGCGTGATGCGCACGAGCACGCCGCCGTCGGCGACCTGATTGAGGGGCGGCACGGCTCCCGCGACGTCGGCGTCGCCGCGGCCTCGGAGCTCGCGCAGATGGGCCAGGTGGCCACCTGCCTCCACGCCGAGTTCGCCGCTGTGCTGCCGGCCGTGCGCCTCGCCTGGATCGAACGTTTCAGCCAATTCGATCGGCCGGCTTTGCTGCGGGACCTGACCGTGCTGCCGCACTACGCCCGACTGGCCCGACAGACGCGACGCCGGCTGCAGGAGTTTGCCGACTGGCTGTTCGGCCGCGTGGACTCGTCGGAACGCGACGCGGTCAATCTGGTGAACGATCTGGTCCGTCTGTGTCTCCTGCTGGCGAGCCATGCCCCCGTCAACCGCATCATCGCGGGCCATGTCCCCAAGCCGACACCCGTCCGGCCCGGCATCCAGATTCCCATCAAGCCGCTCAATCCCGAGCTGGTTCGTGTCGGGATGGAATTCCACGTCTGGCACGCATCGCGCGTGGTGGCCAGGGGGCGGGTGGAAGATCTCGTGGAAGGTGAAGTCACCGCGCGTGTGAGCCACGTGGATGGTCGAACGACCACCCTCGACCCGACGATGCGGGTGCAGTTCGTACCGGCGGCGCTGAGCTTCAGAAAATAAATCCAGACGCGTCGAAGATGTCGATCCAGAAGTCGCCGCTGCCCGCGCGCCGCGTCCGGCGTTTGCATGTACGGGCTGACGCCGAAGATGACGCGCGACACGCGGCCACGCTGTTGAGCGACGCCTTGAGTACGGCGTCGCTTCCGGGTGCGGATCGGGGACGGCTGATCGTCATCCAGCGTTTGGCTCTCGGGCGAATCAGCGCGCACGTCAGCCCGGCGTCGCTTGCGCTGCGCATCGAGCGCGTCACGCGCGACGTCATGTCCCAGGCGGTCGCCTACGATGTGCCCGCGGCCGGCGATGCCAACGCCGTCGTATTTTCCGATCGCGGCGACGCCATCATCGCGCTCGCCCGTCTGCACGCCCGGGGTGCTCCGGCGCGTGAATGGTTCTGGACCGCGATCGTGCGCGGGTGGCGGGCCGACGCGTCGCGCGGCGAGCGCTGGTCGCTGTTGCTCCAAGCGGCCCATGGCGTCCCGGAGGCGGCCGTCGTGGCCGCGGCCCTCATCGATCAGGCGATCGGCGCCGGCGTCGAGGATGCCTTGCTGTCGTCGATTCCGGCAGGCCAAGGCGGTCAGTGGTTACGGATGGAAGGGTGGAGCGGGTTCCCGACCGAGCCGTTGCCATCACGACCGCCGCATCTGACTCGTCGTCGCGCCGAGATCGTGAATCGGTGGCGACGGAATTGGGGACCAACAGACGATCGCCTCGTGTGGCTGACCACACTGCTGACGGTGCTCGAACATCCGGCCGCTGTCGCCGACCCTCGCCTGCCTGCCAAGGTCGCGTTCATCCTGCGCGCGTTCGAGCGAGAGGGCCCACCGCACTCCGACAGTCAATCCGAGCGCGTGACACGAGTCGATCGACCAGGAGTGCCCGAAGACCCGGCGCCCGAAGTATTCGAACGAGCGAGCGCTCCTCAATCACACCCTCAGTCGAGCGGCGATTCCGATCGACGCGTCTCGTTTGCCGGCGCACTTCGGCCGACACCGATTGCGCATGAGACATTCGATCGTCCTTCAGACATCGTGCACAGTCCAGGATCACGAGTCGGGCGAAAAGCGGAGCAGGTCCACGCCCCAAAGACGTTGTGCGGCGCGTTCACGCCCTGCGCCGGTTTGCTTTTCGTCGTGCCGATCCTCGAGCGGCTCGAGTTTGCGGCATTCCTTGCCTCACAACCGACGTTCCTCGACGGCGGTCTTCCCGCGCGCCTGCTCTGGTTCATCGGTCAACGGGTCGGGTTGCCACCAAACGATCCCCTGGCGCTCGCCTTTCATGCTGAATTCGGCGACCAAGCCGACCCGGTCTTTTTCGAAACTGGCGACCTCGCCTCGCATCTGCCCGGCCGCGCACGCGACATCCTGTCGTCGCCGAAGCCGCGCGCCCCGCTTGACTCGCCGTTCACCGCCTGGTTGACCGCCGTTCGCCGCTGGTCCAGGCGCCACCCACGCATGGGACTGACGACGCTGATTCGCCGTCCGGGGCGCGTCCACATTTCAAGGACGCACATCGGCGCATGCTTCGCTTTGTCTCAAATCGATGTGCGCGTGCGCCGGCTCGCGCTGGACGTGGACCCCGGCTGGGTGCCGTGGATGGGTCGCGTCGTCCAATTCAGCTACGGCGATCATCATGGCCCAGACTGAATCCGCGCCGGCGCACGACGTGCGGTTGGAGGACGTCGCGTTAGCCGCGGTCGCGGAGGCTTGTGCGTCCGCTCGTGGCGCGTCGACCAGCCAGGAGGATCAATTCCTTCGTCACATCGCCGGCGTCGTCGGAGCCAACGGACGCTCGTTGACTGAGGCCATGGCCCAGTGCATGCGGGCGCCGGCACCCGTGGACGCGCGACTGGTGTGGCTTGCGGGCGAATTGCACATCGCGCGACTCGAGCTTCTCGCCGTCGCGCTTGCCGCGGCTGTTGAAGACAATCCGCTCTTCGGCCGCGTGCTCGCGCACGTGCAGACGCCGGTTGGCGGCTCGCGTCCGACGCTCGGCCTGCTGGCGTCCTCCTTCGAGCAGGCCTTCGACACGGACGCGAGCGTGCTGCCGGCGCTGCTGAACGGTCCGGCCGTGAAGAGTGGATTGCTGTGGGTGCTCAATGACACCGCGCCGCTCCCCGAGCGGCCGGTCATGGTGCCCGCGCCGCTCTGTCTCGCAATGGCGGGTCATGACAGTCAGTGGGCCGGCACCACGATTGGCCTGGAGGACACGGCGAAGGTTCCGTTGCCCGATTCGATTCGTGCGCAGGCACGACAACACGCCGCCGCGCTCAACGGCGAAGTGCGGCGGGCGCTCGCGTTGCGCACGGGTTCCCCGGCCGAGGGTCGAAGTGTGGCCCTCGCCATTGCCAGCGCGCTGCATAAGCGGCCCGTGTTCATCGAGACGGACAAAGTCACCGGGTTCGGGCCGTGGCTGTTGCTCCGCCAGCTACTCCCCGTCTTTGTTCAGGAGCTGACCCCCGGCGAGCGGCGCCGTCTGTCGAGTTTGCCGGGCTACGACGGCCCGATCCTGGCCGTGTGCGGACCTGACGGCTCCATCGAAATCGCGCAAGGCGCGGCGGCGAGCTGGAGCCTCCCGATCCCATCCCAAGACGGGCGGCGCGCGCTCTGGCTGGCTGCGCTCGGTCATCCGGCGCGATCGCAGGGCGACGCCGAAGCCGAGCGCGACATCGTCACCCTCGCCGAACACCTCGCCCGCGATCATCGTCACGGCACCGGACGCATCGCGCACCTCGGACGACTCTCCCATCATCACGCCGCGCTGGCCGGCCGCTCCATCCCGGACCACAGCGACGTCTTGGCCGCCGCCTGGACGGGTGAAGGCAGCGGCCTCGATGCGCTCGCCGAACCGTTGCGCGCATCCGTGCCCGACGAAGCGCTCGTCGCGCCGGCGACCTTGCGCGCCGATCTCGACGCGCTGATGCTGCGCTGCCGCGCCCGCGAAGATCTCGCCGACGGCCTGGGCGCGTCGGCGAGCACGCGCTACAGGCCTGGTGTGCGTGCGCTGTTCACCGGTCCGAGCGGCACGGGCAAGACCCTCGCGGCAGGCTGGATCGCAACGAGGCTCGGCCTTCCTCTGTACCGCGTGGATCTGGCGTCGGTCACCAGCAAGTACATCGGCGAAACTGAAAAGAACCTCTCGCAGCTGCTCGCGCGCGCCGAGCAAGCCGAGGTGATTCTGCTCTTCGACGAAGCCGACTCGCTCTTTGGCAAGCGCACGGAAATCAACGATGCCAACGATCGCTTCGCCAATGCGCAAACCAACTATCTCCTTCAACGAATCGAGAATTACGACGGCATCGTCGTGCTGACGAGCAACAGCCAGGCGCGCTTTGACGATGCGTTCGCCCGCCGCCTCGACTTCATCATCGATTTTCCATTGCCCGGCCCCGACGAGCGGCGCGCCCTCTGGCAATCGCACCTTGGACCCCGCACGAAGCTCGAATCCTCCGAGCTCAACCAACTCGCCGTTCTCGTGGACCTGAACGGCGGCCAGACGCGCAACGTTGTCCTGGCCGCCGCCGTCCATGCCCGCCGCGCCCGGCGCGAGATCGAGTTTACCGACCTGCTCTCGGCGATTGAGGCCGAGCTGCGCAAGCTCGGGCGGCAACTCCCGATCGAGCTCGCCGTGCGCTCCTGATCTCGGAATAACCCGCAGTCGCACGGACCGGTCTCGCGGCGCATGCCGAAGCTCGCTCAACCACAATCTCGCCCGCAGGCGCGGAACGCCGAGCCCGCGCCAGATCCGAGCCGTGCCAGCGGCTCGCCGGCGGCGCCTGCCCTGTCCGGCAGCTTGCCGTTGTTCTTACAACGCCTGCCGGTCCCTGCCGTTCAAGCGAAGCTTGTCGTGAACGAGCCGAACGATGTGTTCGAGCAGGAGGCCGACGCGCTGTCCGAATCAGTCGCGCAAGGGGGCAACGGCGCTCGGCCTTCGTCGTCGTCTCGACGCGCAGGGGCCGGCCAAGACCTGCTGCAGCGGAAAGCTGCCGCACCTCCGACTACTGCCCCCGCGATTCAGCCGCCCGACGGCGGCACTGCTTTGAACGGCGACGTTCGGGCTCGCGTCGAGCCGGTGCTGGGGATGGACTTGAGCGGGGTACGCGTGCACGACAGCCCGGCCGCACGGGACACGGCAGATGGACTTCGCGCGCGCGCCTTTACCCACAAGAACCACATTTGGCTCGGCCCCAACGAGAGCTCCGACGACACAGAGTTGCTTGCCCACGAGGCGACGCACGTTCTCCACCAGTCGGACGGCGCTGGCTCAGGCGACAGCACCGGTGGCGCTCCCACGATCCAACGGACGCCAGGAGATGCGGCGTCGCCGCCGCTCGCGACGCCCCTGTCCGCCACCACGCCCGATGCGACCCCTCCTGACGGCGTCGGGACGCTGGTGGCCCCCGAGGCAATCAGCCAGCAGCCGGGCAACGAGACCGATGCGTCACGGTCCACGCCGTCCGATGGCAGTGGCACCGCCGAGGGTGGCGAAGGTGCGGAAGGCGCTGACGGCGGCATGAGCGTGGACCCCGGAAACGGTGCCGCGCAGCCAGGCGCACCTGGCGAGGCGGGTGGAGCGCAGGCGGAGGCTGGGCCCGAGTCTGAGGGCGCTGGCGGTGCTGGCGGAGGCGGCGGCGCGGCGGTCACCGGCGGGGGCGGAGGCGCCGCTGCGGCACCCGTGCCGGAAACCGGTGCGGGGGCGCTCGAAACCGGCGATCTCGTGCTGATCGACGTAGAGCTCGCTGAGCATCAACGGTGGGCGGGCGCACTCGGCCGCGTCGGTGAGGCATCGTCGCTCCATCGCGCCGAGTTCGTCGCCGAGGCAGCGGGAAGCGGGTTCATCAGCGGCGCGGCGTCGGGTCTCGCGATGGGTCTCGGCATCGGGCTCGTGACGCGGTTCGTGCCTGCCATCGGCCCGGTCATCGGCGGCGCGATGGCGCTCCACGGACTCGTGACTCGCGACTGGGCCGAGACCGGCGCGACCATCGGGCGATTCGGCGAGGGCAGCGATACGTATGAGACGCTCGCCAACACGATTGCCTCGGTCGCTGCGGTGATCGATGTCGTGTCGCAGGTGTTGACGGTCATCAACGGGATTGTCGGCGTGGTGCAGATCGCGGCCGCCGTCATCGCGGGGGGCGCGGTCGTGGCGGCCTTCTTCACCTTCGGCGCCACGTTGGGCATCGCGGCCGTGGCGGGCGAAGTCGTCGCGACGTGCGAAGAAATCTCACTGGCCATCGGTGAAGTCACCATGGTGCTCGACCTCGTCAACTCCGCGATCCTCCAGCCTTGCGTGACGCTCTTCCGCGCCCTCCACGCCTTCACGACGCAGGCCGACCCGCGCGAAGTGGAGGCGCAGGGGCGCGGCATTTCGACCGCGGCGGCCGCTTCAGGCGCCGCGCTCGGCGCGTGGGCTGGCGGCCAAGCCGCGGAAGCGGGCGGGCGGCCGCACCCGCCTGAGGACCTGCCGCCGTCGCAGCGACCGCCCCACGAGACGCCGCCACCCGCGGCGGGCGATGGACCGGTCGTGCGCTTCCAGGAGCCGGTCACGCCTGTGGCGCATCCGGAAGGCACGCCGCTCCCGGTGTCTCATGCGGAGCCAATTGCGGCGGCGCCTGCGGCGGTGACGGAACCGGTAATGCCGCCGCCGATCGGCCATGCGGAGCCAATTTCGACGGCGCCTGCAGCGGGACCGGAAACTACGCTGCCGCCGCCTGTGAGCGAGCCGGTAAGCGCCCCGGCGCCTGTCGCCGCTGCACTCGCTGCCGAGCCGATTTCTACCGCTCCCGCAGCATCTGTGGCGGAGCCTGTGAGCGTTGCTCCGCCCGCCGAAGTTACGCCGGCACCGGCCGCAGCGCCGCACGAGCAACTCACGCTGCCGCACACACAAGGGCCAGGCAGCGAACTTCGACCTATAACGGCACCGCTCGAACTTCAAGGTATCAAGGGAACTGACCCGATTCCGCAAGGTCTCGAACCGGGCGCAATCGGAACATACGGTCGTGCCGTTGCAGCTCCGCATCCAGCTGCCTTGGCGAGCAATCCCCCTGGTGCGCCGGGCGCCACCGCCGGTGGAGGCAGAATGCCGGCCACGGGACGAGAGGCGGCTGGGGTTTACTTGGAACATCAAACGTCGGCCGCAGTCGCGCACGAGGTCTTGCCGGGACACGAACTGCATGGACCGCAGGGACAGAGACGCGGCGGACGGGATACTCAGGAGGCACTGGTCATCGCTCTGCCTCAATCGGTGAAGACCATCAAAGACAATGCCGACGCCGCACTGCGAACAGAGGTTCAAGCTCGCCGCGCCGCGGGCGAAGACGTACCTGCAATCGAGGTCACCGCGCGCAGCGCGCAGATCACACAAGACGCGATCGCGCAGGCCGGCGCTGATGTTCCCGGCCAGCAGGTATCAAGGAATTTCCTGGCCGAGGTCGACCAGTTCAACGATCCGAGGTTTGGCTACCAGGAGGTGCGGCCCGGGGAGCCTTTGCCACCGGGGCACCCGCTGGCCGCCGCGAGCCCCGCGGAGCTTGACGCATTCATCAACAGGACATTTGATCCGTTCATAACCCCGCCAGCGTCCGGCGGCGCGGCGCCACCAACCGCTCCTCAGTCGGTGCAGCCCGCGCCGAACCCGAATCAAACTTCCTTCGACTTCGGCCCTGGCGCGGCTGGCACGCCAGCCACTTCGTCTTCTCCCCAAGGCTTGCCGTCACCCGTCACGCCACCGCCCGTTCCGATGTCATCGGTCACTTCTGCGCCCGTCACCTCGTCCCCGGCCAGCTCTGTCGCGCCCACGCCTGTGTCGCCGACGATCGTTCCGCCCATCGCA
>JAHFUJ010000019.1:0-26406 GCA_023265105.1 Acidobacteriota bacterium
GCGCGATGCTGGCCGAGTCCGGTCGACGATGGCGGGAACTGCGGGCGCTGCCCAGCGGCGGTAAGCCGCTGGGTCAGGCGCCCGGGCTTGAGGCGCCAGTGAGGGACGCGATCTTCGTTACGGAACCTTGCCCGAGGTATACTCGCCACGGCCATTCTGAGCGCTCAGAGACGGCCGAAGCAGAATCAAACGACCGCCTAATGGCGAAACCGCGTCATCTGAGGAAGGCACCAATCACGGAAGCCTTGGTGGACATCAGGATTGAGCGACTGGCTCACGTCACGTCCACCACGTTCGCGGATCTCAGGACCATTCTTGCCGATCGTTACCCCACCGTAAACGACCAACGAGGGGTTGCCGCTCGAATCGAGATTAGGGATGGCAAGCTGCACACACAGAGCGACGATTTGGGCTTTCAGGGCCTGCATTTCAAGTCAGCTGACGGGTTGACCATTGCGCAATTCAGGTCGGACGGATTTACGGTCAATAGACTGAAGCCGTACCAAGACTGGACAAGCCTATGGGGCGAAGCCAGTCGACTATGGCCGCTGTACGTTGAGCGAGCGAAACCAGGATCGGCGACTCGCCTTGCCGTTCGTTATATCAACCAATTGCAGTTTCCATTGGAGCCCGGAGAGGATTTCAACTTGTACTTGGAGGCTGCTCCGGAAGTCCCAGCTGACCTACCCCAGATGCTAAGCACATTTTTAGTACGAGTCGTACTCCATCACCCCGAGCACGATCTGATGGCCAACGTCACGCAGGCACTTGAACCGATCGTGGAACTTCCAGCTCCGACCAGAGTCCTTTTGGATATTGATGCATTTCGGGCGGCGGAGATCCCGACGGATCTGAACGCCATAACGCCAGTATTCGAGCAATTGCATGCTTTCAAAAATGCGGTTTTTTTCTCATACTTAACAGACAGAGCCGTGGGGTTATACGAATGACACTCTACGTTCCCGCTCCTCCCGAACAGCCGAATGCGGCAAGCGACGGCGCGACGCTGCACGCCGTGAGTCCTGTAGCCGCTGAACTCCGGAGGACGTTCGAAGACATGAGAAGGCCAGCCCACACTACGGGAACTCAGCGGCATGCCGACCTGACGGTTGCCCTCATAGAGGCGTGCTCTGCTGCTGACGGAGAGAACTGGGATGGCTACAGAGGTCGCCAGGTTGCACCAGGCGCTTACATCAGTGCTGGTGAACTTCTGCGGGTCTTCCCCGAACACCTCGCTCTCCCGGAAATCTCTGTGCATCCGGACGGAGAGCTCGCGTTGGATTGGATCGCAGATCGACGAAATATGTTCACGGTGAGTATCGGTGCCGACGGAGCGTTGTCGTACGCAGGAATGTTTGGCAAGAACAAGGTCACAGGAAGAGAAATCTTTACGGGTACGTTTCCCGCCATCTTGCTTCCGCATATCAAGCGCTTCAGCGCCGTCGATGACGACCGGCAGCAAGCCTGAACGAGTCGCTCGAATCCTTGTAGAGCGACATTTCAGCGTCGCCAAGAATCTCGTCAAGTACAACGCGTTTATGCCGGCGTTATGGAATGGCGTCTGGTCCACTTCGGTGTTTGATGCCGACGGATTATTGGACGGCGAGCTGTGGGTACTTGGGGCGATCCACGTTGCGGCCGAGCGTGGCAAGCCCGTGTACGGCCACGCTGACGTCTCGACTGAGGTGGTTGAAAGGACCGGCTTGCTGGTAGAGCGTACCGAATCGCCTCCTCGGCACTGCAACATCGTTGCCTGGCCAGCCGCGAAAGAGGATCGAATCAGCGTAGCCCACGACATCGCTGCGGAATCGATCCTGAAACTGAAGCCAGAATGACAATCGGCTGGAGTGGAGTCTGTGTACGCCACGGGAGAATGCCGATTCTATGACGAGTGAATCGAGTGGCCGCGACCTCTTCATTGTTGACAACAGCGTTTCCGGCTCGACAGGCCTCCGATACCTGGAGGAATGGACCAGTATCGCCAAATCTTTCGACATTGCCACCGGCTTCTTCGAGATCGGTGCGCTGCTGGCACTCGACGGCAAGTGGCGGTCCCGCGAGAATCCTTCGCGTTGTGGGACGCGATGCTCAACGGCGAGGTACGTGCCGCGGACGTGATCGAGCTCGCGCTGCGGGCGCTGCCGCGCGAGACCGACGAGCTGGTCGCGCAGCGAATCCTCGGCTATCTCAATCAGGCGTACTGGCGATTCTCGCCGGCAAGCCGTCGGGCCGCACTTGCCGCGCGCGTCGAGACGTCCTTGCGGACCGGACTGGACGCGGCGCAGACCACCAGCCTGAAAGGGGCGTACTTCTCCACGCTGCGCGACGTCGCGCTCACGGGCCAGACGCTTGCCTGGCTCGAGCGCGTCTGGCGTCAGGAAGAGAAGGTCCCGGGCCTGGTGCTGGCGGAAAACGACGACATTGCGCTGGCGCAGGAGCTGGCGGTTCGCGCGGTACCCGGCTGGCAGGCGATCCTCCAGCAGCAGATCGACCGAACGAAGAATCCCGACCGCAAGGCGCGACTGCAGTTCCCGACCGGCTCCGCCGCGTCATCCTCTCGTCGGCGGACAACCTGTTCCGCGCCGCGAAGACGTCGTGAATGGCCAGGGATTTCTGGCGCCCCGAGGGTGCTCCTGGTGTTGCCTGGCACGGTCCGAGGGCCAACGGATTTTTTGGGGCCGAGAGGCTTATTGGGTATAGAGTAAGATCCACTTTCCCCAGCCGTTCTTACCGAAGGAGGCACAGACATGCGCCCACTGTCGATCGTTCTCGTGTTCCTGTTTCCCTTCTTTCAGGCAGCGATCGCTTCCGCCCAGGGCAACGCCGAAGCCGGGAAGAAACTCTGGACGAGCGCGGACGCCCGTTGCCGGGATTGCCACGGCGTCCAGGGTGAGGGCGCCTACGGGCCCGATCTGGCCGGGCGTCAATTGAGCTTCGAGCAGTTCCGGCGGGCGGTCCGGCAGCCCTGGGGCGTCATGCCTGCCTTCCCTGACAACCAGCACAGCGATCAGGAGCTGGCCGATTTTTACGCGTACTTCCAAAGTTTGCCGAGTGTCAGTGCGCCTGGCCCGTGGCGGACGCCGGTTCCGGCGAATGCGCCGAAAGGTCAGGAGCTGATGATCGCCACCCTTGGCTGTGCGCAGTGCCATGGTGCGGTCCTGCAGGGCCCACGCACGAACGCCGGGGCCGTTGGCGCCGAGTTCGAGTGGTTCAAGCGGATGACGTACGAACACACCACCGCGATGCCGGAGCATCGCAACGTGCTCGGAGACGCCCCCGGCCGCGTTCGGATGGGCAATTACTCGAGGACGCGAGCGCCCGAACCTGTCCTCGAGGAAATCTGGCGATACTTGAGGGACGATCTCAAGTTCCGCGTGCCTCTCACGTCGCGTGTGACGGCGGCGACACCCGCTGGCACCTTTAACCTCGTCGTGCAGAACGGAGGGCTGGCGGGGAAGGGGCTGACCGCGGAGGACATCACGATCTCGCTGGCACTGACACCCGGCACGAAAGTGACGAATGCAACGGGCGCCGGATACCAAGGTGTTCGTAACGACCCGCAACGTAACGCCGACGTCGCCGTCTGGCAGGTGCCGCGGCTCGGGCCAAAGCAAAATCAGACGTATACCGTCACGATTGCAAGTGGAGGACGAATCGCGAGCGGCGTGGTGCGCTGGACGAAGCCTGCATCGGGAACCGGCACCCCGGACGAAATCGCCGTGGTGATACAGCCCCCGGCGCAGACGAACTAGCAGCCCGATCTTCGCGTTCCCTCGCTCCGGCGTGGAGTCGACTGGCGCTCCACGGATGAGACAACTGGGCTTCGGGTCGGACCCGAGAGGGGGTCGTCATGCGTCGTTTGCTCGTGCTTTTTGGAGCGTTCTTGGTTGCTGTCGGCGGGATCGTGAGCGCGCAATCCAGGAATCTTGATATTTACTGGATTGATGTCGAAGGCGGAGCGGCCACGCTGATTGTGGGGCCATCCGGGGATTCGCTGCTCTACGACGCCGGATACGCGGTCGACGATCGGGACGCGAAGCGGATCTATGCGGTAACCCAACTGGCCGGCTTGAAAAAGATCGACGCCTTTGTGCTCAGCCATTACCACGGAGACCATGTGGGCGGACTGCCTGCGCTGGCCAAGATGATCCCGATCGACAGGTATTTCGATCACGGAGATGCGGTCGAAGAGGTGGATCGGGAGCGGCTCGAGATCTACAAGAAGGTGGCCGGCAACAAGCGGACAATCCTCAAGGCCGGTGATGTGATTCCCCTGAAGGGCGTCCAGGCCCAGGTGGTTGCGTCGAACACGGAGTTCATCACGAAGGCCGTGAAAGGTGGCGGACCCAATCCAACCTGCGTCAATGCCGAGCAGAAGGCCCCGGCTGCGCCAGAGAACGGGCGCATGGTCGGGGCGCTGTTCACGTATGGCAAGTTTACGTTCATGGACCTCGCCGATCTCGACTGGGCCAACGAGATGGCGCTGACCTGCCCGGTCAACAAGCTGGGCACGGTGACCATCTGGCAGGCCGATCGTCACGGGAACCTCGACGGCGCGGGGGCGCCTGCGCTTCTCGGCGCCATCAAACCCCAGGTCATTGTCGTGAACAACGGACCGCGGAAGGGTCTGGGTCAGATCGACCAGAATGCCAGATCGATCACGAACCCGGGGGTTCGGAACACACCATCTTATTCGTATGAGAAAATCGCCAAGCTTTCGGGAGTTGAAGACATCTGGCAGGGGCATCTGGCGATGGCGGACCCGGAGCACAACACCGCGAGAGATCTGATCGCAAACCTCGAGGAAACCGCGGAGTGCAAGGGGAATTGGATCAAAGCGTCGGTCGCGCAGAACGGCAGGTTTACTCTCACGAACGGCCGCAACAATTTTAGCAAGACCTACACGGCTCGCTGATAGAAGTCGCTGCGCGAGCGTCGGTCCCAAGGCAGAACCTTTCCGGCACGTGGCCGCCGCGGGGCGGTGTCCCGCCTTCGCAAAGGCTGCGGCGAGGCGCGTCAACGCTCGCGGCGAAGGAAGCCCGCGCGAGCGGCGGCGGCAGGAGTTCCGATGCGTTGTCTGGCGATTGCCTCCCTCATCGTCGCTGCGCTGACCGTGCCCGCGCGAACCGTCCCTGCCGTCACGCCGGGCCAGAGCGATCCCGTCGCCGCCGGGCCCGCGGGCTGGGCCGACGACCTGTCGCCCATCGCCGCCAGCGATTGGAGCTACGACCGCGCGGCGCATCTCATCGAGCGCGCCGGCTTTGGCGCGACGCCCGAGCAGGTCGCGCGCCTGGCGGCCATGACGCCGCGGCAGGTCGTCGATGAACTGGTCGACTACGAGTCGATCAAGAGCGACCTGAAGCCATTCGACGAGTCGGGCATCTGGGATCCGGGCATGGATCCGTTTCCGCCGAGCAGAGCCGAGGCGGTGCGCATCGCGCGTGAGCGCGGCGAGGGGCTCGGCGTCAAGGTGCTGCCGGAAGGTGCGCAACGCCGGCTCCAGCCGGTCGTCGACAAGTTCTTCTACAGCTTGAGCGCGAACAACATCGAGACCGAGCGCCTGGGCCTCTGGTGGGCGAACCGCATGCTGACGAGCAGACGGCCGCTCGAGGAGAAGCTGACGCTGCTCTGGCACGGCCACTTCGCGACCGGCGAGAACAAGGTGCGCGACTACCGGATGATGCTCCTGCAGAACGAGATGTTCCGCGCGCGTGCGTCGGGACGCCTCCGCGATCTGCTGATGGGGATCCTGAAAGATCCGGCGATGCTCGTGTATCTCGACAACGGCGAGAACATCAGGAAGCACCCGAACGAAAACTTCGGCCGCGAGCTGCTCGAGCTGTTCACGATGGGGGTCGGCCACTACACGGAGCGCGATGTTCGCGAGGCCGCGCGCGCCTTCACGGGATGGACGAACAACGTGCTGGTGTTCAAGCTCGACGCGGACCAGCACGACTTCGGCGACAAGACGTTCCTCGGCCGGACCGGCGCGTTCAATGGCGAGGACATCATCGACACCATCCTCGCGCAGCCGGTCACCGGCGAGTTCGTGGCCGCGAAGCTCTATCGATTTTTCGTGCGTGACGAGATCGCCGGCCCCGTCAAAGCGGAGCTGGGCCGCACGTATCGGGACAGCGGCTATCAGATGAAGCCGCTGCTGAAGCGGATCTTCCTCTCGAAAGATTTTTACAGTCCACCGGCGTTCGCCACCGAGATCAAGAGCCCGGTACACCTGGTCGTGTCCACCTACAAGAAGATGGGCCTCGGCGAAGTGCCCACGATCCCGGACTTCGGCCGAATGACGAGCAGCCTGGGGCAGGCCCTGTTCGATCCGCCGAACGTCGCGGGCTGGGCCGGCGGCCGCACCTGGATTACGCCGTCGACGCTCCTGCAGCGCGGTAATCTCTTCCGCGGCGTGCTCTTTCCCGACGTCAAGGGCTTCCGTCCACCCGATCGGTCGATGTCCGCAACCGACTCGGGCGTCGGGCAGCGGCTCGCTCAAGGCATGGGCATCACGGAAGCCACGAAGGAAAGCGGCGCCGAGTCGAACACGATGGCCGAGTCGAACATGATGGTCGACCGCGACGAGGACTACAATACGCGCTACGGCGGATACAAGGGCAACCTGCTCGCGTGGGAGCGGACGAAGCTGATTCCCCGGCGCCCCGCGACAATCGACTTGACATCGATGATCAAGGCCGCTGGCGCCGACACTGTCGACAAGGTCGTGGATCACTTCATCCGCCGGTTCCTTTCCGTGACGGTTACCGAAAAAGACCGTGCGCTCCTCGCCGACTTCCTCCGCGGCAAGCTCGGCTCGTCCAACATCCGGCCGACTGAGAATCTGGAGGAATCGCTCCGGGAGCTGCTCTATGTCGTGTGGAGCATGCCAGCGTATCAGTTGGGCTAGGGGCTAGGGGCTAGGGGCTGGTGACTACAGGCGGTTTCATAACCTCGTTTCGCGGGTCCTGTCCGCGAACAGCCCCACCCGGTGCTCGCCCCAAGAGCGCTTGTCACGGGAGTGGGCTCCGCGCCGGGCGGGGCGGCCCCGTTCGCGGCCACCCGCGAGTAGGTTATGAAACCGCCTCTAGGGAGTTAGGAAGAGGTTCGACATGTCACGCAAACAGATGCGTCTGGGCTGTTCGTGTTCTCGCCGCGACTTCCTGGTCCGCGGGCTGTATGGCATCGGCGTGGGTGCCGGGCTGCCGCTCGTCTTGAGCCGCACGTCGGCGGCGCTTGCGGCGCAGGCGCTGGCGGGCACCAGCGTCGAGAAGCACCCCGAGCGGATTCTCGTCGTGATCGAGCTGGCCGGCGGCAACGACGGCTTGAACACGGTCGTTCCGTACGGGGATCCTGCGTACTATCGTGCCAGACCGAAGCTGGGAATCCCGGATCGCGACGTGATCAAGGTGTCGAACGGGTTCGGTTTCCATCCCTCGATGGTCGGCTTCGAGCGATTGTACAAGGACGGCCTGTTGGCGGTCGTTCACGGCTGTAGCTACGACCATCCGAGCTTGTCGCATTTCTCCTCGATGGGGTTCTGGCACACGGGCGTCCCGAACGGTGGTGAACCGCTCGGGTGGCTCGGCCGACTGGCCGACGAAACCTACGATGCGTCGACTCGCAATCTGATCGTGGACCTGGGCAACTCCCAATCGCTCGCGGTGCGGAGCCGCCGACACTCGCCCTTGGTCTTCGCGGACCCGGCCCGCTTCCGCCGTGACGGGACGGACAGCGAAAAGCATGTGATCGCCGAGCTGGGCCGGTCGAGCACGACAACGAATTCGATGCTGGAGTTTCTCGCCTCCACAGCTCAGAACGCGACCGAGAGCTCCGACTTCGTACGCCAGGCGTCGGCGGCGTATCACACTCCGGTGGACTACGGGACCGGCGGCGGGTTGGCTGGCAACCTGCAAAATGTCGCGGCGTTAATCGCTGCCGGGATGCCGACGCGCCTGTTCTACGTCACCTATCAGGGAAACTCATTCGACACCCACGTGCAGCAGGCCGATCTCCACAGCCGGCTGCTCATGTACACCGCCGACGCGGTGCGCGGGTTCATCGAAGACCTCAAACGCATCGGGCGCGCCGATGAAGTCGCCGTCATGATCTTCACCGAATTCGGGCGACGGGTCGAAGAGAACGGCAGCCTCGGGACCGATCACGGCACGGCGACGCCCATGTTTCTCGTCGGCACAGGCGTCAAGGGTGGCTTCTACGGGAAGCATCCGAGCCTCACCGACCTCGACGATGGCAACATGAAGATGACGACCGACTTCAGGCGCGTCTACGCGACGATGATCAAGGAGTGGCTTGGCTACGACGACACCCCGTTGGTCCTGAAGGGCCGGTTCGAGCCGTTGGCACTCTTTGCGTAATCGCAACGCAATGGTGAAAACCGCATTAGTCGGTGCGCTGTGCAGCGACGCTACGGCTGAGCGGCTTTCTGCGCAAACAAGGGAAAGAGCCATGAGACGAGTGATTCAGTGCGTCACGGGCTTTGCGCTGTGCCTCTCGTCAGTCGCCCCGCTGTTGGCAGACGAAGGCGCCACGGTCTACAAACAGCTGTGCGCGTCGTGTCACGACGGCGGCGTCGATCGCGCCCCCGATCGCGAGGCTCTTCGCGCGATGACGCCGGAGCGCGTGCTCAACGCCTTGCAAGGTGGGGTCATGACGTCGATGGCCAGCGGCCGCACACCGCTGGAGCACCGCGGCGTTGCGGAATTCGTAACGGGGAAGTCCTTCAGCCAGGCGTTCGACTCCACACCTTCGCCCCAAGCGATGTGCTCGGCGACGACCGACTTCTCCAACCCGTTGGCTGGACCGCAGTGGAATGGGTGGGGCGTGAACACCTCCAACACGCGCTACCAAGACGGGACGGGATTCACGGCGGCCCAGGTCCCACGCCTGAAGCTGAAATGGGCGTTCGGGTTTCCCGGCGAGGTCTCCGCCGATGCGCAACCCGCGATGGCAGGCGGCCGTGTGTTCGTCGGCACCCAGAGCGGCACGGTGTACTCGCTCAGCGCCGCCACGGGGTGCGTCCACTGGTTCTTTCAAGCCGCCGCGGCCGTCCGCGCGGCCGTCAACATTGGCCGCATCGACACAGGTTCCGGGCCACGGTACGCGGCGTTCATCGGCGACCGGGCCGCCAACGTGTACGCCGTCGATGCCGCATCGGGCACGCTGCTGTGGCACGTGAAAGTGGACGACCATTCGGTCGCGCGCGTCACCGGGACTCCGACACTTCACAATGGGCGGCTCTATGTCCCCGTGGCGTCTGGCGAAGAAGCGGCTGGGGCGACGCCCGATTACGAGTGCTGCCGGTTCCGCGGCAGCCTGGTGGCCCTCGAGAGCGCCACCGGCAAACAGATCTGGAAGACCTACACGATTCCTGAAGCGGCCACGCCGATGAAAAAGAACAAGATCGGCACGCAGCTCTGGGGGCCGTCGGGCGCACCCATCTGGACGAGCCCTGCGATCGACGTCAGGCGAAACGCGATCTACGTCACGACCGGCGACAACTATAGCGATCCACCAACGCGCAACAGCGATGCGTTCATGGCGCTGGATATGAACTCCGGCAAGATCCTGTGGACGCGCCAGATGACCGCGAAGGACGCCTGGAACACCGCGTGTCGCCTGCCCGACAAGGCGAATTGCCCCGATGCCGAGGGCCCCGATTTCGACTTCGCGTCGGCTCCGATCCTCGTGGCGCTTCCCAACGGCCGACGGGCACTCGTGGCGGGCCAGAAATCCGGCGTCGCGCATGCGGTCGATCCCGATCGCCTCGGCGCCATCCTGTGGCAGGTGCGTCTCGGTCACGGTGGAACCCTCGGCGGCATTCAATGGGGCTCCGCAGCCGACCAGTTGAATGTCTATGTCGCGCTCTCAGATATCGTGCGGACGATGATCCCGAACAGTCTGGCCACGAACCCGGATCCGAAAGAGGGCGGCGGAATGTTCGCGCTGCGCCTCGATACTGGCCGGCGAGTCTGGTCCACCCCCGCGCCCGCCTGCGGTGACCGACCGCGCTGCAGTCCCGCCCAGTCGGCCGCTGTCAGCGCCATCCCTGGTGTCGCCTTCTCGGGCTCGGTCGACGGACACCTGCGCGCCTACTCCACGAGCGACGGCGCTATCGTGTGGGATTTTGATACCGTCCGCCCGTACGAGACCGTCAATCATGTTCCCGCGCGCGGGGGATCGCTCAACGTCGGGGGGCCTGCCATCGCCGGCGGGACGCTGGTCGTCAATTCGGGATACGTCAATAACGGAATCCCGGGCAACGTCCTGCTGGCGTTCTCGGTGGACGGCGAGTAGAGGGGCCAAGGCAGAGGAGGAGCGGCGGCCGTCCACCGAAACGACAGTCAGGCTGCTGAACGGTCCAGGGAACTTGACGCCGGTCCGGAATCCCGCCCAACATCCATATAGGGAGACGGATACGGAGCTCACCAAGAAGACCACGATTCTCCTGTCGCCCGACCTGCACGCGCATCTCGCCCGGACGGCCCGTGCCCGTCGCACGAGCCTCGGCCAGCTCGTGCGCGAGGCGTGCGAAATCCAGTACGGTCACGTGTCGGGGGAGGACCGTGTGCGCGCGGTCGAAGCACTGCGGCGCCTGTCGCTCCCGGTCGGCTCGCCTCGGAAGATGAAACAGGAGTCGGTTCCCCGTCCCCGAGACTTCGGTCGGTGATTCGTCTGGACGCGAGCATCATTATGTATGCGGCCGGCGCGCCCGATCCGCACAAGGCGCCCTCGGTGACGTTCCTCGAAAGCGTCGCGCGCGGCGACGTCGAGGCCGCGCTCGATGCCGAGGCGCTCCAGGAGATTCTGCACCGCTATCGGGCCATCGGCCGATGGAAGGACGGTCGGCGCGTGTACGATCTCGTCGTCCGCGCGATCAGCGCGACCTTACCCTCGATATGACAAACGACGTCGCATTCGAGTTGGCAGTGTCCAGCATCCGCTTCGGCCCGGGCGTGACGCGCGAAGTGGGCATGGATCTCGAGGATCTCGGTGCCCGTCACATCCTGGTCGTGACCGACCCGGTGCTGAGCGGACTTCGGCCCGTTCACACGGTGCTGGAGTCGCTTGGCACCAGCGGCCTGTCGGCCGTGCTGTACGACCGTGTGCGCGTTGAGCCCACCGAAGAGTCTTTCCTCGATGCGATCGGTTTCGCCCGGGAGGGCCGTTACGATGCATTCGTGGCGGTCGGCGGCGGATCGACGATCGATACCGCGAAGGCCGTGAACCTCTACACGACGCATCCACCGGCTGATTTTTTGGCGTACGTGAACCGGCCGATCGGCCAAGGGCTGCCGGTGCCCGGACCGCTGAAGCCGCTGATCGCCATCCCGACCACGGCCGGCACGGGCAGCGAAACCACCGGCGTGAGCATCTTCGATTTGAGCCGGCTACATGCCAAGACCGGCATTGCCAGCCGGTGGCTGAAGCCGACCCTTGGGCTGCTCGATCCCGACAACACGCGTACCATGCCGCCGCAAGTCGCCGCGTCCACCGGCCTCGACATCCTCAGCCACGCAGTCGAGTCGTACACGGCGAGGCCCTTCAGCGAACGGCCGCGACCCGATCGGCCCGGGTTGCGTCCCGCGTACCAGGGATCGAATCCGATCAGCGACATCTGGTCACTCCAGGCGCTGCGGATGGTGGCCCGATTTCTCGTCCGCGCCGTCGACGATCCATCCGACGATGAAGCGCGCGCGCAGATGCTGCTGGCATCCTGCTACGCTGGCATCGGGTTTGGCAATGCCGGCGTGCACCTGCCGCATGGCATGTCGTATCCGGTGTCGGGCAACGTGAAGACCTACCGGGCGCCCGGGTATACGACAGACCATCCGCTGGTGCCGCACGGCGTCTCAGTCATTCTGAATGCACCGTCGGTGTTCCGCTTCACGTCTTCGGCGAGTCCCGATCGCCATCTGCAGGCGGCCGCCGCGCTGGGCGCCGACGTGTCGGGCGCCCGTGCTGAAGACGCCGGGAAGATTCTCGCCGACCGGATCACGTGGTTCATGCAGCGGTTGAAGACGCCCAACGGCCTTCGTGAGATCGGTTACTCGGCGTCGGACATTCCCGCGCTTGTTGAGGGAACGTTACCTCAGCACCGGGTGACGAAGCTGTCGCCTCGTCCGGCCGGAGCGGAAGAGTTGGCCACGTTATTCGAAGCTGCCATGACCGCGTGGTGAACGGCGGCGGACAGACTATGGGTGCGGGCCGCAGGTCGCGCACGCTGGACTTTTCGCCGCAACAACTCGGTTGATCCCTGACATCGGTTGATCCCTGGATTGACATCGAAGTGACTCGCAGGTACGATCAGCGGCCACCAGCCTGAAAATCCGTCCTATGCGAAATTGGTTGAGCGACTCGATCATGGCTCGGGTCGCCGTGGTAGGCGTCCTCTCGCTGGCCGCGACGTCGGCCGCTGGTCAGGCCCCCGCTTACCGTGCGCCACGGACAGCGGACGGCAAACCCGACTTGAACGGAATCTGGCAGGCCCTCAACTCCGCCAATTGGGACCTCCAAGGCCACGCAGCCGCGACGGGACCGGTGCCCTTGCTCGGAGCGGTGTTCGCAAAACCGCCGGGGCTGGGCGTGGTGGAGGGCGATGAGATCCCGTATCTGCCGGCGGCGGCCGCCAAAAAGAAGGCCAACCAAGCCAACTGGCTGACGCTGGACCCGGAGGTCAAGTGTTATCTACCGGGCGTGCCCCGCGCCACGTATCTCCCGTATCCCTTTCAAATCGTCCAGTCCCGGAACGGCGTGTTGATTGCCTACGAGTACGCGGGCGCTGTTCGCGTCATCAACATGGGGGCTCCGACGAAGGCTCCCGCCGACAGTTGGATGGGGTGGTCCAACGGGCACTGGGAGGGCGATACGCTGGTGGTCGATGTGGCCAGTCAGAACGAGGACACATGGTTGGACCGTGCCGGCAACTTCCACAGCGACGCCTTGCATGTGGTGGAGCGCTACACACCCCTCAGTGCGGACACTCTCAACTACGAAGCCAGTCTCGAAGATCCGAAGGTGTTTTCGCGACCCTGGAAGATGAGCATGCCCCTCTATCGTCGCGTCGAGAAGAATGCTCGGCTCCTGGAATACAGGTGCGTGGAGTTCGCCGAAGAGGTGTTGTACGGGCATCTCCGCAAGAAGCCCGGCAACTAGCAGTGTCCCGTCCCAGTGGATCGTAAGGAGGCCCCATGAACCATCGCGCGCTCGCTTCAACGGCTGCTCTAGCGGCCGTGGTCGCAGTCTTGCTGCTTGCGCAGGCACCCCTCGTTGGACAGGTCCCGTCGCCCACCACGAAGGCGCCCACCGCCGGGAAGGTGTGGACACCGCCGCGTTTACCCGACGGCAAGCCGGACCTGCAGGGGATATGGAACAACGCCACCCTCACACCCTTAGAAAGGCCCAAGGGTCTCGGAACCAAAGAGTTTTACACGGACCAGGAATTTGCCGAGCTGGCAAGGCGTGTCCGCCAAGGGGATGTGGGCGATGAAGCCGACCTCGGCGCTGCGGCCGAGCAGACCTTGCGTTACGACCTCAGCCTGTACGGTTTTGACATAACCAAGGCCAGGTTCGCATCGAACAAGCGAACATCGCTGATCGTGGGGCCGGATGGCGTTGTTCCTCCCATGCTGCCAGAGGCGGTAAAGAGAAACGCCGACGGTGCCGCGAAGAACAAGGGACACGAATTCGATTCACACGAAAACCGGCCGTTGCAGGAACGTTGCATCTTGATGGGGCAGGAGAGACTGCCCATCATTCCCGGAGTCAACGACAACAATCTGCTGCAGATTGCGCAAGGGCCGGGGTGGGTGGCCCTGCTTCACGAGATCAATCACCACACTCGCGTCATCCCCACCGACGGGCGTCCGCATATTTCACAAAACATCCGCCAGTGGCAAGGAGACTCGGTTGGCCGTTGGGAGGGCAATACGCTGGTGATCGATACCACCAATTTCACGGGCCTGACAGCCAATTTCAGAGGATCCGGCGAGAAGCTGCATCTGGTGGAACGCTTGACGCGCGTCAGCGACGAGACGGTCGTTTACCAATTCACCGTCGAAGATCCCACGACGTGGGCCAAACCCTGGACCGCGGAGATTCCGATGACGAAGACTGAGGGTCCGGTCTACGAGTGGGCCTGCCACGAAGGGAATACCATGATCTCCAGCATTCTCCGCGGAGCCCGTGTCGCCGAAAAGGAAGCAGCTCAGAAAACAGCGAAGTGAGATGGGACTGAGCGAAAGGGGCAACAGATGAGAACAAGGCGCTTCGTCATGATGACTGGTGTCGGCCTGCTTCTGGCCGCGGTGCCAGCGTGGGCTCATCACGCGTTTGCGGCGCAATTCGACATCAACAGGCCGCTCCAGTTGCGGGGAACGGTCACCAAATGGCAGGTGACCAATCCGCACTCCTGGATCCACATCGACGTGAAGGGCCCCGACGGCACGGTGGTCTCTTGGGCGATCGAAGGCGGCAGCCCGAACACTCTTTATAGACTCGGCTTCACGAAGGAGTCCCTTGCGCCTGGAACCGAGATCGTGGTCGATGGTTTTCAGTCCAGGGACCTGTCGAATGAGGCGGTCGGCAGAAACATCACGCTTCCCGGCGGCAAGAAGCTGTTCCTCGGCGGGTCGGCCCCTGGAGCGAGTGGGGACGGCGCGGAGGGAACAGAGAAGAGGTGAGAATCCGAAGCTCCACCCTGGTGACGGTAGCATCCCGATTTCGAGATGTCCGTCATGGCGTGCGCTGGAAGACTTCGAAGGTCGGGCCGGGCCGGCTCAGGTGTTCGAATCCGTCGAGCGGCACAAAAAAGGCGTCCTGCTGATCGTAGATGGGCGGCGGCCCGTGGGCGGGCTGCTCGACCGCGAACACCTTGATCGACCGATAGCTGGAGCGAAGTACGGGCAGAAGCGCTTCGGGAAAGCCGGGGTACGCCCGTAGCGGCGACGACCGTTGGATGACGACGAACTGGGGCAGCTCGGAGCCGGGCGATCCCATGACGCGAAACGTGCGGCTCTGTTCGTCGTAAACGCACTGCGGAAATCGTCCTGCGGGCCAGGATTCCAGCAGGCCGTACACCGACCCGATCTGGCAGATGGTCGCGCTGGGCGGAACGCTCGAGTCGAGCCAGTCGGCGACCAGCAGACGGTTGTCTCGTTTGGCGACGAGACGGTCGAATGCGACGGAGCGATCGACACTCGGAAATACGACGGCGCCCGTCAGCAAAACCGCGACCGTCTTGGCTGTCCGCCCGCCCGCTACGCGTTCCACGCTCAGCGCGGCGCGCGCAATCGCGACCGCCGCAAGCATGCAGCCGAAGGGAAGCAGGGGATCGATGTAGCGGACGAGCACCGTCCTGCCAGCGCCGATCACGAGGTAGTACGCCACCGGAAATGACACCGCCACCGCCGCGATCGCCGGGGCCGTTCTCGCCAGCCAGGCCGATCCAATCAGCGCGGCGACGACCACCGGGGCGCCGAGGCCGTACCGGAGCGACACGACCAGGTGGTTGGTCCATCCGCTACCCACATCGATGATGTGTGCTTCGACGAAGCGCTCTCGTCAGGGCGGGCAGCCTTGAGCGGCAGGCCGAAGCCGATGCCCCAGAACCGCAACACGGCCGCCAGGGCGGTGACCGCAACGATCGGGAGTATCCGTCGTCGCCAACGATCGCGTTCGACCATGACGCTCACCGAATGCCCGGAGGGTCGTCGAGAGGCTGATCTTGATCGCAAGGATCTTGAAAAGCAAGAGCGATCGGGCTTGCCTGCGGCGGTGAGTACGCGAGCGACGGGGCTCGCCAGCCAAAGCTCGCTCTCATTTTGGAGACGGCGTGCGAGATTGACGATGGTTTCCAGCGCTGAGACCGCGCGTATTTACTGGTCGCGGCCGGTCGGGCATGCCTTCAGGTCAGCCTGACAACCCGTGAATAGCGTGTCGCGACTTTACGGTACCGCTCACTGGTCCGAGGCGACGCTGGCAACCCACGAGCGATTTGCGGTTCCAGCCCCGTCGAACAGTCGCAGCGGCCGGATTTTCCCAAGGCGAAATACGGAATTACTGCAGCTTGGCGTATTCCGCCTTCGCCTCTTTGAGGATCGGGATGTCGGGGTCGGCGTCTTTCCAGAGGTCGAGGAGATCCTTGTAGACGACGGCTGATTTTGCGCGATCCCCGGAAGCGGACAACGCCCTGGCCAGTTGGAGACGCGCCATTGGTCCGATCGGATCGTTCAGCACGAGTCCCGGATGATCGAGGATTTTTTGAAACTCGGCCGCGGCCTCGATGGGGCGGCCGAACCGACAATAAGCCAGACCGCGCACGTAGACTGGATAGAGAGCTCCGAAGAAGGGCCCAGTGAAGTATGCGGTACCAGGAACGGTGAGGTCGTACGGAGCGGCGACTTGCGTCATTTCGAGCGCTTTCACGGGGTCACCCTCGTTGAGAGCCTCGAGTGCCCGTAGCGTAGGCAGGTAACTGAACTGGACAGATGTATCCTGCGGGTAGCGCTTTGCAAGGTCCGCCTCGACCTCGTGAGCTTGCGCGGACTCCTGGAGAAGCACCAGCGCAAACGCAGGTCCATAGTCGGCATCCCGGCTTCGGGAAAGCGACAACGCTGCCGCGGCGTTTCTTTGCCCTTCCTCCTGAATGTCGAAGAGGGCATTCCACACTGCACGAGCACCTTGGAACAGAGCGGCTCGCTCCGGGAAACCTCCCTGACGAGCTAAGAGTACCGCGCGCTCCGACAACCGATTTGCTTCTTTCAGTCGCGCCTGGTACGCAAAGGTCAGAGCTTCCTGGTGCTCGAACCATCCCTGAGCGTGCAACTTTGCCTGTCGTTGGGTCGCCTCGCGTTCCATTGCCGCTTTGTCGCTCCTGAGAAAAGCGATAGCGTACCGGGCTAGCGAGAACGGAATGACTTCGATCTTACGTTCCGATGCCTTACGAAGCAGCGCCTCGGCTTCTGAGGGGCGGTTCAGGTAGACGTACACCCAAGCCACATTTTCGTAGCCGATCGCAAAACCCGGATCGAGTTCGATCGCCTTTAGGCCTTCTTCCACGGCTCTGTCGTAATGGCCCGACCCGGGCGACGTGAAGCCCGACAAAAATCCATGGGGAAGGAAATCACTCGGGTACTTTTGCGTCCACGATTCCAAGGTCTGCCGCGCCAGTTCGAGGTTTCTGGTTACCTGCCGGTGGTAGCCGAACGTGATGAAATAGTTTTCCCGATCGCTAACCCGACTCCGTAGTTCATAGGCCTTGGCAATACTCTGCGCTCCAAGTTCGGTCTCCCCGAGGTCGGACTGTAGCCGGCCCAGGTACGCATAAGCCACCGCAAATTTGGGGTCGATCTCGATGGCCCGCTTCAGGAGTGAGACGCCTTCTGCTGACTGTGCCCTACTCTGGCTAGCCTTCATTGCCGCGCTGTAGGACCTCCAGGCCTCCAGGAAGGGCGTGGTTGCCTCGACCGCGAGACTGGGCTCCTTTTCCACGCATGGAAGCGATTCTCCGGCTTGGGTCCCGAACCGTTTCACCATTTGGACTAGCGCCTTGAAGACGTCCTCTTTTTTTGCTGCTGGCGCCTGCTCTTTGTGCAGAATATCTCCGGTTCGGCAATTCCTTGCGCGCAAGCTCACCACGTACTCGCTTCCAAGGCTTGTGATCGAGCCCTCCACGACCGCCGCGCTTGCTGTCCGCTCGCAGATTTCGGCTGCAACATCGGGCGTGAGCTTCGCATTCGCGGGCCGGCCCATCAGGCCGAGCGTCTGGCGCACACGCGCGTCGGGAAGCAGAGACAGACGAGGGGAATTCTCCAATTGCCCCGCCAGGATCTGGCGCAGCCCGCCATCGAAGACGCGGTCGCCAGTAGCATTCGCGAAATCTGCCAGAACGATCGTGCCCTTGTCCGTGGGCGTGGGCGCGTGGTGAAAATAAAAAGAACCTGCCGGAAACGAGGTGACGGCCGTAGCGCTGCGTTTCCTGCGGCTTGTGGCGCGTATGGCTGAGAGTTCACGCTCCAGCTCGGTGGCGGATTGCCACCGGCGCACAGGGTCCTGTTCCAGACAGCGGTTCACGATTCCTTCTAGCTTCCGTGAGGAGATGCGCCTCCGCTGGAACGCGACTCGCGCGCCGGTTACCATTTCGTAGAGGACGCTACCGAACGAATAGATATCCGAGCGGGCGTCCGCCGGTTTGCCTTCCCTTTGCTCGGGCGCCATGTAGGCAGGGGTCCCCAGGATTGTTCCAGGGTTGGTGAGGGGCAGGCGCGTGACGCTCCCGTCGTCCGGCTGGGGCAGCGCCACTCCGAAGTCGAGCACCTTTACGCCGTGGGGCGTCAGAAAGACGTTGGACGGCTTGAGGTCCCGATGCGTGATGCCGCGGCGATGCAGCGCCTCGAGCGCCGCGAGCATTTCAAGGCCGATCTGCACACTGTCGGGAAGTGGCATTGCGCCGCGATCGAGCCGTGCCGCGAGGGATTCGCCCTCCAGCCGCTCCATGGCGATGAACAGCTGTCCGTCGGACTCGCCGACTTCGTAGAGCTGACAGATGTGCGGGTGATTGACACTGGCGGCAACACGAGCCTCGCGCCAGAAGCGCTCGCGCGCGACGGGGTCCGAGGCGCACTCGCGACGGATGATTTTCAGGGCAATCGGCCGTTCGAGTTGCTCATCGATCGCCGCGTAGACCACACCCATGCCGCCTTCGCCCAACGTACCAGTGACACGATATCGACCAATACGATCGGGGTGCTCCTCGTTCGTCCTCATTCGCCTGGGATCACGAAGCGTCTCACGAGTACGCGCCCGAATTCAACTCAAGGTCGGCCGCGTTTCACGTGGGCTGAGTCGTTTTCTTGCCACTGACCTCAGCAAACACGGTTTCAGCGCACAGCCCTCTTCCGCCACCCCGGTCCGAGCTGGTTGGCGGGCAGGTCCACCCTGAATCCCCATGTTCTGCTACCGGCCGCTGTCCAAGCAGCTCGGACAAGTGGGCTTGATTCAGCCACAGAAGGGCGATGACTTCCAAGAACGGAATATTCGTTGGGGACAGCCGTCGTTGCCCGATCGGGTTCAGGCTGCCACGACACTAATACGCGCAGCTCGCCGGGATCGAGGCTTCCGCTTGATCACGATGTCCACATCCTGGTCGAGGGCGGTCAGCAGCGTCATCAACCGTTCCACCGAAAAGCCGGCGAGCTTGTAGTGCCGAAGCGCGGAGACCTTCGGCTGCGTCACACGCAGAACCTTGGCAGCGTCCGCCTGTGTGAGTTTGCGCTGCTCGAGCACCTGGTTGAGCGCATAGGCCAACCGGAGCTTCGCTTGGCGCTCGGTCGCGTCCGGATAGCCCAGGTCGGCGAATACGTTTCCAGTGCCTCGGATGATTCCTTCGACGCGACCATCGTTTCGACTTGCCATGGTGCTCCTCGTCATCTTGCTGCGCGAGCTTCAAGCGTCGGGCCACGAGCTCGATATCACGCTTGGCGGTCCGGATGCCGGAGGGGGACTTCTTTTGAAACGCGTGCAGCACATAGACGGCATTCGGAAACCGGACCGTGTACACCGCTCGATAGGCGTTGCCCTCGCGCGATTCGGCAATTTCCAGCACGCCCGGACCAAGTCCTTTCCACGGTTTCGCCGTCGGTGCGGTGCCGCCGAACTGTGCGAGGCCCAGGGCGTTCCCCATGTCGCCCTTGACCGCGTCCGGGAAGTCGAGAAAATCACGCTTGGATGAACCGACCCAATGCAACGGCCTCTCGTCGGTCGCCAGGACACGCCGCACAAGACAAGTATCCCATTTTGGGTATAATCAATCAAGGACGCTGATGAGGCAGACAAGTAGTAACCGGAACAAGCGGCAAGCCGAACAGGTGAGGGCGCGGGTCGTCAGGCATGTGCTTTCTTGTGTCCCGCATGAAGGACAGTTTCGAATTGGAAGTCCTCTGGAAGCGACAGACGTTCGGATCGCTCAGGTCGCCGCCCGCTCTTACTGTTGGGGACCGGCCCAACAATGACGATGGGTCAGTGATGTCGCCGTGTGGCGAATGTTCTCCCCGATTTAGAGGCTGACGACGACCCAAGACGCGTGAAACTACTCACGGCGACCTGTCACGTACGACGCGATGTGTTTGCCACGTCGCCTGCATTCGGCATCGTGCTGTTGGGTGGGGAAGCCAGATTGCGATCCGGCGAGATGGTCGCACTCGAGTGGACCGACATTGATCTCATCAAACGCCAGCTCTGCGTTCAGCGGTCGGCGTGGAAGGGTCAAGTCGGTACTTCTGTTCACATCTGGCGATGCGGGGCGCGCCGGTCTGCGCAATTCAGGAGCTGGCTGGACACAAGGATCTTTCGACGTCGCAGCGCTATATGCACTTGAGTCCGGCGGCGATCGGGAGCGCGATTCGATTGCTCGAACAACCCGTTTCCGAAAAATTTCGTGGAGATATTGTGGAGACGGCGATCGGTCAGATCGAGAAGTCCAGCAGCTAGAATAGGTTATCTGGTGCCGGAGGAGGGAATCGAACCCTCACGGGGGGTGACCCCCACGGGATTTTGAGTCCCGCGCGTCTGCCAGTTTCACCACTCCGGCGGCGGAGGTGAAGTACGCTTCGAACGATCAGTATATTGCGGTTTGCACCGCTCCGGCCGCAGCCGGCCGGTACGACCGATGCGCTCGGCGACGCAGACCGTGACGCGCGGATGAAAGCCGGGCTGGATTAATCTAGGTCCGCAGTTCGTCGATCATTCTGGTGGAGAGGTTTCCGGTGCTGCCGACGCCGCCGAGCGCAATGTCTCGTGCGTCAGCTCGCGGGACCGCGGGAACCGCCAGGTCATCCTTCGCCTCGACGGCCGACTGAGGGTCGGCAGCCCGAGTGGCATTCACCGGCAACCTCACAGGATAGAGCGACTTAGGTCCACCGGGGAGGCGGCGTCGCTCGGGCGAAAGTGCGCGAAAGGTTGGAGTTTCTGGCCATTTCTCGTTGTATCCGCCGGCCAGGTGCGCTATACTGACAGGACTGCCGGTGACGTTCTCGGCCTTCCATACTACGCTTCCTAACAGGGGGAATCGTGACATTTGAAGTGGGCGACAAGGTCATTTACCCGAATCATGGTCTTGGGATCGTGGAGCGGATCGAAGATAAGACCATTCTGGGGACCACGTGCGGGTTCTATCACCTTCGTATCGTGGCCAACGACACTTCCGTGCTCGTGCCCGTGAGCAACGTCGACGGTGTCGGCCTGCGTCGCGCGATCGGCGACCAGGAAGTCGAGCGGCTGTTCGGACTGCTCGGCGACGGCAAGATCGACAACCACCAGAACTGGAAGGGGCGCTTCAAGGACAACTCGGAGAAGATGCGCAGCGGCTCGATCTACGACGTCGCCGATGTGCTCAAAAGCCTCACGTTCCTCGCCAAGTCGAAGAGCCTCTCGTTCCGCGAGAAGCGCATGCTCGATCGGGCGAAGTTTCTGATCGTCTCCGAAGTGTCGGAAGTGATGCGCGAGTCGGCGCCGGCCATCGAGGCGCGGGTCGAGCGCGCGCTCGAGCGCTGCTTCATGGCCAACGCCCGGACGACCGCCCGCGCCAAGGTGGTCAAGGCCGCCCCGCGTGTCGCCGCGGCCGCGTCGAACCGGCGGGCCGTACGGGCGTCGTAGTCAGAAGTAGTCAGTAGTCAGTAGTCAGTAGCCAGTAGCCAGAGCCCGTCGGGAGGCGAGAGCACCCGGTGGGCTTTTCGTTTATCATCCCGCTCGGTGTTGCTCATCGCCGCTCTCCGGTCCGCTGCGACCTACCTCGCCGTTTCCCTTTACGTGGCGATTCTCGGGCCGATCGGGATGCTGCTTGCCGTCGCGGTCGGATGGCAGGGTCTCCTGTACGTGCTCGGTCACGGCGGCGTCCGTCTGGGCCTCGCGCTGTCGGGTATCCGCTACCGCGTCGCGGGCGCCGAGCATCTGCCGCTCGGCCGCGCGGCGGTCTACTGCGCCAACCACCAAAGCAACGTCGACCCGCCGCTGCTCTTTGCCGCGCTGCACCCGCGGATGCACATTCTGTTCAAGGCCGAGATCAACGCGATCCCGATTCTCGCCCGCGGCTTCCGGCTTGGCGGTTTCATTCCGGTCGATCGCCGGAACAAGGAAGCGGCGCTGCGATCCATCGAAGCGGGCGCGGCCTCGATCCGGTCCGGCAATTCGTTTCTGATTTTTCCCGAAGGGACGCGCAGCCGTACGGCCGAGCTGCTCCCGTTCAAGAAGGGCGGCTTCATCATGGCGATCAAAGCACAGGCCCCGATCGTGCCCATCGCCGTCCAGGGCGGACGCGACGCCATGCGCAAGGGCAGCGCGATCATCCGGCCGGTCACCGTCAGCATCCGCGTCGGCGAGCCGATCGAAACCGCCGGCTTCGCGCTCGACGACCGCGCTGCGCTCATCGCACGCGTGCGCGAGCGGATGGTCGCGCTGCTCGCGCTCGGACCGGTTGGGAGCTGACGCGGAATTTGGTGATCTGGTGATCTAGTAATCTGGTGATTGCATTCTGGGAGGTCCGGCTAAAGCCGGACGCTACGTACTAAGTCGTGGGAGGTCCGGCTAAAGCCGGACACCACGTAATAAGTCGTGGCGCAAGACTTTAGCCTTGCGATCAAGACCCACCAAGAGCGAAGGTCAGTGTCCAGGGTCTGAGCGGCTGCCGGTCGGTCCCGAGAATCCCGTCGAGCAGGTCGATATTGATCGTGCGGAAACGTTCGAGCGGCTTGGTGAACTTCAGCTCGAGCACGCGGTTCGCGGCGCCATATTCGATCGCGAAGTCGGCCGCCGGAGTCGTCGGCTCCCCGCGCTCGAGGGTCTGCGCGTCAAGATAGCGCGCGCGGATGCGGCCCCTGAAGGTCGCCTGATCGATGTCTCGCGAGAACTGAATCCGCACCGTCGTCGTCAGCGAGACGTCGGTTTCTTCCTGCGTCGGCGCGCTGAACACGACCTCGGGCGGAGGCGCCGCCGGCACGCGCATCGACGGCTCCGGTTCGGCGGGCGCTGGTTCGGTCGGCGCCTTGCCAAGCCGAATACCGTCCGCGCCGACCTCCAGCCACTGCAGGCCGCGTCCCTGCCGCACGACGCCGGTCACCTCGAGCCACCGCCCCGTGTCGATGCGCGCGTCGATCGACAGATCGAACCCCTTGCCTCTCGGCCGAGCGCCGCTCACCCAGAGCGCCGCGTCGGTTGAGCGAATGACGAAATCGTACCGGCCTTTCGCCGGCGCATCCGCCAGGTCTCCAAAAAGATTCCGCCCGGCGAACTGTCCGGTGACCGTGACCTTCTCTTCGAGATAGCGCGAGGGGTTGAGCACGATCGCCCGGATCGACGGGGCGGGCGGCGACGACGCCGCCGACACGGCGGTCGCGATAATCGCGGTCACCTCGCCGGTCCGCGGCCACGCGCCCTCGGGATCGACGTGAAACGTTTGCTTGAGGTCGTAGCCGGCCAGCCGCGGATCGTCCGGCTTCATGCGGCCGATGTCCCAGAATTCGCCGCGGATTTCGTCGAGGCCGTCTGGGGCGCCGTCCTTCGACACGACGCGGATCGATCCGGCATCGTCGGCCACGCGAAGCTCGCCGTTGTCCTGAGTGGCGACCTTGCCGACGACGATGATTTGCCGCTGATGGTAGAACCCGGGATAGGCCACCAGCGCCGGGATGTTGGTAGCGCGGCGTGCCGGCGGCTGCGCCGACAAACCAATACTGAGGGCCGCGACCACTACCGCAACGATTCGTGCAGACATTTTCTTATGCTCGTGGGGCCCCACCCCCACTCGCTCGCGCTGCGGCGCTCGAAGACTCGCTATCCTCGCGCGGGCCGCGGGCGCTACATTATTTTTCTTTGCGCCGCGCGGGCGAGCACCAGTGCCAGCGCCAGAAACAGCAGGGCGCCCGCGATCGTCCCGGACGTGCCTTCATGGAGGAACGGCACGATCCCCTGCACGCCTTCCGCCTCCTCAATGATATTTCGGCCGAAGAGCACCGCATAAAGAATCCCGGCGAGCGACCCGCCGGCAATCAGCCCCGAGCTGAAGAGGGTGCCGGCGCCGACCTCCGATTCTTCGGTCCGCCCCGTCCGCTTCTCGACCCACGCGCGCACCAGCCCGCCGGCGAAAATCGGCGCGGTCGTGGCGATCGGCAAGTACGATCCAACGGCGAACGACAGCGAATGGATGCCGCACAACTCGAGCGTCACCGAGATGAAGACGCCGACCAGGACCAGGCCCCACGGCAAGTTCTGGCTGAGCAGCCCCTTGATGATCGTCGCCATCAGCGTCGCCTGGGGCGCCGGCAGCGACGCCGAGCCGATGCCGATCACCCGGTGCAGGTACAGCGTCGTCATGCCGATGACGAACGACGACGTCACGACACCGATCACGAGGCCCGTCTGCTGATACACGGGGGTCGCGCCGACCATGTAGCCGGTCTTGAGATCCTGAGACGTCGCGCCGGCATTGGCGGCCGCGATGCACACCACCGCGCCGATGGAAATCGCGATCGGCGCGTAGAAGTCGCCGGTCCAGCCCAAGGCGACGAAGATCGTGCAGGTAAGAATCAGCGTCGCGATCGTCATTCCTGAAATCGGATTCGACGACGATCCGATGAGACCGGTGATGCGCGAGGAGACCGTGACGAAAAAGAACCCGAAGATCACGACGAGGATCGACGCGAGGAAGTTGCCTTGCGTCGGCAGATTCGGGGCGACCGCCAGAAACAAGGCGAGCAGGAGCGAGCCGCCCAGCACGACCATCAGCGGGATGTCGCGCTCGGTCCGGATCTTCGACGCCTGCGTTCGTCCGGCCCCGAAGTCCTTCACGCTCTCGCGAAACGAGGACACGATCGTCGGGACGGTGCGGACCAGCGTGATAATGCCGGCGGCCAGGACGGCGCCGGCGCCCGTGTAGCGAATGTACGCGCTCCAGAGTTGCCGCGCCGTCATTTCCGAGATCCGGAGGCCGCTCGCCGGCACCGGCGGCAACGGTCCCGGCATGTAGTTGCCGAGAATCGACAGCAGCGGCAGGAGCACCATCCACGACAGCACGCCGCCCGCGAACATCACGCCCGCGATGCGCGGGCCAATCACGTAGCCGACGCCCATGTACTCGGGCGAGATGTCGACGTCCAGCGTGGCGTTAGGGAAGAAGCTCGCCCGCGCCATGGTGTAGCCGATCGCCGTCCGGAAGATCTGAACGATCCACGACAGCGATTTCCACAAGGCGCCGATGCCGAGTCCCTGGAACACGGTCCGGGCGAGCGCGCCGCCTCGTTCTCCCGCGATGAGCACGTCGGCGCACGCCGTCCCTTCCGGATACGGCAGCAGCCCGTGCTCCTTGACGATGAGCGCGCGGCGGAGCGGCACCATCATCAGCACGCCGAGAATGCCGCCGGCGAAGGCGAGCATCGTGATCCGGTAATAGCTGAAGTAGGTGGGGCCGTACGGCGCCAAGAAAATGAGCGCTGGAATTGTGAACACGACGCCGCCCGCCACCGACTCGCCGGCCGATCCGATCGTCTGGACGATGTTGTTCTCGAGGATGGTCGAGCCGCCGAGCCGCTTGAGCACCGAGATGGCGAGCACGGCGATCGGAATCGAGGCGCTGACCGTCAGGCCGGCGCGCAATCCGAGGTACACCGTCGAGGCGCCGAAGAGGAGGCCGAACAACGCGCCGATCACGATCGCCTTGAGCGTGAACTCCGCGGGCGACTGGGAGGCCGCGACGTACGGCTGGAACCCGGGCTGTGGGGCAGGAGTAGCCATCGAGCGGATATTAGCACGGCGTTTTTGTTACAATCGGCCCGAGCTTGTGAAAACCTCGAACAAAGCCCCGGCCCGGACCACCGCCGGCAAGCCAGGCGCCGATCAAGTCTCCGAGCTCACCACCAATCGCCTGTCGCTCTACCTGCGGTGCCTGAACGTGCTCGACGGGGCCGGCGTCGGCACGATTTCCTCTCGGGCGCTCGCCGAGCAGTTCCACTTGAACGCGGCTCAGATCCGCAAAGACCTCGCCTACTTCGGCGAGTTCGGCGTCCGCGGCGTCGGCTACTACGTGCGCGATCTGAAGCGGCACCTCCGAGAGATTCTGGGCCTCGACAGAAAGCTGCGCGTCGCCATCATGGGCGCCGGCAATCTCGGCCTCGCGCTCGCCGACTATGCCGGGTTCCGCAAGGAAGGCTTCGAGATCGCCGCCTTGTTCGATACGCTCAGCACGAAAGTGGGACAGCAATCGCGCGGCGGCGTGCCGATTCACGACATTCACGATCTCAAGAAGATCGCGCGCCGCGACGGCATCGGCATTGCCGTCATCGCCGTGCCCGCCCCCTCGGCGCAGCACGTCATCAACCTCGTGGTCGCGTCGGGCATCAA
>JAHFUJ010000019.1:26506-28621 GCA_023265105.1 Acidobacteriota bacterium
TTCACGACATTCACGATCTCAAGAAGATCGCGCGCCGCGACGGCATCGGCATTGCCGTCATCGCCGTGCCCGCCCCCTCGGCGCAGCA
Source organism: Acidobacteriota bacterium (assembly GCA_023265105.1). GTDB lineage: Bacteria > Acidobacteriota > Vicinamibacteria > Vicinamibacterales > CAVVIG01 > JAHFUJ01. The sequence goes on from JAHFUJ010000019.1 coordinate 26,595, forward strand.
CGTCATCAACCTCGTGGTCGCGTCGGGCATCAAGGCGATCTTGAATTTCTCGCCGGAGACGCTTGAAGTGCCGTCCGGCGTGAAGCTGAAGAGCGTCGACCTGACGGTCTCTCTCGAGAGCCTGTCGTTCTATTTGGCGCGAGGCGAGGCCGATGAGGAATAAACGCACGCTCTCTCACATTGATGCCCGTGGGCGGGTCAAGATGGTTGACGTCGGCGACAAGCCGGTCACCGATCGCGAGGCGGTCGCGCGCGGATCGATCGCCATGTCGCGCGAGGCGCGGCGGCTCGTGCGAACGGGCGCGGTCAAGAAGGGCGATCCGCTGCAGGCGGCGCGGCTCGCCGGCATCATGGCGGCAAAGCAGACCGCCGCGCTCATCCCGTTGTGCCATCCATTGCCGCTGTCGAGCGTACAGGTCGATCTCACGCCGACCGCGCGGGGATACACGATCGAATCACGCGTCCGCACGACCGCGCGGACCGGCGTCGAGATGGAGGCGCTAACGGCCGTCGCCGTGGCGGCGCTCACCATCTACGACATGGTCAAGGCGGTCGACCGGTCCATGGTGATCGGAGACATCCGGCTCGTGTTGAAGAAGGGCGGACGATCGGGGACGTATAGGCGAATTTAAGGATGTGAGGATTTAAGGATGTAAGGATTTAAGGATGTAAGGATGTAAGGACTTGAGGATGTAAGGATTTGAGGATTTTTGGATTTCAAGCGCGCCCTTTCCAAATCCTCAAATCCCTAAATCCTTAGATCCTTAAATCCTTAGATCCCTAGATCCTTAAATTCTATGGTCGTCCTCGTAGGGGTCATCAGTCCTGCCACCGTGTGGGTCATTCCGCGCGCCTCGGTCGAGAACCTTCGCCGCGCGTTTCCGCAGCACACGGTCGTCGAGGCCTGGGATCGCGAGACCCTTCGCCGCCTGTTGCCCGACGCGGACGTGGCGTTCACCCCGTTTGTCGACCGCGACTTGTTTGCGTCGCTGACGCGCCTGCGGTGGGTGCAGTGCCCAGCCGTCGGCGTCGGCCACCTGCTGTACCCCGAGATGATCGCCAGCCCGGTCGTGATCACCAGCGCGCGCGGCATTCGTGCCCGCGCGATTGCCGAACATGTGCTCGCCGTGACTCTCGCGCTCGCGCGGCAGCTCCACACGGCCCTTCGCCATCAGGTGGCGCATCAGTGGGCGCAGAACGTGCTCGAAGAAAGCGGATCGATTCGCGCGCTGAAGGGACTGCGGATGGGCATCGTGGGCCTCGGCTCGATCGGGCTCGAAGTGGCGCGGCTGGCCGCGCCGTTCGGCCTGCGGATCTCCGCGATTCGGCGGCGCGTCGGGCAACCGCCGCCCGACGGCGTCGACGAAGTGCTGCCGCCCGATCGCCTCCACGACCTGCTCGCGCGAAGCGACGTCGTCGTCCTCACCGCCCCGCTGACCGGCGCGACCCACCGGCTCATTGGCCGCGGGGAGGTGGCGGCGATGAAGCAAGGCGCATGGCTGGTCAACGTCGGCCGCGGTCGGCTCGTCGACGACGAGGCGCTGATCGAGGCGCTCCAAAGCGGACACCTCGGCGGGGCGGCGCTCGATGTGTTTACCCACGAGCCGCTGGAGCCCGGCAGCCCGTATTGGGACCTGCCGAACGTCATCGTCACGCCGCACACCTCGGGCACGATGCAGGACTACTGGACGCCGCTCGTCGAGCTGTTCGCCGACAACCTCCGGCGTTTCGAAGCCGGCCAACCGCTACTGAACCTCGTCGACAAGGAGGCCGGGTACTAAAAGCGCTACCACAGAGAACACGGAGAAGACGCCGGAGGACACGGATCTCACCAATGTACGACCGTGACCTCCGTTCGTACGTGCCGTTCCCTCCGTGGTAGAGCTTTACTCCTGGGTAGCGCCGGTCTGTGGCGGCGGTTCGATGTGGATGATCGCGTCGGCGATTTGCGGGTAGCGCGCCATCAGCCGATCTTTGACGACATGCGACAGATCGTGCGCATCGGTCAGCGGCATGGCGGCCGGCAG
>JAHFUJ010000019.1:28721-34198 GCA_023265105.1 Acidobacteriota bacterium
TCTGTGGCGGCGGTTCGATGTGGATGATCGCGTCGGCGATTTGCGGGTAGCGCGCCATCAGCCGATCTTTGACGACATGCGACAGATCGTGCGCATCGGTCAGCGGCATGGCGGCCGGCAGCCACACGTGCAGATCGAGAAACACATGATCCGCCGAGCCGCGCGTGCGAATGTGATGACAGCCGATCACGCCGGGTACGGTCATGACGACGCGCTCGAGATCGGCATCCGAGATCACGATCCGATCGCTCAGGATCGCCGTGGTGGCGCGGGCAATCTGATACCCGGCGTACCCGATGAAGACGGCGACGACCAGCGCGGCCAGCGGATCGAGGATCGGCAGCCCCGAGCGCGCGCCCGCCAGCGCCGCAATCACGGTCACCGAGCTCCACACGTCGCCGCGCGTCTGCAGGGCGTCGGCCAGCAGTACCTCGCTGGCCAGCCGTCCGGCTGCGCGCGACTCGTACCGGATGACAAACAGATTGACGCCGACGGTGACGAGCATGACGGCGAAGCTCGCCAGCGAAATCTCTGGCAGCGCCGCGCGGCCGCTCAGGTGATTAAAGGCGTTGCGCAGGACCTCGAGCATCACGAGCAGCAGGAAGATCGTGACGGCAGCCGCGGCAACCGTTTCGTACTTGCGATGCCCGTATGGGTGGTCGTCGTCGGGTGGGCGGCCGGCGGCGCGGACGCCGACCAGACCGACGACATTGGACGCCGCGTCGGTCAACGAATGAAAGCCGTCCGAGAGAATGCTGATGGCGCCGCTCGCGTAGCCGAACGCAATCTTGGCGAGCGCGACGCCGAGGTTGAGGAAGAGGACGCGGAGCAGGACGGAAGCGACGGCGGAGTAGCGATCGGAAGGGATTGGGGATTGGGGATTAGGGATTGGGGCCGAGGCGCGGACCGCGTGTTGAGCGCTCACGAATCCCACAGTGACAAATCCCCAATCCCCAATCCCTAATCCCCAATCCCTAATCCCTAATCCCTAATCCCTAATCCCTTCCCTAGAACACCCGCGCCGTGGGCACCGGCCACCACCGGATCTGGACCTTGCCGATGATGTACCGCTTCGGCACCATGCCCCAGTGCCGGCTGTCGGAGCTGTTGTTGCGATGGTCGCCCATCACGAAGTCGTACCCCTCGGGGATCACCTGCGGACCCCAGTCGTCATGGCTGCGGAACTCGGCCGATACGTAATCGTCGCGCAGCGGAATGTCGTTCACGTACACGCGGCCGTCGACGATGCGCACCGTGTCGCCCTCTTCGGCAATCACCCGCTTGACGAACGACTTCTCGGGATTGAGCGGGTAGTACAGCATGACGATGTCGCCGCGGCGCGGCTCGCCAATCCGGTACACCAGCTTGTTAACGATGAGCCGATCCTGATCTTCGAGCGTCGGCGCCATGCTCTGCCCCTCGACGCGCGCCACCTGGAATCCAAACGTGACGATGAGGATCGCGTAGACCGCGGCCGACACGAGCGTCTTCACCCAGGCGATAAGCTCTTCCTTCACCTGCGCCAGGCGCAGGCTCGGGCTGGCGAGACCGACGTCGATCGGCACCGCCGCCCCAACGACGGCCGGCGATTCGGTCCACGCCGGCGCGGCATCGGTCGCCAGCGCCAGCGGCAAACCAGCGGCGTCCGCCGCTACAGCTTCAGATACTCCCGCAACCGCCGCGTCTGCGTGCGGCTCACCGGGATTTCCGTCGACTTGGTGTCCTTCATCCTCAGGATGTAATTCCGGCTGAACCAAGGCACAATCTCCTTAATCTTGTTGATGTTCACCAGATGCGATCGATGCACGCGCCAGAACACGCTCGCATCGAGGCGTGCCTGGAGCTCGTCGAGCGTCCGGTAGTTCGACGTCCCCGTATGCTGGCCGGTGACCACGGTGATGCTGTCGTCGGCCAGCGACGCGTAGATGACGTCCTCGGCCTGCACCAGCAGGAATCGTTCGCCCACCTTGATCGCGAGCCGCTCGCGCCGGCTCTGTCGTTCCGTGACGATCTGAACAATCTTCTCCAGTTGCTCATTCAGCGGCCGGTCGCTCGTCACCCGGCGCCGCGCGCGCTCGACGGCCACCTCGAGCCGCGCCGGATCGACTGGCTTGAGCAGATAGTCGATCGCGTTCACCTCGAACGCCTCGATCGCGTGCCGGTCGTAGGCGGTGACGAAGATGATGTGCGCGGTCGCGCGGCTGTCGAGCATCCGCCGCGCCACTTCGAAGCCCGTCAGGCCCGGCATCTGCACGTCGAGAAACACCACCTCGGGGCGCAACCGGTCCACGGCGGTCAGCGCCTCGACGCCGTTGCCGGCCTGGCCGACGACTTCGACCCCGCCGATCTGTCCGAGCAGATAGCCCAGCTCGTCCCGCGCCAGTTGCTCGTCGTCGACCACGAGCGCTCGTAGCTCCATATTACGCCGTCACGCGTTCGAGGACGGTCAGCTCGGGAATTTCCACGCTGGCGCAGGTGCCCGCGCCGGGCACGCTCTGGAGCTTCAACTGGTAATTGGCGCCGTAAATCGTGCGCAGCCGTTCGTTGACGTTGCTCAACCCGATGCCGCCCCCCAGTGCGTGTTCCAGCCGATCTTCCGTCATCCCGACCCCATCGTCGTGGACCTCGATGATGGCGTGGCCGGCGCGCAGCCTCGTTTTGATCGTAATCCGGCCTTCGCCGACCTTGCGCTCCAGGCCGTGCTTGATCGAGTTCTCGACGAGCGGCTGGAGGATCATGCTCGGGACGATGACGTCGAGCGTGTCGGCGCTGATCTCCTTGGCCACCTTGAGCTGCGGCCCAAACCGCACGACCTCGATGTCGAGATACTCGTCGATCGATTCGAGCTCTTCGCGCAGCGTCACGAAGTGATCCGTGCTGCGCATCAGCCGGCGCAAGAGCCCGGAGAGCTTGATAATCAGCATACGGGCGGTTTCCGGCTCCGTCCGGACGAGCGAGGAGATCGACGCGAGCGTGTTGAAAAGAAAATGGGGGCTGATCTGGCTCGCGAGCGCTTCGATCTTGGCCGCGAGCAGCAGCTTTTCCTGCTCCTGCAGCCGATGCTCGATCCGCGCGTTGTTCCAGATCTTGATCGGCGTCGCCACGGCCAGCACCGTCGCGAGCAGGACGACCGTCATCATCCACGGCGAGGTCGGCCCGAGATAGAACAAGCGATGATGCGCGCTCCAGCGCGCACCGAGGAGCTGTCGCAACAGCTCGAGCGCGATCGGCGCCAGCAGCAGCACGACCTGCCAGTCCACCTGCACGCTGCGCAGCATCTGCCACGCGCGCCGGGGCAGACTGGTGAAGACGAACGGCGAGAAATGCCAAATCGCTTCCTTCGGACAGAGCTCGCGCAGCCCGCCGCCCGCGAACCCGCAGCCGACCGCAAAGGGGAGCGCGATGAATTCGCCGTTGCCGAGCGGCGGAACGCCCACCAGGAGGCCGACCGTGGCGCCGGCGTACGGACCGGCGATCAGCCCCGCGAGGAACGCGCCTTCGAGCGTCAGATCGGCGGCGGCGTATTGCAGCAGCAGCCGTGACACGACGCCCACGGCCAGCGGGATGCCGAGGCCGAGGGCGAACGTCAGGCGATCGGGCCAGGCCCGGCGCTCGAAGATCAGGATGTGCCGGAATCGCCGGTACCGCACCAGCATGGTCGCCAAGGCCGCCACGACGGCGAGCTTGACGACCAGTGTCGTGAGCAGCAACTGCTCGGCGGAGAGAAACTTCTCGCCCTGCATCTTTATAGGCTCGCGCGGCCGATTTACACGATCTTAGCGGGCCGGGTAAACTGAGAGCAAATGGCGGTCCTTCATCCTCTACTTATCGGCTATTCCGTGTACAGCAAGGACGACTCCATCTGGGACAAGGAGGACCTGCTCGTGCCGGCATCCACTACGGCGCCGGCACGCGCCTGATCGGGATTCGGGATTCGGGGCTCGGGATTCGGGCCTGACAAATCCCAAATCCCCAATCCCAAATCCCGACTCCACGACATGCACATTGGCGCGTTAGGCGATATCCACGGCGAATTCGATGCCGTCAACGAGATCATGAAGCGCCATGGGGACGTGCCGCTGTGGATTTCGGTCGGTGACGTCGCCAGCAACGACGGGAAGTACTTCGCGCCGGTCGCGCCGCTCTACTGGATCAAAGGCAACAACGAAGACTTCGACGTGGTCGCCGCGGCGCAGGCCGGTCGTCCGTCGGCGCCGACGCTGCACTATCTGGCCAACGGCGGTCCGCACCTGGTGGGCCCGTGGCGCGTCGCGGCGCTCGGCGGCACCTTCGCGCCGAGCTGGTACCACACGCCAGCCGCCGCGCTCCCGCCGTCGAAGGGACGCAAAGGGACGGCGGCGTCGATCAAGCTGGGGAAGAGCCGCGACGACAAACGGCGCCACTTCGTGCGCGAAGAGGTGCTGGCCTGCAAAGCGCTGACGAAGGTCGACGTGTTCCTGACGCACGAGGCGCCGCGCCCGTTTTATCCGGCCGGCCGGCGCATCGACTCGGGCAAGACGGTGATCAACGACGTGCTCGCGGCGATGCGTCCGCGGCTGCACCTGTTCGGCCACCATCACGAGTTCACCGACTCGCTGCGCCAGAGCGTCCGGTCGATCGGCCTCGACGTCGTGACCACGTCGTATGTGCTCATCAACGCGGACACGCTGCGCTGTGAAAGACTGGATACCTGAATCTGGAAATTTGGTAATCTGGTAATTTGGTAATTTGCTGAGAGTCGAGAGCTGATAGCTGATGGCTGAAGGCTGAAGGCTGAAAGCTGAAGGCTGAAAGCTATGGCCCTCAGCTCTCAGCCGTCAGCGTTCAGCAATAAGCCAATTACCAGTTTCAGCAATAACCCAATTACCAGATTACCCAATTACCCAACTACCCAATGCCACAGTCTGTGCTCGAAGCCCTCGCCAACCGCGTCCTGGTCTGTGACGGCGCCATGGGCACGATGCTGTACGCCAAGGGCGTCTTCATCAACAAGAGCTTCGACGCGCTCAACCTGACCCGGCCCGATCTCGTCGCCGAAGTCCACCAGGAATACGTCCGCGCGGGCGCCGACATCGTCGAGACCAACACGTTCGGCGCCAACCGCATCAAGCTCGGCTCGTTCGGCCTCGCCGACAAGCTGCACGCGATCAACGCGCAAGGGGCGCGGATTGCACGGCTCGCAGCGGGCGAGGACGCGTGGGTCGCCGGATCGATTGGCCCGCTGGGCATTCGCATCGAACCGTGGGGCAAGACCGGCGTCGATGAAGCGCGCGAGTACTTCCGCGAGCAAGCACAGGCGCTCGTCGACGGCGGCGTGGATCTGGTCATCCTCGAGACGTTTCGGGACCTCAACGAAATCGGCGCGGCGCTCGACGCCGTGCGAAGCGTGTCCGATTTGCCGATCGTCGCGCAGATGACGACCGAGGAGGACGGCAACACGCTCGACGGCACGCCGCCCGAGCGCTTCGCGCCGGAGC
>JAHFUJ010000211.1 GCA_023265105.1 Acidobacteriota bacterium
CCGTGGTGCGCCAGCCGCTCGGCGGTTGCCGGACCGACGGCGCACAGCCTGACGCCGGCGAGCGCGCGCAGGTCGTGCGGCGTGCGCAGCAGCCGCTCGATGAACGTGTCGACGGCGTTCACGCTCGAGAAGATGATCCAATCGAACGTGTCGGCGCGCGCGCACGCCGCGTCGAGCGGACCATAGTCCTCCGGCGGCGCGATTCGGATCATCGGCGCCTCGACCGCCTCGGCGCCCATCGACTCGAGGAGCTCGATGAACTCGCCGGCCTGCTCGCGCGGGCGCGTCACGAGAATGCGCTTGCCGAACAGCGGCCGCGCGTCGAACCAGCGCAGGTGCTCGCGGAGCGCCGCCACCCGGCCGACAATCAGAATGGCCGGCCGGCGGTCGGCGGAGTGCTTCACCGTGCGCGCGATCTCTTCGAGCGAACCGAGCAGCGTTTCCTGCGTCGGCAGCGTGCCGTTGTAGACGAGCGCCGCCGAATCCCCGGCGGGCCGTCCGTGCGACAGCAGCGCGCCCAGGATGTGCGGGAGCTGCTGCGGTCCGACGTAGCAGACAATCGTCCCGTCGAGGCGCGCGAGGCTCGTCCAGTCCACCGACGCGCGCGTCTTGCCTTCGTCCTCGTGGCCGCGGACGAACGTCAGCGTGTCGCCGCCGCCGGGGTACGTGATCGGGATGCCCGCGTAGCTCGGCACGCCGATGCCGGCCGGGACTCCGGGCACGACCTCGAAGCGCACTCCCTGCTCGTGCAGGAACAGCGCCTCGGCTCCACCGCGATCGAACACGAACGGATCGCCCCACTTCAACCGCGCGACCGTCTTCCCTTCGCGCGCTTTCTCCGCGAGCAGGTAGCAGATCGCTTCCTGCTCGAGCGGCTGCGGCGCGGCGAGGCCCACCTCGATTTTTTCCGCGTCCGGACGTGCGTGGCGCAGCAGGCGCGGGTGGACGAGACGGTCGTACAACACCACATCGGCCGCGGCCAGGCAGTGCATCCCGCGCACGGTGATGAGGCCGGGATCGCCCGGGCCGGCGCCGATGAGGTAAACGATGCTGGGCATTTCGGTCAGAAGTCAGTAGTCAGTAGTCAGTAGTCAGAAGTCAGTAGACGTCAGTCGTCGATCATGGCGGCCGACTGTCGGCCGATCAAGGGCGACTGTTGACGGCGAGCGTCGGCCAGAATCTCGCCCGCGCCGTCGGCGATGAGCTGGGCGCCCAGGCGCGTGCCGATCGCCGCCGCCTCGCGTCGCGGCCCGCGCACGGTCCCGCCGACCGCGCGGCTGCCGTCGAGCGCCACGACCACCGCGACCAGCTCGAGGGTCGCTTCGTCGAGCGGCGACGCGAGCGCGCCGATGGGCGTCTGGCAGCCGCCGCCAAGCGCGGCGACCACGGCTCGCTCGGCGTCGAGTGCCGCGCCGGCCGCCGCATCGTCGATCCTCGCCACCGCGTAGCGGACCTCGTCGTCGCCCTCGCGGATTTCGATCGCCACAATCCCCTGACCCGGCGCCGGCACGCACGCGCTGGAGGGAAGGGCCAGCGAGATGCGCGAGGCGAACCCGAGACGCCGCAGTCCGGCGGAGGCCAGGACGAGCGCCTCGTACTCGCCGGCGTCGAGTTTTCTGAGCCGCGTGTCGAGGTTGCCGCGGATTGGCGTGAACCGTGCGCCCGGCAACAGGCGCATCAGCTGCGCCACGCGGCGCACGCTTCCGGTCCCGATCGACGGCGCGGGCCCGAGCTCGGCGACGAGATCGGCGAGTGACGGTAGGGTCCGGCTAAAGCCGGACGCCACGAGTGCGCCGGACGCCACGAGTGCGCCGGCCGCCACGGGGACATCATCTTCCATTCGCGTGGCGTCCGGCTTCAGCCGGACCTTCGAAATCGGCAACACCACGGCGTCGCGCGGATCTTCGCGCGGCAGCACGCCGGCAATGGCCAGGCCCTCGGGCAGCACCGCCGGCATGTCCTTGCTGCTGTGCACGGCCAGATCGATCTCGTTCCGCAGAAGCGCCTCTTCGATCTCTTTCACGAACAACCGCTTGCCTCCGACGTCCGACAGCGGCGCGTCGGCGAGCCGATCACCCGACGTTTTGATGATCACGATGCGACAGCGGGGGCCGTCAGCGTCGGCGAGGCGCGAGGCGACCTCGTTCGCCTGCCACAAGGCGAGCTGACTGCCTCGCGTGCCGAGTCGCAGCTCGTGAAATGTGCGCACGCCGGTTCGCCGGTTCAGCGCGGCCCGCGGTTTTTCGACCGGGAGAATGGCTCGACGCGCCGCTCCACAAGCTCCGGGCGCCCCGAGCCAGCCGACGGTCGTGCGCTCGTCGGCTCGCGTTCAGGAGCGTCTTCCGTGTCTTCGTCGGCCTGCTGGTGGACCAGGCCGAACAGGCGCGTGAGCGCTTCGGCGTAGGCGCCGACTGTTTCGGCGTCGCCAAGCGACTTGAGCTGCTCGGTGGGCGTCAGCAACAGCTTCTCGACGAGGAGACGGGTGATTTCGTCGACACGCGCGCGCGCGTCGGGCGGCAGCGCCGACAGTTTGAAATCGAGCCGCTCGAGCTCCGAGCGCCGGATGGTCTCGAAGCGGTGGCGCAGCGCGACGACGGTCGGGATCGCGCCGCGCGAGCGGAACCACGCGCCGAATTTCTCGAGCTCCTCGCCGACGATGGCTTCGGCGCGGGCGACTTCGCTGGTGCGCCGCGCGAGGTTCACGCGCACCGTAGTCTGCAGATCGTCGATATTGTAGAGAAACACCTGCTCGATTTCGCCCGCCGCCGGTTCGACGTCGCGCGGCACCGCGATGTCGATGATGAACAGCGGGCGGTTGCGCCGCGGCCGCATGACGGCTTCGATGCGCGCCTTGGTGAGGATCGGCGCCGCCGCGCCCGTCGCGGTGATCACGATGTCGCTCGCGCCGAGCGCCCCGTCCATGTCCTCCCACGGCGCCGCGGTGGCGCCGCCGATCGCCTCCGCCGTGCGCGCGGCGTGCGCCATCGTCCGGCTGACAATCGTCACGTGCTGCACACCCTGCGACTTCATGTGCGCGGCGGTCAGTTTGCCCATTTCGCCGGCGCCGACGACGAGGACGGTGCGGCCCTTCAGATCGCCGAAGATTTTTCTCGCCAGCGCGACGGCCGCGTAGCCGACCGAGACGGTCCCCGACCCGAGACCGGTCTCGGTGCGGACGCGTTTGCCGACGGCGAACGAGGCATGGAAGAGGCGATTGAGGACCGGGCCCGCCGTCTGCACGTCGCTGGCGGCCGTGTGGGCGTCCTTCACCTGACCGAGGATCTGCGGCTCGCCGATGACGAGCGAGTCGAGGCCGGCCGCGACGCGGAACAGATGCCGCGCCGCGTCGAGCCCCGAGAGGTCGTACACGTGCGGCGCCACGAGGGCGCGATCGACGGCGTGGAAATCGCTGACGAAGCTCACGAGATCGGCCCGCGCGTGGCCGAGCTCGTCGCACGCGGCATACACTTCCGCGCGGTTGCAGGTCGAGAGTACGACCGCCTCGCGGGTCGATCCGCGGGCCGCCAGCGTCTGCAGCGCCAGCTCGACGCCGCGCGCCTGGAAATCGAGGCGCTCGCGCAGCTCAACGGGAGCGGTCCGGTGACTGACGCCGACAAGCAGCAGATGCATAAACCTGGTCGTGGCGGCCGGCTTGAGCCGGACCTGGTCCGCCTGAAGGCGGACGCCACGCGCGGCTTCAAAAGTTATGACTCTTGGTCAAGAAATAGCTGATCGGCACGAAATTCAGCAGGACGATCGCGAATCCGACGGCCGACAGATAGGCGGCGCGCCGGCCGCCCCAGCCGATCCGTCGCGCCGCGAACAGCTCGAACGAGTACACCGCCCAGCAGACGAGCGCGACGAAGATCTTCGGATCCTGCAGCGACATCGCCTGCACCCGCGGATCGCCTGCCGCGTAGCCGCGCGCCTGGGCCGCCCAGACGCCGCCGACGATCATCCCGATCGTGAGAAAGGCCCAGCCGATGACGATGGCCCGCTGGTTCATCCGATCGAGGATCTGGAGCGAGGGCAGCCGCGCGTAGAAAAACCCGAGGTGCTTCGCCTTGATTTCCTTGAACAGCAGGACGTAGGTGATGCCGATGACGCAGGCGAGCCCGAAGCTCGCGTAAGCGAACAGCAGCGACAACACGTGCACCCCGAACAGCGGCCCCTGCAGGACCGCCGAGCGGATTTCGGCGCTCGGCGTGAGCGCGGGGATGGCCTGCAGCGCGACGAGCAACGGCAGAATGAACACGCCCATCGCGCGCTCGTCGGTCGTCATCTCGGTGAACAGATAGGCGAGCGCCAACAGCCACACGAACGTCGAGATCGCGGAGGTCGCGCCCGCCACCGGCACCTGGCCGACTTCCATCGTCTGCATGCCGATGACGAAGGCGTGTGCCAGCACGGCCGCGACGAGACAGGTCGTGGCCGATCGACCGGCCGCCGCGTGGCGCCGCGCAAAGTGCCACGCGTACGCGACCAGCGCCACGGCGTACAAGGCAAGGGGCACAAAGTTCATAAGTCCGATACGACGTTTGAACGCAGAGCACGCAGAGCACGCCGAGAATTCTTCTTGAATAATTCTTCTCTGCGCTCTCGGCGGCCTCTGCGTTTACCGTGATCTCTTCGGATCCTAACGCGACGTGGGCGCGAAATAGCCCTGCTTGGTTCGTGCCGTCACGTTGGGCCGGTTCATTCGCACGACTACGCGGCGCCAGCCGCCGTCGCGCCGCGGGTTGTGCGATGTGTAGCCGACCGTGTATTGGCTCGAAAGCTCATCGGAAATCTGGCCGTAGACGCTGGCGAGATCCGCCACCTGGCTCGGGAAGAAGGCGCGTCCGCCCGTTTCCTGCGCCAGCTGGCGGAGCACGAACTCGGCCTCCTTGAACCCCTTGGTCATCGTGCTCGGTCCTTCGCTCGGTCGCAGCCCAATCGAGTACATGGCCGTCTCGGACCGCTTCGCCAGGTCGAGCACTTCTTCAAACGGCAGCAGGCTGGAGGTGTCCTCGCCGTCGGAGAGCAGGACGATGGCCTCGCGGCGGATCTCTTCGGTGTTTTTCGCGACGATCTTCTTGAGATCCTTCAGCGCAATGTAGACGGCGTTGTACAGGGACGTGGAGCCGCCCGCCGAGGTCTTGCGAATCGCCTGCTCGAGATCGGCCACGTTGCTCGTGAAGTTCTGCAGAATGAGGACGCGGCTGTCGAAGTCGATCACTTCGGCGAGATCCTGCGACCGAAGGCGGCGCGCGAACCCGGCGGCCGCTTCCTGCGCCGTCGCGAGCTTGGTTTCCATGCTGGCGCTCGTGTCGATCAGCAGCGAGAGCGCAATCGGCAGGTTCGTCCGGCTGAAGAAGGTGACGTCTTGTTTGACGCCGTCTTCAAACACGCTGAAATCGTCCCGCTGCAGGTCGCTGACGTAGTGCGCGCTGGCGTCGGTCACCGTGACGTTGAGCGACACGAGCTCGACGCCGGTGCGGAACGCCGGTCCCTGGCGGGTCTGCTGGGCCGCCTGTCCAGGCGGGTTCTGAGCCGGCGGTGTTTGCCTTGCCGGCGCGGCGAGGAGCTCGATCGACGCGGCAAGCGCCGCAACGGATAACAGCCCGGCGCATGCGGCGGAGTAGGTCACGGTCGTCCTTGTTCTCGCTGATCGTTGATCAGCGTACCGCGCGCGGTCAGGCCGGGCCGGGCCGCGCGCACAGTGACATGTTCGGGTGGAATCAGCGACTGCGGCCGCGCGTACGTCACAAGGTACTGGTGCGTCAGCTCGGCCGCCAGCCGTTTCAGCGTGGCCGGCAGCGCCGTGCTCGCGAGCAGATTCTCGTACCGCCCCCCGCTCGTGCGTGTGCCCTCATCGAGGACGACGGCGCGGTTGTGCGCCTCGTCGCCGATGTCGTTGCTTGGCGGGCCCAGCACGAGGGCATGAAACTGGGCGCCTGCCTCGCGAAGCGGCGCCAGCACCTGTTCGAAATAACGCGAGCTGTACTCGGGACCCTCGGCCGTGATCGCGACGATGACCGGACGTTGGGCCTCCCGCTTTTTGAGGCCGTGGCTCACTTCAATCAACCCCTGGAGCAGGTACGCGGCGCTCCTCGACTGGGCGAAGATTCGATTGACGCCCTTCTGCAGTTGCGCGCGGTCCCGCGTGAAATCGGCCAGGATGGTCGGTCGCTCGCCGACGGTGACGATCGCCAGGTCGTTGTTCCGGCCCGTGGCCGACGGCGCGGTCATCAGATCGACGAAGTCGGCCAGCGCGCGGCGAATGTCGGCAATGTGATCGCCCGCCGCCTCGCTGTTGTCGACGATCACGGCCACCTGCATCGGCGCGTCGGCCGGGGCGACGCGCAGCACTTCGCGCGCGACGTTATCCTCGCGGACGACGAAATCGGACGGGCCCAGATCCGGCGCCGGAGCGCCGGTCTCGTCGAGCGCGCTCACGTACATCGACCGGGCAATGGCCTGCGCGAGTGGGCGTGCCGGCCCGCTCAGCGTGAACGCGAAGAGCAGAACCCCTGCGGCGAACACACGTCGTTTGATCACCAGAACAGTATAGGTCTCGGTTTTTGACAGCGTCAAGCAGAGACGCGACAAAACTGGTTTGCAATCTATGGGTTGCGGGAATCGGCGGCTCGCCGCGCCGCCAAGCCGGTTTCTTGACACCCCACAGGGCGCGTGTTATAAACCAACGGCTTTTCTGCACGTCGCGCCTGTTCTTGCGCGGCCTACATCATCTTGATGCTTTCAGACTACGTCCCCATCGCCATGTTCGTCGTGGTCGCGACCGGGTTCGCGCTGTTCACGCTCGTCTTTTCGAGCCTGATCCATTCGGAGAAGTACAACAAGGTGAAGCTCGAGCCGTACGAGTGCGGCATCGAGCCGGCGACCGACGCGCGCGATCGCTACAGCATCCGCTATTACCTGGTGGCGATGCTGTTCGTCATCTTCGACGTGGAGACGGTCTTCATGTTTCCCTGGGCGGTCATCTTCAACAAGCTGCTGCTGTTCGGCTTGATTGAAATGATCGTGTTCATCTTCATTCTGGTCGTCGGCTACTACTACGCGTGGCAAAAGGGCGCGCTCGAATGGGTCTAAATGGCTGACGCGCCCAAGGTCGCGCCGCCCTCGGGACCGCCCGATCCGCCGCCGCCGGCCGACCAGGCGCCGCCGGTCTTCATCGCGGCGCTGCAGTCGGCGATTGCCGGCAGCGTGTCGCAGATCAGTTACTGGGTCGGCGACTGGACGATCGTCGTTCCGGTGGCGCGCCTTCTCGAGGTCGCTCGGCACCTGCGGGACGCGGCTGACGCGTCGTTCGACATGTGCTCGGATGTCACGGCCACCGACTGGCCCCCGCGGGCGGAGCGCTTCGACGTCGTTTACTGTTTGTATTCGACCAGACATCGCCATCGCGTCCGTGTGAAGGTGAGAGCGGCCGATGACCAGCCGGTGCCGTCGGTGACCGGCATCTGGCCGTCGGCCAACTGGCTCGAGCGCGAAGTGTTCGACATGTTCGGGGTCAACTTCACGGGACATCCCGACCGCCGGCGCATCTTGATGCCGGAAGACTGGCAGGGCCATCCGGAGCGCAAAGACTACCCGCTCGAAGGTCCGGGCGAGCTGCTGATGGAGAATCCAATCGATTGGTTGAAATTGCGGCAGGCAAGGGACGAGGCGGATATCGAATAGTTGTGGCATTTTCGATTGTCGATCGGGTAATTGTCAATTTATTTGACGATTCAATCACTCAATAAATCGACAATTACCAGATTGAAGATCGAAAATTTGCTGCACCGAGTTCTTCATGGAGACACCCACAGTTCATCACGGCGCGATGTTCGACACCAACGAGCTGGTGCTGAACATGGGGCCGCAACATCCGAGCACGCACGGCGTGCTGCGGGTCGTGTTGCGGCTCGATGGCGAGAAGGTGGTCGATGCCGACGTCGTGATTGGCTATCTCCATCGCGGGATCGAGAAGCTGAGCGAGAACCGCAACTGGACGCAGATTATCCTGCTCACCGACCGGATGGACTACGTCGCGGCGGCGACCAACAACGTCGGCTACTGCGAGACGGTGGAAAAGCTGATGTCGCTCGAGGTGCCGCGCCGCGCCCGGTACGTGCGGACCATCCTCTGCGAGCTCCAGCGGATCGCGAGCCACTGCCTCTGGATCGGGACGCACGCGATGGACATCGGCGCGATGACGGTGTTCCT
>JAHFUJ010000212.1:0-1763 GCA_023265105.1 Acidobacteriota bacterium
TGAGCGTCCCGACTTTGTCCAGAATCCGGTTCGCTGCCGCCCCCGCAATCGTCGCCATCTCGATGCACTGACGCGACGTGAGCAGTTGCGGGATCGGCAGATTCCCGGGATTGCTCTCCTTGAACGCGAGATCGTTGGCCAGCGCGCGCTGCAGGCAGAAGGCACCCCGCATCAGCGAGAACGGATCAGTTGTCATGTCCGTGTCGACGTCGGGGCTCAGGCTCGGCAGGATCCCATGATTGAGCGCCTGCTGAAACGGCGGCATGCCGTGCCCCATCTCCATCTCGATGAGGTTGGCGATGGACACGTGCGCGCCGCGGTCGCGCCAGATCTCCCACCGTTTGGAGTCGCTCTTGTTCGGGTAGCCGGCCGACCCCGGGCCGATCTGCGCCAGCGGTTCATCCTGCCAACGCGTGCAGTGGACGAACGTGACGTCGGACCAGTCGGTGCCATTCCGCGGGTCGGCGCTCGCGGGAATGATTGCGGCGCCATTACCGTGGCTATTGATGAGCGCGCCGAAGGACCGCGTAAGCTGCCATCCTGTGTAGTTGGCGCCCTGGAACGCCGGCGTGGGATTGCTCCAACAGCCAAGCGTGACCAACTGGTCTTTCGAACTGAAGTAGGTTTTCGCGATCCGGCCGATTCCCTTCGTCGTGTCGTTCATCGCCCCCGGGAATTCGTATGGGAAGCCTTCGGCGCTCCGGTCCATTCCAGCGGTGTAGACGAAGACCATCCGGCGGCCCGAGTCCATCAGTCCCTTGATCATCGCGTCGGTGTGCGCCGGCGTATGCGAGGCCTGCGAAATGTCGGTGCCGCACGTGATACCCTCGCTGATCTCGCTCAGACACGCGACGAGCTCCGAGATGTAGCAATCCTCGGGATCGTACGGCACACGCCCCAAATCCCAGAGAACCTTGTTCGGGTCCATCGGATCGACGAGTCGACCCGCCGTCCAGATGGCCTGCACCACCGAGAAATAGGTTTCCTCGGGGAATTCGCCGTTCAGACGGCCGTCCGCAATGATGCTGCGCCCCAGCGTCTCGTACTGATGATGGTGTGTTGTGATGAAGCCGGGCATCACGATCGTGCCCGAGCAATCGACCACTTCGGCGTCGCCGGCGGCGATGTTTGGTGCGATCTGCGCGATCGTCTTCCCGTCGATCAGCACGTCCGCCTTCTCGAAGTCGCCCACGCGCGGGTCGAGACTCAGCACGACGCCCCCCCGCAGCAGGATGCGGCGTCTGCGGCCGTCGCCGACTAAGTTCTGGAGCTCCCTCGGCGTGGCCGAGCGGAGACCGGCGAGTTGCCCCGACGCGCTGGTGCCGGCAAGGCCGGCGATGGCAGTGCCGGCGAGCCCCGCCGCGCCCGCCTTAATAAGGAAGTCGCGCCGAGACGGGCGCTCTTGGGCTCCGGCGTCCGCCCGCGGTCCGGACACATCGACTCTGCCGCCGGTTAGGCGATTGCCAGACATCGCCGGCCTCCTCTTGAAACATGAAAAACCGTGACAGTATATCTGCGTCGCAAACAGTGTCAAGGAGGAGACGAGACGAATAGCTATCAGCTGTCAGCTGTCAGCTATCAGCTCAGCTCTCAGAGCCTGTGAAAGAATGCGACGTTTTACCGCAGAGCACGCAGAGTTCGCCGAGAATCCTTAGAATTTTCTTCTCCGCGGTCTCCGCGGTCTCGGCGGTTTGCGATTTCTTCACAGGCTCTCAGCTCTCAGCACTGATAGCTGACAGCTGAAAGCTGATTAGCCAATACAG
>JAHFUJ010000212.1:1773-8160 GCA_023265105.1 Acidobacteriota bacterium
CGCAAACAGTGTCAAGGAGGAGACGAGACGAATAGCTATCAGCTGTCAGCTATCAGCTGTCAGCTCAGCTCAGAGCTTGTGAAAAAATGCCACGTTTGAATGCAGAGCGCGCTGAGCTCGCAGAGGATTCTTCTTAGGATTTTTCTCTGCGGTCTCGGCGGCCTCTGCGTTTAGCGTGATTTCTTCACACGCTCTCAGCACTGACAGCTGACAGCTGACAGCTGACAGCTGATTAGCCAATACAGCACGATCCGAAGAGGTCCCGGGGAAATTTCGTCCGCGCCAGGAGGCCGTCGCGCGATTTCTCGGCCTGCAGCCGAAGGCGGTTCAGATCGACGCCGACAAGCTTGCCCTGCCATTTCATGACCTTGCCGGCGATGAACACGTGCTCCACGTTGCTGGTATCCATCAGCGTGACGATGGCACCGGGCACATTGTTCAACGGGAAGGTGTTGATCCGATCCGTCGCCAGCACAACAATGTCGGCTTCCTTGCCCGGAGTGAGTGAACCAACCTTGGAATCCACGTGGGCTGTCAGGGCCCCCGCCATCGTCGCAAACCCGATCACCTCGCGGCAGGTGACGAGCGCGGGCGCATTCGGGTCGCCCTTGAGGATGCGCTCGTTGGCCAGGGCCCGCTGGACGGTGAACGCCGCGCGCATGATCGTGAAGAAATCGGCGGTCATGTTGCATTCGACGTCCACGCTCAAACTGGGCTGGATCCCGTGATCGATCGCCTGTTGAAACGGCGGGAGCCCGTGCTGCATCTGCATCTCGATGGCCGGAGCGATCGACACCTTCCCGCCGGTATCCGCGATCTTCTTCCATCCGTCTTCGTCCAGCCGCGTGCAATGAATGTATTCGTTGTCCGGGCCCATCAGCTCCGGATTGGGCAGTGTCGTCGTTCCGCCGTTGTGGGTGACGATTGGCGCGCCAAGCGAACGCGCGAGCTTGGACTGCTCCGCGTTTCCCCCGCCCGAGGCCAGCGTCAACAACTGATCGTCGGATGAGAAGTACTGCTTTCGCAGCCGCTCGAGTTCCGGGCCAAATCTGGCGGCGGCATTTTGACCGCCGGCTGCGTACACGAACAACGCCCGGCGTCCCGACTCCTTCAGGCCGGCAATGCAGGCATCGGTGTGCGCCGGCGTCAGCTGCACCTGCGAGGTGTCGACCGTCGTCGTGACGCCGTCATTGATCTGGCTCAACGACGACAGCAGTTCCGCGACGTGCGCGTCCTCCGGGAGGTAGGCCGGAGTAAAAATCCCCCCGATGACGGAGTTGTAGTTGTTCTTGGGCGGCGGCTGCGTACGGGGGAGGATTCCGTCGGCAAGGATGCTCCGAAGGATCGTCTGATACTGGTGATGGTGGGTGTCGATCATGCCAGGCATGACGATCATGCCCGCGGCGTTGACCACGACGGCTTGGGCCGGCGCCGCCAGATTGGGACCGACCGACACAATCTTCTTTCCCTGGATGAGGACGTCGGCTTTCTCGAAGTCGCCGACTTGTCGATCCATGCTCAGGACCATGCCGTCCTTGAGCAGAATGGGTCGCCCGTTCGCGCTGGTGAGGCGTTGAAGCGTTGCAGCGCCCGCGGTGGTTTGTTGGGCCGCGACCCCGCTGGGAAGGAATCGCGCTCCCGTTGCGCCGGCGATGACCCCGAGGCTCCCCTTCAGAAATCCACGCCGAGACTCGGATTTTTTCTTTGGCATGATGTCGTTCTTCAGAAGGTCAGGTTGGCGCTGAACTGGACCATGCGGCCGTCCTCGGTCAGCGAGGGCTGGAGCCACAGGGAGCCGTAATTGAGGTTTTCCGTCTGAATGGCACTGCCGTTGAACAGGTTGTAGACGTTGAAATTCCCCGTCAGGCGGACCCGTTGCGTCAGCTGCAGCCGCTTGGCCACGCGCAGGTCCAGTCGCGTGTACCGGCCTTCGAACAGCGTCTGCGGGGCAATCAGGGGAACCGTGGCGGTGGACGTGCACACGGCTCGCGTGCCGCAGGCCGCCAGATTGCGGCCGAGCGACGGCGCGATGATTGAGGTGGGCGCCGCATAGCTCGCCGTAATTTGCGGCCCCGAGATGTTCTGGAAGACGGCGCTCACGAGGACGTCGTACGGAAAGGTGTAGCTGCCGAAGCCCTTCAGCTGCGTCTGAGCCTTGAACGGGGTGACGACTCGGCAGATTCGTTGGCCGTTAATCGTCGTGTCGGTAAACGGTGTCGGGGTGGCCGAGACGCCGGGGAGGCTGCCGGCCGCGGCGCCGGGAGAATCGACCTTGTAGCAGACGTCGTTGACCGTGCGCCCGGTGTCCATGCCGCCGCCGAACTGGATGCCCGAGCTGAGCCGCGTGTTGATGGTGACGTTGAAGAAGTCATTGCGTTGCTGCTGCTTCCCGAAGTTCGATGCCTGCGTCACCGCGCTGTTGACCTGGCCGAACTTCGCCAGCGAGACGTCGGCCAGACCGCAGACCTGATATCCGCCGCCGTTGGGCAGTCGGGAATCACTCGGCGCCGTGATGCAGTACGAATCGAAGTCCGCGGAGGTCACCAACGAATTGTCGGTGGTGAGGAAGCTGCCATACCAGTTGCGATAATAGCCGCCGGTCATCGACACTCCGGGACGGAGCTGGTGTTGCACTTCGGCCGTGAAATCCCAGTTGTAGCCGCGGCGGCCCGAGCCATGAATCGCATCGTCGGCATAGTGGATGGTGGCGTTGAGTCCCCCGAAGTTCTGATTGTTCACGGCCCCGCACTCGCCGTTCGCGCCCCGGTTCGCCAGGTCGCAGTCCGGGACGAAATTCCCGTTGGTGTCGGCCCACGAGCGATTGACCGAGTTGATGGAGGTGGACATCGGATTGTTGTTCTGCGTGATCCCGCTCCCGGTCTTGGCCACGTACCGCCCCAGCGCCACTTTGAGCGCCGTCCGGCCGTCGCCGAACAGGTCGTACGCGGCGCCTACCCGCGGATCGACGTCCTTCCATAGGGGCACGTTGTTCAGCTCCGCGAAGTCACGCGCCGGTACCCAGCCATTGGGCGTGGCATCCACATGCTGGGCCGGGATGTACCCCTGGAAGTACTGGAACCGCGCGCCGTAGGTGACCGTCAGGCGCTTGACCGTCCACTGATCCTGGGCGAAGAACCCAAAATCCTTGTTCTGGTCCTTTTCGAGATACGGGGTCGCCCACTGGGTGACGCTGACCGGCACCCGATTGTTGAACCCGTAATTCACGTTGAAGTTGCCAGATTCCGTGCCGAGACCGACGAAGCTCTCTTCCAGGAGGAACCCTGTCTTGAAGGCATGGGTCCCAGTGACGTAGGACACGGCGAAGCGCTGAGAGATGCGCGGAATCCCCTGGCGGGAGCGGTAGGTCAGACCCGAGTTGTACTGCACGCCGGTCGACTGTTCCGTAATCGCAATATCGTTGCGGCTCACTTCAGGCAGCCTGTACGTCGGCCAACTGCCATCCACGCGCGCCACGCCGGCCTCGAGCAGCAGCCTGTTGGTGACCGGCGCGTTCCAGGTGACTTGATACAACCCGAATGGTACAAGGCGATCTTTAAAACCCGCTTCCGGCGCCGCAATTGACCCAAGCCCCACAAACGGGCAACGGCAGCCTCGTTGGGGATCGCCGAAGAAATTGATCTTGTTTCTCTCCGTCGCCTTCCACGTCACCCGCACGGCCTTGGACTCGGTCCACTCATGACCGTACCACGGCCGACTGGGGTCGGGGTTATAGAACGGCGTGCCTTGCGTCAGGTTGTAGAACTTGCCGGAGGTCTGGCGCTCGTGGCCCAATTGCCGAGCAGAGCCGAAGAACCACAGTCGATCCTGCATGATTGGGCCGCCCAGGGTCACACCCGTATCGTAGATATGCCTGACCGTGGTAAAGGTCGTGAGGCCGCGGGCACGCAGGTCGTCGGTCAAGTTGTCGCTCGCCAGGCCCGAGCCCGAGTAGAGGCCGGACACGCTGCCTGAGAAGGTGTTACCGCCCTCCTTGGGCACCACGTTGATCACGGGGCCGTCGGCGTTGGTATCGGCCGAGATCCCGCTCGTCGAGAGCACCGTTTCCTGCGCGATTTCCTGGTTGGCAAAGTAGCCGGTGTTCCCATACGCATGCTGGATCCCCATGCCGTCAATCGTGACGTTGGTGCCAGCCTTGCCATGATACGTGCCGCCGGTCTGCCCGGTGTAGCCACCGGTGATGTCGAAGCCTTCGTTGCCGCGGAACCCGGCGGTGAGCGTCACGATCTGATTCAAGGCCTTCACACTACTCGGCAGCACGTTGAGCAGGTCACGTGAGACCACGGTCTGCTTGCGGGCGTTCGTCGTGTCGACCAGCGGGGCCGCGCCCGTGACCGTGACCGTCTCCTCGAGCGCCCCGACCTTCATGTCCGCGTTCACCGTCGCCGTGAACCCCGCCGTCAACTCGATGCCCTCCCGCTTGAAGGTGCTAAAGCCGGCCAGCGTGAAGCTGACGACGTACGTGCCGGGGCGCAGATCGACGATGTTGTACCGGCCCTCGCTGTCGCTGACGACGGTGCGGACCTTCTCGATCAGGGCCGCACTGGTCGCTTCCACCGTGACGCCGGGCAGCACCGCCCCCGAGGAATCTCTGGCGACCCCCGCGATCCCGCTCGCCGTCGTCTGCTGCGCCGACGCCGCCCCTGGCAGCAGCAGCGCACACAGGATGACGCTCAGACCAAAGACCAAAGCACTCGTTCGCGCCATTACTCTCCTCCTTCTGCAACACCCTGGTGCCTCACGTCATGACCTGCAGCACCGGAACGAATTTTGATGGAGATTAACATTCCGGCAAGCCAGGCGCAATCCCCCTTCTTGCTCACACTTTTCCACCACTGTTCCACCACCACTGTTCCACCACTTGACAGACAGGACGGTTAAGCGTATTCAGTGCACGCGCGGCTTGGTCGGCGTTACGCCCGCACTCGTCGCTCGACAACCATCATTTTCTCTTTGGGGGCCAATCATGAAAAAGCCTACTTGTAGCACGTCGCGACGTGATTTCCTCAAGCGGGGTTCGGCGGCGGCGGCGATCGGCGGCGTCATGCCGCTGTTGTCCAGCGCGACGGCGGTTGCCCAGTCGAGTGAGGACGCCAGAACGCTCGATCGTCTCAAGCGCGCCAATGCAGACCGCGAGCGGCGCATCCTCCTCAAGGGCGGTACCGTGGTCAGCATGGATTCGGCCGTCGGCAACTTCGCGCAGGCTGACGTGCTGATCGAGGGCAAGAAGATCGCCGCCATCGGGCGCGACCTGAGCGCCGCGGCACAGGGCGGAAAGGCCGTCGTCGTTGACGCGAAGGACATGATCCTCATCCCCGGATTCTGCGACCCTCATATTCACTCGTGGCAGGGTCAGCTCCCGCGCATCGTGTCCAACCAGATTAGCGTCCCGCCGAACCCGACGCACAACTACATGACGGTGATGCATGCGACGATGGCGGTCGCCTATCGTCCCCAGGACATGTACATCGGCACGTTGATGACCATGCTGGTGTGCATCAATGCAGGTATCACGACCGTGTGCGACAACTCGCATAACGCGCGATCGAGCGCGCATTCCGACGCGGCCATCCAGGCGCTGTTCGATGCCGGTATCCGCGGTGTCCACGCTTCGGGCTCCCCGCGCAACGGGCCCTGGGACCAGCAATGGCCGCAAGATCTCTATCGCCTCAAGCAGAAATACTGCTCCTCTGATGACCAATTGGTCACGCTGCGGATGATGTTCTCGCCCGACCCGGCGGCATTCAAGGCGCGGCGCGACCTCGACCTGTGGATCACGATGGAGGGCGTCGGGCAGTTGGCGAATCCTGATCCGGCCTTCACGGGAGGTGCATCATCGCCGACTCTTCCTAGCCTGTATGCCAGCGGCGCTTACAACGGCAAGGAAAGCTACAATCATGCCCGCGGGTATCCAGCGACGAACATGCGCGCCATTGTCGATCATGGTGCGAAGGTGAATGTCTGTCCGCGGATCGACTCGCAGTATGCGGGCGGCGGATCGAACAACGGGCTTCCGGCATACCAGGATTGGCTCAATCTCGGCTTGCGCCCCGGTTTCAGCAACGACGATCCCGCGACCTATGCCATCGATATGTTCACCGAGATGCACGTGATGTATGCGCTCCACCGAGGGGCGATCATGCGAGAGCGCGCCAACGGCAATCCGAACCCGCCTCCCGAAGCGACGACCAGGGACATGCTGGAATCGGCCACGATTCGAGGTGCCGAGTGCTGCGGTGTTGCGCATAAGGTCGGCACGTTGACGCCCGGCAAGGAAGCCGACATCGTGTTGATCAATACCAACGACATCCATTTGTACCCGAAGCACAACGTGATTACCACGGTCGTCGAGGGCGCGCACATCGGCAA
>JAHFUJ010000020.1:0-3008 GCA_023265105.1 Acidobacteriota bacterium
CCCGCGCCGACTACCAGCTGATGCGGAGGACGTCCACGTCGCGGCATGCACCGGTCTTGCTTATCCGAAACACCACGGATCACGCGGACCGGAGTCGGCGCGAGGCATCGCTTCGCCCGACTTCCGGAACGGGCATGCGGCGACGCGTTCAGACGGCCGCTGCCGTTCGGCACGACCACTGCGCGGGACCCGGCTGGTGGACGGCATCGGGCGCGGCCAACCGTGGAAGGGCGACCGGACTTGATTTGCCAACGCGCGGCGAGCGCCTGCGGCCACGGCGAGCGGGGGTGGGGCCCCGCGAGAGTGAAAAAGGTTCTTATCGCGGCGATCCTGCACCCCACGATCCGTGGCGCTCGCATTGCCACCGGCGGCGCTTGCCGTGCATTGCCCCAAGTTGAAGCCAGCCGATGATCGCCGCGGGAAGCGAAGGGTACGAACCGGAGACGCGCGTTCCGGCGCCCGACCCGGTTGGCAGCGGCCGATGCCGTCCAGCAGCCTGACGGCGGACGATCCGTCGCTGAGCCGTGGTAATAGCCGCGATAGTCGTCGGTGGCTGGTGAGTTGACGAGGCGGTCGAAGTCGCGGGGTGGAAAACGGTGATGAGCCGCGCCTCGATCGGCGCGGCTCACCTCTCCTGAGGTCCTAGTACGGGGCCGCAGGGGCCGCGGGTGCCGCCGCCGCCGTGCCCACAAACACCTTTCTTCCATCCGAGAACGTGACGTCGCGGCCGTTGGCCATCGACGACCCGTTCTTGGCCTTGTACCCCTCGACGACGAGCTCTGTTCCAGCCGGCACGCTCGTCTTGCTGAACCCCTGCCTCAACAGGTTGTTGGGGGGACCGCACTCGATCGCCCAATTCTTCACCGTGCCGTCCGCGCCCTTCACGTCCATGCGAATCCAGGAGTGGGGATTGGTCCACTCCATTTTGGTGACCGTTCCGCGCAACGTGATCGGCTGGTTCACGTCGAATTCAGCCGCAAACGCGTGATGTGCCAACACCGGTCCCGCGGCCAGCAATACCCCGACACCTGCCATCGCGACGGCTAGTCTAGTTCGCATCGGATAAGCCTCCTCACTGATTGAAATCCTATTTTACATCCTTTGACATGTCAATGCCCGTCATAAGCGAAATGTGCCGAAAATCGCCCTCGAAACACGCGTATTCGTACAGCATGTGATCCTTGGGGGCCCTCTTGAAGGCGTCGAAGGCTATCGTCCAAGGGGCCGAAAACACGTTCGGGTCCTCGATGGTGGCTTCGTACGAAATCGTGTCCGCGTCTTTGAGCGTGAAGCGCTCGACCACATGCAGCGCCTCGGTGTGGTACGCCCCGCTCCCGTTCGTGTAGGTCTTGACCGGCGCGCCCTCCGGGGGCTGCATGATCCCGCCCAACCAGGTCTTGTCGGTGAAATTGGTCACGTCGACGACCAGCGTATTTCCTTCCCAGCGGCCGCGCGAGTCTCCCATCCAGAGGCGAATGTTCGGGCTGACATGCGGACGGCCGTCGAGCGGGATGACGCGATACATGTGATCCCACTCGTAGATCAGGATCACGTAGCCAGGGATCTGGAGAAACTGATAGGTATTGAACTGGATCGGCAGGTTGGCGCGTGGGACTCCGGCCGCCAAACATTTCACGCGGGGGTCGAGATACTCCAGTTTGGTCTGGTTGCGCATGATCTCTTCCCTTTTCGCCCAGGCTAACGGCAGCAAAGGGATTTTCCCATCCGGAGGGTCCACAACCATCGGCTTTTGATTTCCACCTCTGCCGCCCCGGCCTCCGGCGGCGGGCGCGTTCGCGGCGGCCGGTGCGTTCCCAGCAGCCGGCGCGTTCGCGGCAGCCGGTGCATTCGCGGCAGCCGGTGCGTTCGCGGCTGTCTCCGCCTGATTCGCAGGCGGCGCCGCCGCCTGATTTCCCCGGCCTCGCCCGCCTCGACCACCACCAGCCGCGGCTTCAAACGGCGCTTCGAAGTTCCCGAACCCGTTGGGGACATACATGCCCTGCAGGTCGGGCTGGCCGTCCGGTGTACGCGGCGGAATGTAAGGCCCGGCCTTCGCCGCCGGAGCCTGACTTGTCGTCGGGGTCTGAGCGCCGGCACCCGGCGCCAACGACCAGCCCACGACCAGCGCGGCCAGCGCCGCCGCCATCGTCATCGACCGGAAGACGCGATGTCCCACCAGTAACCTCCGTGTTCCCCTATTCCGAAGTTCACTTAACTGCCGTAGCTATCAGCTATCAGCTATCAGCTATCAGCTGAAAGCTGAAAGCTGAAAGCTGCGTCGTTCACTTTCCCGCCAGGACCCTCTGATACACAAAATCGGCGCACTCGTATTCCAGAAGTTGAACGCCTTTTTCCAGACGCCGGTAGAGGGGCATGGTGATCTTCCAGGGTCGCGCAAACACCTTCGGGTCTTCAATGGTGGCTTCGTAGTTGATGGCATCGGGACCGATGGGTGTGTAGCGCTCCACGACGTGCAACGCATCGCTGTGGTAGTTCCCGGCGTTGTCGAGCCAGGTCTCGTCGTTCAAATGGGTCACGTCGACCACCAGCGTGTCGCCCTGCCACCGGCCTCGCGAGTCTCCCATCCAAAGATCGAGCGGTGGCGGATGCGGACTCCCATCGGTGTAGATGATGCGAACGGCGTGGTCGAACTCGTACGTGATGGCGACGTACTTCGGCGTCTGCACGATCGCGAATGGAAACGGCATATACGTGGCGCGCGGCACGCCGGGCAAGAAGCACTTGGCTGCCGGATCGGCCGTCTTCCGCTTGGCCAGGTTCTCTTTCTTCGTCGCCAGCGCCGCGGGCAGATACGGGATCGCATCGCCTTCCACCACGCCCTGCCCGGCGGGAATCCCATCCTCCGCCGAATGAGACAGGAGGTCCCAATTGGCGGTGCTGAGCACCTGCCAAATGCCGTTCAAGTTGGGTTTGCCGTCCGACGTGCGCGGCGCCCGGTAAGCGGGCGCGGGCGGGGTCGCCGGCGTCTGGGCGCCGCCAAAGGCTTC